>JAGYJL010000005.1 GCA_018402015.1 Flavobacteriales bacterium | reverse complement strand
ATGATCTCGCCTACCTTAACATCTCTTTCTCTAGCACTTCGCTGCAAGCGGAAAGAAGAATGACCAACTGATAATTATGCTCTACCTAAAGGCCAAATTCTGATCTTGAACCTTAAAATTTCACATTACTAGGTTTTCGTTTCGGTCCAGCCTTATAGCTAGCATCGTCAGTTTTCGTAAATTTGACTCAATGCTTAAACTGGCCCACGTATTTCTATTCGCTTTACTCTCTGGGGTGGTGTTCTCACAGACCGCAGAAGAATTCTACCGTAAGGCTGAGACGAAAACGAGCATGCAAGATTTCAGGGGCGCCTTGGCGGACCTTAATAGAGCCATCGAAATTGACCCGAGATTTATCAAAGCATTCAACTTTCGAGGTTATATAAAAGACGAGCTGGACGACTATTATGGAGCTTTGCAAGATTACAATATCGCTATTGCGCTTAATTCTGCCTACAGCGATGCTTATGCGAACAGGGGTAGAGCCAAACGAAACTTAAATGATTTCAATGGGGCAATTACAGATTATACAACTGCTATTGAGTTGAACCCCTCTGAGAAGGAAGCGTACTTAGGTCGTGGGCTTGCTTTGAAAGAAATAAAGGATTACAAACGAGCAATTGAAGACCTTAATCGTGCTGCATCAATAGACCCTGAGTACGCGAAGACCTACACCTTAAGAGGAGAGGTGAAATTTCTGAATGGAGATGTGCGTGGTGCCTGTGCCGATATTTTAAAGGCTCAAAAGCTAGGATACATGGTTGCCATAGCGTCCTTTGCCGAATATTGCGACCAATAATCGCATTCGTTCATTTTCAACTATCCTCCATTTGTTCAGATGAGTATTTTTGGCGGCACCTAGAAAACTTATTCAATGCCAAAGAAAATTCTAATTGCGGCCTTCATTGCCATTTCTCAATTTGCAAACGCACAAACACCCAAAGAACTCTACGCTCAAGCGTTGGGAAAAATGGACGATAAAGAGTTCAAAGAAGCCATAGAACTCCTCAGTCAAGCCATTACAGAAGACAAGACCAACACCGACTATCTGCTGAAACGTGGAGAAGCGAAATATCTTTCTGGCAAGGGCATTTTGGCCATTCAAGACTTCAATAAGGTTGTGCAGATCGATTCTGAGAACAGCATGGCATATGCATTCAGAAGTGCCATTTACGTTGAAATGAAGGATTACAAAGGTGCGATTGAAGATTGCAAGAAAGCTTTAGAACTTGACCCGAAAAACGAGCTCGCTTACGTTCGTATGGGTGATGCGTATTTTTCGATGGAAACGGCAGATTACATTGAGGCCATGAAAGCGTACAACTACGCCATTAACCTTAACGAAAAGAATAAAACTGCTCTTCACAATCGTGGTGTGGCTAAAAAAGAGTTGAAGGATTACCACGGAGCCATTGACGATTTCAACAAAGCGATTATCATCGATGCAGAATACGCTTCGGCCTATATGAACAGAGGTATTTGTAAAAGCCTATTAGGCGATACCCCTGGCGCTTGTATCGATTGGTATTTGGCCGGGGAAATGGGAGAATCTGAGGCTCAAGAGTACATTGCAAGCCGCTGTAATCAATAAGGATGAAAAAAAGTGCTGAAGATTTCGTTGCGGATGGCGATCTGAAATTCGAAAGCAAGGATTTTGAAGGTGCAATAGCAGACTATACTAGCGCGCTTGAGATTGACAAGAACAACGCTGATATCCTGTACAACAGAGGCTTAGCAAAGATTTTCTTCAACCAAGTTAGCGGTGCTTTAGAAGATTTCACCACAACCCTTAAGATCAACCCTAAGCACGAAGATGCCCTATTCAATCGGGCGAGAATTGCTGCTATGCTCGGCTCTTATGAAAAGGCATTGGTCGATTACGACCAGGCTATTGAGTTGAATGATGAAGACGGAGAATTGTTTACGAATAGAGGAGCTGTTAGACTTCAACTTAACGACATTAGAGGTGCAATTCTTGATTTCACTGCAGCGGTTGATATCAATCCGTCAGACGGAAAAGCCTTTTATAACCGAGCAATGGCCTATCTTAAGGTCCACAATAAAGATCAGGCCATGGCCGATCTTGTACTTGCATATCAGAACGGAGTGATTCAAGCCAAAGAAACACTGCTTTCGCTTCAAAACTAAGAGTTATGAAAATTGTGGTATTGATGATTCATTTGACACTTACCATGTCATACGTGTTGCAATCGTCATTATCCGTTGCTCAAACATCTAAAGATCACTTTATCCAAGGTCTTCTAAAAACTAACAGTGGTCAAGATGAACAGGCTATCCCGTTCTTCAACAAGGCCATAGAGTTCAAACCTGATTATTTAGAAGCCTACATGATGCGAGGTTCGACCTACATGCGTTTGGGAGATGCAATGAACGCCATTATTGATTTCGATAAGGCCTTACAGTTAGATCCTGAAATGATAAAGGCATATAATTATCGTGGTTTCTGCTACATTGAAAGGAAAGACCTGAAACGGGCAGTTGCCGATTTCAGCAAAGTGATCAGTCTTAAACCGGATTACCCTAACGCCTATGAAAGCCGTGGCTATGCGCTTTCTCTTCTCGGTAAACATGCAGAGGCGCTGAATGACTTTAACAAGGCTATCGAAATGAACCCTGCTTTTCACGAAGCCTATCATCATCGAGCTTGGAGTAAATTGGCTCTTTCTGATACCGCAAGTGCCATTGCCGATTTCCTTCAGGCTATTGAATTGGATGGTTTCAACGCAGTTTACCACGATGATCTTGGTTACACTTATTCTCAGATAAAGGACTTTAAAGAAGCATTGAAATACTTGAACAAGGCCATAAAACTTGACCCATTTCTTGCTGTTGCATTTCTGCATCGTGCCCAACTACGTATTGAGACCGGAAAACCAAAACAGAGCTGCAAAGATCTTACTGCCGCTGCCGAACTGAACAACTCAGAGGCCAAAGACCTTCTTGCCGTTTACTGCATGGAAGAAGAAGTGGAAACCGAGGAGACAAAACCTGACGAGAAGAGCAAATAGGATCGTGTACTCATGAACGATAACAGTCCTTTAGCCGAAGTCTTAAGACCAGCATCATTATCCGATTACGTAGGTCAGGACCACCTGGTAGGAGAAGGCTCGGTTCTCCGCAACGCAATTGGTTCGGGGCAACTACCGTCAATGATATTATGGGGACCTCCAGGAACGGGTAAAACCACGTTGGCAAACATCATTTCGCAAACGATGAACAGGCCGTTCTTCAACTTAAGTGCCATTAACTCTGGCGTTAAGGACGTGCGTGAGGTGATTGAAAAGGCCAAAGGTCAGGGTCTATTTTCCAATAAAGGAAAGCCGATTCTGTTTATAGATGAGATTCACAGATTCAGTAAATCACAACAAGATTCCCTACTTGGAGCTGTTGAGAAAGGTTTGGTAACGCTTATTGGAGCTACCACAGAAAACCCCTCGTTCGAAGTTATTTCTGCCCTACTCTCTCGATGTCAGGTGTATATTCTAAAGAGTTTAGAGCGCGAACAGCTCGAAGCGCTTTTGGAAAAGGGGCGAATTAAATTGGAAGAACAGCTGAACGTGAAAATCTCGATCCAAGAAAATGAAGCGATGCTACGTTTCAGTGGCGGAGACGCACGGAAACTGCTTAACAATTTGGAACTTATCGTTCGGTCGTCTGATTCTGAAAAGGTTATTGTCACCAACTCTGCTGTTGAACAGTGTCTTCAAAATTCTCTTTCCACCTACGATAAGGGTGGTGAAAACCATTACGATGTCGTTTCCGCATTCATTAAATCAATGCGCGGAAGCGATCCTAACGGTGCGGTGTATTGGTTAGCACGAATGATACATGGAGGCGAAGATGTTAAGTTTATTGCACGAAGGATGCTGATATTGGCATCTGAAGATATTGGTGCGGCCAATCCAACAGCTCTCGTGATCGCCAACAACTGCTTTCAGGCTGTTTCTGTTATTGGATTTCCAGAATCTGATATCATTCTTTCTCAGACCGCAGTATACTTGGCAAACTCGCCAAAAAGCAATGCAACGTATCTGGCCATAAAAAAAGCCAAGGCTCTGGTTTCCGAAGCAGGCGACCTGCCAGTACCCCTGCATTTACGTAATGCGCCTACTAAACTCATGAAGCAGATCGGGTATGGTGCTGAGTATGATTATGCGCACGATCATCCTGATAATTTCGTCAGTTTAGAATACATGCCAGAAGCACTCAGCGGTACAGTTCTTTACGAACCACAACAAAACGGTCGCGAATCTGCCGACCGCGACCGTTTAAAGAAATTCTGGAAGGATAAATACGGTTACTAGAAAGCTCGAAGCAATCCCCATTTGTGGATATCGGTAACGCTGATAATGGCAGTGAGTACTCCGCCAGAGCTATACTCGATCACCCTTCCACTTAAAGCACTCATCAATAACTGAATAGGATCTGAATTGATGTCGTACACGTTTAGAGCAAATACGCTAATCATGAAGTAGGAAAGACCTAATACAACACCAATAGCCAATCCTTTTGTCAATGGTGCCGAATTCAAACCTCCGTAGTAAAAAATGCCATGAAGAACCAGATTGGCAAGTAAGACCACACATAGTTGCAGCACTGCCATCAATTCGTTAGACATGGTGCCTGTAATTGGCAATGACGTATCTCCAAGCATTCCAAGCATACTGGTGGTTGCCGAAATAAGAATGATAAGCAAGGAAGTGATGACATACGAAACGATTACTTTTTTCTGAGAGATAGTTTCCATTTCAGTTAGAGTTTTGAGTTAGGTTTTAAAGTTGACGCCAATTATTACGTGTTGTTGAACGAGATGTTTCGTTTTCGCATACCGGTTCGTTCAGCTATGTTGCATAAACGATACATAACAAATCAAGCACTGCACACGTTATCAGCTGGTGCCCATATTCGTATGAGGTGCTATTTTCCTACTTTAGCCGCAACTTGAAATACCTACAACGCATTCTGTTTTTCATAGGTTGTTTCACCGCCACGTTGAGCGGGTGCAAGCAGGATATTGCAAATACCAGCTGGGATGTTGATGTACTAGCTCCGGTAATTCACACTAGGTTGACTATGGCTGACCTTGTGGCGGATTCGCTGCTTACATCTTCTGCCGATGGCGCATTGAGGCTCAATATTGAAACCTCGTTGATTGACCTGCCATTGGATTCCATTCTGCAGATTCCAGACACCACACTCAGAAAGGATATTGTTTCACCTGTTGTATTCACAGATGTGGCTCCTGGGTTTGAAGTACCTGGATCGGTGGTTGACGAAACGCAGTACGACCTTGGTGATCTGGCTTTGAAAAAAGTAACGGTCCGCAGCGGAAAACTTAAACTGAAGATCAAAAGCATTATCGAGACCTCACTTGACTTCACTTATAGAATTCCCGTTGCTTCGTTATACGGAAATCAGTTTGTGAGCAGCGGTGTGGTTCCTCCAGGTAGCATAACCGATACTGCAATTGCCGAATTTGAATTCGATCTTGCCAATTACAATATTGACCTGCGAGGCTTAGATGGTTCTGGATTCAATAAACTGGTAACTGCGTTCAACCTGAACACTTCATTGGACGGAGATACTGTTACTATTCCAAGCGGAACGATACTCCGATTGGAATACTCCTTCTTGGACATTGTACCCAATTATGGCGTTGGATATTTCGGGCAACAATCAACCTTATCCGAAGAGGAAAATTCGAAAATTGACGTGTTGGACCGCATTACGGACGGTCAGATGTTTCTTGATTCTGTAACCATAGGGCTCCACATAGTTAACGGTGTTGGTGCGGACGCGAAATTCAAATTGGATAGACTTGCTTCCGTCAACACAAGAACAGGAAACACGGTTGAATTGAACCACGAAATAGTTGGGAGCAATATTCTACTTACAAGGGCGCTGGACATAACTGGAAACGCGGTAGATGTAATTCCTTACACAGTAGATTATGAATTGAACAACGCCAACTCCAACATTAAACAGTTCATAGAAAATCTGCCGAATGAGCTTGGATTCACCTTTGGATTTGATCTGAATCCGCTTGGAAACGTATCTGCTGGGAACGACTTCTTCTACTACGATAGGCCTTTTGAGGCGCTGATGAACATTGATATTCCGCTTCGTACCCGTATCGATAATTTAACTTTGGTTGACACCATTGCTTGGAACCTGAGCGAGTCTGGAGTTGTTGAGTCGGTAAACAGTGGGAGTTTTACGCTCATTGCGGTCAACGGACTTCCACTTTCGGGATCTGTTGAATTGATCATGCTTGATGAGAACATGGTTCAATTGGATACACTGGTTGCTCCTTCAACCATAGCAGCGCCTCAATTGGATGCTGATAACCGAGTTCTGGCACCCTTGGAATCCAGAATAAACATCCCTGTTCCAGCAAGAGTTACTGCTGTTCTACCTGAAACGAGGCATGTTCGTATCAAGGCTATATTCAACACGGCAGGTCAGCCAGATCTGATGGAGTTTTATGATACGTATGGCATTGACCTGAAGCTCATCGGGAATTTCAATATCAATTTCGGACCATCTACGTTTTGAAACGAATAATAATCGCTTTTCCGTTGCTGATGGCCTTATCTGGTTTTGGCCAGTTCAGACATCCTGTTTTCAACGATACGCAAACTGGCTATTCCGTTGGTATTCATGGTAGATATCAGTTGGCCAGCAACGCAGTAACCTCAAACCTTATCTGGAAAGCCTACCAAGGGAAGTTCTTGGATCGAAATCTGAGAGAAGCAGCAAGCAATAGGCTGGGAAACACAAATGGAATAGGTGTTGATCTTGATTTCGGTCTGTACGCGCGTCACATACCAGATAGCGCCAAAGGATTAGGCTGGTACGTGAACATTGCTGATAGAACCCATGCCAATGCCAAATTCAGCAAAGACCTTTTCGACCTTGTAGTATTTGGTAACGCCATGTTTGCCGGTAAAACAGCAGACCTATCTGGACTCGAAGCCAATTTTATCACTTACAAGCAGTACGAGATTGGTTTGCTGAAGCACTTGACCAGCAGCAATGGCAATAAATGGCGAATCGGCTTTGGACTTTCTCTTCTTACCGGAAACAGGAACATTCGGCTGCTAATAGATCAAGCTGAGTTATATACCGATGCCAATGGCGAATACCTTGATGGTGAAGTGCACGGTGAAATACGTTCAAGTTCAATAAACTCAGCTCAGTACTTTGACGCCAATGGATTGGGCTTAAGTGCAGCACTTAGTGTTGCCTATGAAGCAGAAAAATTCGGTTTGGTGTTGGATATGGATGACATGGGCTTTATCCGATACAATCAGAACCTAAAGCATACCGATCTGGATTCCGTATTTCGGTTTGAAGGCGTAGATGTGAATTTGTTCGGCAGCGAAGGCTCTTTTTCTTCAATCAATCTTGATTCTGTTGTAGACGGATTTGCAACGAAACTTGAGGGAACACCTTACAATGTGGTTCTTCCAGGAAGAATCCGATTGGAAGGATTTTACAAACTGAATGAAAAAGGACTGAGGCTTTATGCTGGAATTCAGTACCGGATTGCCAGTTCTTACGTTCCATACGGATACATCGGCACAAGTTCTCCACTACCTAAAGGGTTCTACATAGACGGACGATTTGCCTACGGTGGATTTGGCAGTTGGCATCTTGGTTTAGAACTGAGAAAGAAATTTGCAAATGTGTTTGAGATCAAACTTGGCACAAACAATCTAGAAGGTTACGTGCTGCCAATGGTTGGCACTTCGCAAAGCGCATATATTGGCTTTGCCGCTTACTTCTAAATTTTCTTACTGATTGATTTTTACCAATTTGCCCGTAGCAAGTAGGTTATTCCCTGCAATTAGCTGGTAACTCAGAATCCCAGCGGCAACATCATTCAGCTCGAGCGGAGCATTTCCAGATCGAATGTTCTGAACATGTACCAATCTTCCAAGAGCGTTATATACTTTCAGTTGAAGTGGATTTCTGAATGCTTTTGAAATGACCTCATATCCATCGATCATCAGTGCGGCATTGGTACTTACAGGATTCGGAGCAACCTGTACAGCAAATGTTTCGCTACCGACATTCACTTCATTGACCGCCAACGTTGCAGGAACTCCAAATCCCTGATTATCCGTCTTAACCATCCAGATATCGTCAAAGCGATTCAGGTAGCCCTGCGTAGTTCCGAGCATGACATAACCCCCATCAGCCGTTAACTTAACATCAACGATCTTATCGAATGCTGCAGTTCCATGGTTCTTTGCCACATTGTTCCAAACCCCATCTGCACCATAACGAAGAATTCGTGAATCAACTCCCCCGAATTCATCACTTTCAGTCAAGAATCCAACGGCCGTTACGTTCTGAGTTCCTGGTTCAATAATTACGTCTGTCAGAAAATTGTCTCCGAGCTTCGATTCCGTTTTTACCCACTGTTGTGTACCATCTTCCTTTCGAAGAATAAAATCTGCCTTCTCGGGTGTAAGATTGAAGGTGCCTCCACCAAGAACATACCCACCATCAGCAGTTGCAGCAACTGCGTAGCAATAATCATCTTCCACTCCACCAAAGGTCTTGGTCCAAAGCGTATCGCCAGCAGCATCCGTTCTAACCACATACATGTCTTTTCCTCCTGCCCCAAAACTTTCTGTTACTCCGGCTAGAAAAAAACCACCATCGGCAGCTAATGCTATCGATTCTCCGCTCTCTTCAAAAGCACCACCGTAGGTTTTGGTCCAAAGCGTATCGCCTTGGCTATCAATTCTCACCAGATAAAAATCGCCCTCGCCTGCACCATAGCTGTTAGTCTGGCTAAAAAGCGCGAATCCTCCATCTGGAAGAGCCGCCACTTGCCGGCAGAAATCCCATTCTGAGCCACCATAATGGCGGGTCCAGATGGTGTCGCCTTCAGTGGTGAGTTTCAAAGCGTAAAATTGATAGGTGCTGTTAACGGTCTCAGTAAAACCTGCAACAAGCAGGTTACCATCTGCAGATTCCACCATGCTTTCCGCTTGATCGGCAAATTCTCCTCCCAGACTTTTACGCCATTCAACGTTACCCCATTGATCGGTCTTGAACACCAAAACCTGAGAACTCAAATCGTTGTCGAAGCTGCTTGAACTGCCAGCAATCAAATAACCACCATCTGTAGTTTGAATGACTTCAGCCCCGAAATCATAGCCTTCACCACCATAAACGCGTGTAAGTTGAGCTTGACCTTGTACTTCTACAAAGCAGAATAATAACAGAACAGAAAGTATTGCTTTATATCTCATCAGAACAAAGAACTGAATTTGTTACCAGAATAAACGCGTGAACTGAATGTTCAAATTCAATCTAGCCAGAACGAGTAAATAATCGTTCCTGTTGTATGACCGAACACATGACACTGAATTCTGCCGTTATCCATCACATCTAAGCGCATGAAACCGTAGTTGGTATCGTCCATGAAAGATGCCCCGTATTTATCTCCAGAAAGAGAAGAGCGCTTACTCCCTGCTCCGCTTACCAGATAATGGTTGTTCTCCTTCTTTAGATACTGAAGATTATGATCGTGACCAGAAACGTAAATAACACCTTGATATTTGTTGATGATGTTTAGGATCCGATTGCGGATACGCTTATATCTAGGCTGTGGAATATCCTGAACCATGGCTCTATTGAGCCCTATTAGACCGAACAGTTGAAATGGAGGAACCCAATTAAGTATGAATCGGAATGGTTGCTTAGCTGCTCCATGATGCCCGTTACTATACATGGGATGATGCGCAGCAATGATGGTCTTAGCACCACTTTTTGTCGATCTTGCCAACAGACTATCCAACCTTTCCAGGAAAAGCTGTTCCATCTTCTTTTTGGTAAGCCCATTTTCAGTTGGAACCTTGTGAAAGAACTGATCTTGCAACCACCATTGAACATCTATGGTAATGAGATCATAGTTATGTTCTGTGATCTGTTGAAGATCTGGGCCTGGAAAGCCTTCTTTGGGAAAGAAAACCGCACCTGTGTCGTTCTTTATCGTGCCTTGTTTGGCATAAAACGATTCCACAAACTCCGCCTCTTTTTTAACGAGCCAATGCCCTTGCCATCTGCCTGCTTTCCAATCGTGATTACCCGGTATCCAGAACACATATCCTTCGTGATTCTCGGTTCGTTCCAACTGAGATAAGAGCTTTAACTCTGACAATCGTTGCTTCTTTGCGCCTTCTTTCCCTTCCAGACCGGCCGGGTAAATGTTATCACCAAGAAAAAGCACGGAGCTCGTTGGATGCAACTTCAGTTCTTCTTCCAATATCAGCAACGCAGGCCCAGGCGTGGTGTCTTTTCCTGCATCTCCAATGAGATAAATTGAATGCTCAACATTTTGAGCAACTGATTGTACTACAAGGAAAATAAGGGCGCCAAAGGCATAAATTCTACTCACCACTCAATACTTTAAATTCTGTTCTTCTATTATTGGCTCGTCCTTCAGGAGTTTCGTTCGTATCAACCGGTTGTTCTTGTCCATAACCCATGTACTGCATTCGGTCTTCAGAAATTCCGTTCTCGATCAAGTAAGTCCGTACCGACCGCGAGCGATTTTCAGACAACAATTGATTGTCCTCTGGCTTTCCTACATTATCGGTATGCCCTCCGATCTCAATGTTTATGGTCGGATTGTTGACCATGAAAGCAACCAGTTTATTCAATTCTACTTGAGACTCTGGGAGCAAGTCGTACGAAGCGGTTTCGAAGAAAATGTTCTTCAATACAACCTTTTCTCCGTATTTGATCGGTTGTAGTGGCACATCCATTCTGTATGGCTTGGAGATATCGTGTTCCTTCGGTAGCGAAAAATGTTCGGAATAGAATAGATATTGGTCTTTTGAAACGTTGAGAGCGTATGAGTGATCTACTGGCAGGGTAACCAGAAAACTTCCGTTGATCGGGTCTGAACCAGATTCGATCACAACTTCGGAAGTTTCAATATCGATTAGTTCGAATTTGGCTGCCAGCGGTTTACCTGTCACTTTATCTACAACCTTTCCTTTTACATACGTAACACGGGTCGGCCTAACCTCATCGTAAAGTTTAAATGAATATAGATCGAGTTTTCCCAAGCCTCCTTCCCTATCTGAACTGAAGTAGGCATTCTCGCCACTTGCCGCAACAAAAAGACCTTGCTCATCATTCCAAGTATTGATCGGATAGCCCAAGTTCTGTGGTGTACTCCAAACCCCAACCGAGTCCATTCTAGTAACGTAGATGTCTTTTTCTCCCATTCCAACGTGTCCATTGGAAGTGAAATACAAGGTTTTTCCATCAGGATGGATGAATGGGGTTTCCTCTGAAAATGGTGTGTTGATCGGCTCGCCAAGATTTCGTGGGATGGTCCATTCTCCATTGGGAGCAAGCTGCGTGACCCAAATATCCATGCCGCCCAAACCACCTGATCTGTTACTCACGAAGTAAAGCGTTTTGCCATCAGCAGAAATACTTGGCTGGCTTTCCCATTTGGATGAATTGACTGGGCTTCCAAGGTTCTCTGGATTTCCCCAATTTTTACCATTGCGCAAGGAGCGATAGATATCGCAGCTGCCTAAACCGGTCTTCCGATTACAACCAATGAAAAAAAGCTGTTTGCCATCGGCAGTAATTGTCTGCGCACCTTCGTTGTCGTCTGTATTGATCGGTTTACCAAGGTTTACAGCCTGTGTCCAATCTCCACCATCAGAGAAACTGATGTAGAAATCCTCTTGGTAATCCATGCCAGCACTTTGACGCTGATTTCTGGTAAAGACCAGGGTCTGCTCGTCTGCAGTTAAAACAGGAAAATATTCGTACTGATCTGTATTCACAGATGGACCTAGATTCTTAGGGTCGAATGGCACTGGTCTTTCCTTCATTACAGCACCGAATTCGGCATTCTTCAAATAACGCTCAGCCTCTTCTCTTATCTTCGGATTGACCCTTTTTTTGGTCATGAAGATCTGATAATTGCCCAGCGCAGCTTTATAGTCGCCTGTCCTGAACTGCACATCGGCCAACTGCTTATAGGAAGTTGCCATGAAATCAGGACTTATATCCACAACCTTTTGGTAGGATGCGATGGCATTTTTCAGATCGCCTATATCCGAGTAACAATCGCCAGAAACTGCGTAGGCCTCCACAAACTGATCATCGGCCTTAATAGCCTTCTGAAGAATATCCAAGGCTTCTGAATTGCGCTTGGCGCTGTAATACTTCAAGGCTTCTTCAAAGAGTTTGATCGCCTTTTTCGAATTGGTTGAGTACTCTCGCTGCGCCAGCGCTGGACTGGCGAACATGAGTAACGAACCGAGTAGTATGACTGCTATTCTTCTCACTAAGGAATGTTCATGTATTTATGACTCTGCAACGAGATGTTCCACTTCGGATTGCTCATTACGTAGTCGATAATGGCCGGCATCATTTCTTCGCGCTTACTCCATTCGGGCTGTAAATAGAGCTGGCAATTGCTCGAAACTTTGTCTGCGTGTTGATTTGCCCAGTCAAAATCGTGCCGATTATGAACAATTACCTTCAATTCATGTGCCTGATTATAATATTCTTCTTTAGGGGGAGCTGTCTTTTTGGGTGAAAGGCAGACCCAATCAAACGCTCCAGAGAAAGGATGTGCGCCAGATGTTTCAATATGCACCTTTAATCCAGCATCACGAAGTTTCTCCGTCAGATAATCCAAGTTGAAGATCATTGGCTCTCCGCCTGTTATTACAACCGTTTTCGCAGGTTGATCCGCAGCGTTTTTCACAACAGAATCCACCTCTACCAGTGGGTGAACAGATGCATCCCAACTTTCTTTCACATCACACCAATGACATCCCACATCACAACCTCCGATTCGAATGAAGTATGCTGCCTTTCCGGTATGAAATCCTTCTCCTTGAACAGTGTAGAACTCTTCCATTACAGGCAGCACCCTACCCTGCTCTAAGAGCTTTGAGGTGGCTTCGTCAAGTTCAAGAACTTTCATTCTGCTAAAGTATCCATTAAGGCGATGTGAAAAATTTGAGTTTGAGTATAACTTTTAATCATTCAGTGCGTAGAGTTCTTCAACCAAACCAAAAATCCAAGTTGAGCCGCGTAGACCAGTATTTTGATATTGATCGGATGATGTCTGAAAACGAGCTGCTGCTTGCATACAGAGACCACATCAGCGAAGAGACGGTTCAACAACTCCTTTCACTTACCGAACTGAAACTTGCTCAGAGTGGCGAGGAGAAAAAGCTTCGAAAACGAGTTTTCAACATATTGGTAGAATGTCTACAGAACGTTGTCAATCATTCTGCATCGGGAAATGAGGCGAGGGCTGAAGTTGCGAGCATCCTGCTACTCGGACGGCATGAAGAAGATTTTTTCATAGTTACCGGAAATAGGATCGCTAATGAGAAGATTCCAGATTTCGAGTCGAAAATCAAGGAGATCAATAGCTGGGACCACAGCGAAATGCGCGAGATCTACAGCGACAAACTCGGCAAGTCGGAATACTCTGAAAAGGGTGGTGCAGGACTTGGTTTAATGGACATCTATAAGCGAAGTGGAAATCAGATCAAACATCAGATCGATCCTATTGATAATGAAGTAAGTTTCCTCAGCATGCAGGTAACCGTAGCTACTGAAACGGCATAAAAAAAGCGTCTGGTCATTTAACCAGACGCTTTCACTTTAGTAAAACTAGTCTTAAACTTTATTCAAGCTACCTGTTTCTCCGAACAGTTCTCTTGATTTCTTATTGTAAGCAATAGCGGCTTCTTCGGCAGTGTCGAAAAACCCAAGATTGTGTGCTTTACGCTCATGATAGATAACTGCACGGAAGCGATTCTTTTCTTTCGTAACACCTCTGTAACCGGTCTTACTCTTGAAATTCTTCATCTGACGTCTTAGCGTGTTCATGGTAACCCATTCCAGGTTCTCCAATTGAACATTAAGGACGTCACCGTCTATGAAACGAACAAACAACTTTCTATCGCTTTTAGGTTTC
The DNA here is from genome assembly GCA_018402015.1 of Flavobacteriales bacterium. Lineage (GTDB taxonomy): Bacteria > Bacteroidota > Bacteroidia > UBA10329 > UBA10329 > UBA10329. The sequence continues at coordinate 68,090 of JAGYJL010000005.1, read as the reverse complement.
TCAACGAACTTTTCTGCAATGTGCTTGTGCAGATAGATTGTTTCATAAACAGGTCCTTTCTTCGTTGTAATACAACGTTGGAAAACACCGTAACCATTTGAGTGCGCGCGAAGATTGTCCAAGAATTTGATGGATGTTAAATAAGGATCATTTTGGATATCCTCATGCGTCTTTTCGTCAAGTATTACATACTTGTCTTCTCTGTTTTTGAGTTTGACTTTAACTGACATGATTATGAAATTAACTGGGTTTGTAAACTATTTAGTCTTGCTTGTAATGTATTCTGCAATAAAGCTGCAATGGTCATTCTACCAACACCGCCTGGTACCGGAGTAATGAAGGATGACTTCGGTTCAACCTCATCAAACGCAACATCTCCTTTCAACACATAACCTCGAGGATTGTTGACATCGTCTACTCTGGTAATGCCCACGTCAATCACAACCACCCCGTCTTTGACCATGTCGGCTGTTACAAATTCGGCTTTGCCCAAAGCAGCTACAAGAATATCGGCAGAGCGTGTAAACTCCGCCAAATTCTTTGTTCGGCTATGACAAAGGGTAACAGTACAATTACCAGGATTGCTATTTCTACTCAGCAGATTTGCCATTGGTGTACCAACGATATTGCTTCTACCCAAAACCACGCAGTGCTTACCACTGGTTTCAATATTGTAGCGCTTTAGCAGCTCCATAATTCCTTTGGGAGTAGCAGATACAAAAGTTGGAAGTCCAAGAACAAGCTTACCAACATTGACGGGATGAAAACCATCAACGTCTTTTTCCGGAACCACATGATCGGTAACCTTTTGCTCATTGATGTGCTTAGGAAGTGGCAATTGAACTATCAGTCCATCGATTTCATCATTGTTATTGATGGCATCAATCTCTGCCAACAGCCGCTCCTCTGAAACATCTGCCGGTAACCTGACCAACGTTGACCCAAAGCCGATCTGCTCGCACGCTTTCACCTTACTGGAAACATACGTTTCACTGGCACCATCATTACCAACCAGAATGGCGGCCAAGTGTGGAGCACGCAATCCAGATGAGATAAGCTTATTAACCTCTACAGCTAACTCAGCTTTAACTTCGTCCGATATTTTCTTTCCGTCCAGTAACATTGCCATTTGTGCACAAACAAGTATATAACATTCAATTTACATTTCCTACGTGTTTCACGCGAAAATCGTAACAATAGTCAATGCAAAGACAATCCGTCTATGATCGACCGATGAACAATTCTTTCTGAAATTCTTAACACCAGGAGTTTATCCCTTTCGCGCAAGCGGATTATTACGCATCATGTTTTTCATTGCTCCTTTATTGGAGAACATGCGCATCATCTTACGGCTTTCTTCAAATTGCTTAAGCAATCTGTTCACATCCTGAATAGTAGAACCACTACCATCGGCAATTCGTTTTCTTCTTGATCCATTGATCAATTGCGGATTAGATCTTTCTAAGGGTGTCATGGAACCAATAATGGCCTCTACCTGCTTGAAAGCATCATCGTCAATATCAACATCTTTAAGTGCCTTTCCCATTCCTGGTATCATACCCATAAGATCTTTGATGTTACCCATCTTCTTGATCTGGTTGATCTGATCGAGAAAGTCATTGAAATCGAATGTGTTCTTGGCTATCTTCTTCTGAAGCTTCCGCGCTTTTTCCTCATCAAACTGCTCTTGAGCACGTTCAACAAGCGAAACCACATCGCCCATGCCAAGAATCCTATCTGCCATTCGATCCGGATGGAATACGTCCAACGCATCCAACTTTTCTCCAATACCAACAAACTTGATCGGCTTATTGACAACGGAACGAATAGATAAGGCAGCACCACCTCTGGTGTCACCATCTAACTTGGTAAGTACAACACCATCGAAATTCAAACGATCATTGAAGGCCTTAGCCGTATTCACTGCGTCTTGACCTGTCATAGAATCGACCACAAAAAGGGTCTCCTGAGGTTTGATGGCCTTATGAACGCGATCGATCTCGTTCATCATTTCCTCATCAACCGCCAATCGACCAGCAGTATCCACAACTACAACGTTGTAGCCATTGGCCTTGGCATAACTGATCGCATTCTGAGCGATCTCTACTGGATTCTTGTTCCCTTCTTCTGTGTAAACATGCGCGCCAACCTGTTCTCCTAAAACCTTAAGCTGATCGATCGCAGCTGGTCTATACACATCACAGGCCACCAACAATGGGTTTTTCTGTTTTTTGGATTTGAGGTAATTGGCCAGTTTACCTGTAAATGTTGTTTTACCCGAACCTTGTAGTCCTGCAATCAGAATTACCGCTGGTTTTGCATCTAGGTTGATATCAACGGTTGCACCTCCCATAAGCGCGGTAAGTTCATCTTTGGTGATCTTCACCATTAACTGGCCTGGCTTTACAGCAGTAAGCACATCCTGCCCTAGCGCTTTTTCCTTTACTCTTTCGGTAAACTCTTTAGCTATTTTGAAATTAACGTCAGCATCGAGCAAGGCACGTCTTACCTCTTTCATGGTTTCGGCCACGTTTATCTCCGTGATCTTACCTTCTCCTTTCAGCGTTTTAAACGCGCTTTCAAATTTCTCCGTTAAATTCTCGAACATGTGCTCTCTACATTTAGGCGTGCAAAGGTAATGTTACCACGCACGTTTATCAATTTACATTCTGTCTGGAACTTGAACTCCTAAAAGTTTCATTCCAGAGGCTATGACGTTGGCCGTCATTTGCGAGATAACCAATCTCAATTGTTTCACATTCTCATCCGCTTCTATAAGAATCGGACATTCATGATAGAAGGTGTTGTACTCCTTGGCAAGCTCATATACATAATTGGCAATTACGGCCGGACTGTACTCTTCCCCAGCCAATTGAATTATCTCTGGATATTGGTTCAACAATTGTATCAACGTACGTTCATTAACGTTGATGCCTGTTACTGCTGGAACTTCTTTGACTGTGTTTTCAACCTTTCTGAGTACCGATTTTATCCGTGCATGTGTGTATTGAATGAATGGCCCCGTGTTTCCTTGCATATCAATGCTTTCTGCAGGATTGAAGAGCATTCGTTTCTTCGGATCGACTTTCAGCATAAAATACTTCAATGCGCCCATGCCCAGCATTTCAAACAGAGAATCGGCCTCCTCCTCTGTTAGCCCATCCAATTTTCCTTTTTCCGCAGATTGAGCTTTAGCCGTTTCAAACATTTCATCCATTAGATCGTCCGCATCTACCACAGTTCCTTCACGAGATTTCATCTTGCCCGAAGGCAGGTCTACCATTCCGTAAGAAAGATGATAACAATTACTGGCCCATTCAAATCCGAGCTTACCAAGGAGCAGGAACAGTACTTTAAAGTGGTAATCTTGTTCGTTTCCAACGGTATAAATAAGCTGATTGAGCGCTGGCCAGTCTTCATATCGCAGTTTGGCGGTTCCAAGATCCTGTGTCATGTAAACTGCCGTACCATCCGAGCGAAGCAGAAGTTTTTGGTCCATCCCATCCTCTGTCAGGTCACACCAAATAGATCCATCCTCGCGCTTCTGAAAAACACCTTCCTCTACTCCACTTTCCACCAATTCCTTACCTATTAAATAGGTATTGCTTTCGTAATAGAGTTTATCGAAATCTACACCTAGGCGCTTGTAAGTTGTATCAAATCCATTATAAACCCAGCCGTTCATTTTGGCCCAAAGTTCACGGACTTCAGGATCTTCCGCTTCCCACTTCTGAAGCATTTCTCGCGCTTCTATGATAATCGGAGCTTCAGCCTTTGCTTCTTCTTCGGTTTTTCCAGATGCGATCAATGCGGCAATCTCTGCTTTGTAGCGCTTATCGAATTCTACATAATACTTACCAACCAACTTATCGCCTTTCAACCCGGAGGATTGTGGCGTTTCGTTTTCGCCATATTTCTGCCAAGCGAGCATGCTTTTGCAGATGTGAATTCCACGGTCGTTAATAACCTGTACTTTCTTCACTTCGTGCCCGTTGGCCTTGAGTATCTCAGAAACAGAATAGCCCAAAAGGTTGTTTCGGATGTGCCCCAAATGCAGTGGTTTGTTGGTGTTTGGCGAAGAGTATTCGACCATAACATTACGGCTATGACCTCCTTTTGGTCGCTGTCCGTAATTATCAGTCTGTGCAATTTCTGCTAATCGGGATACCCAATAACCGGCTGTAAAGGAAAGGTTGAGAAATCCTTTGACCACGTTGAAGCTTTCTACATAGTCGACCGCATTGACCAATGCCTCTCCTATCTGTTGCCCCGTTTGCTCGGGAGAAACTTTGGAAACACGCAGAAGCGGAAACACCACTAAGGTCACATCTCCATCAAAATCCTTTCGGGTTTTCTGAAGTTGAATCTGGCTTTCTGAAAGATCCTGAGCATAGAGTTCCTTTAGAACCTGCTGAACACTTGATACGAGTACGTTTGACACCTGTTGAATTTTGCTGCAAAAGTATCGTTTCGAGATTGATGTGAGTAGATGCGAAAGAAAGGCAACTTACTAACTTCGCCCCAAATCTCAGTTCATGAGCAAGAACATCAAAGTATCGTCAGAAGTAGGAACCTTAAAAAGGTTGATCATTCACAGTCCGGATGCGGGTATTGGAAAAATTGCCCCAAGAATGATGGAAGATCTATTGTACGATGACATCGTTTACTTGGATAAGATGCGTAAGGAATACAACCAATACCTGTGTGTGCTCCTGTGGTTCCTTGATCCTGATGTGGTAAGAAACAGAGACAAGAGCGACTCTGATTTTTTTAAACCAACCAAAAAAGGGTATCTGAAATCGGATAAGGTGCTCGATGCTGAACATTTGCTGATGCAGGTTTTAAGCAATGATCTGGCCAAACAACTTCTGGTATCGGCTGTGTGCGCTATGGAAAAGTGCGACTTTGAAACGCAGATGTTGCTCATGAAAATGGACGCAGAAACGTTGACACGAACACTGATATCTGGCGTTTGGATCTATGAAGGAGAAGAAGACTACCTCTTTGCTCCTATTCCGAACTTCATCTTTACCCGAGATATAGGAATTGTGATCAACGACCACCTTTTGCTAATAAAAGCAGCGGAAAAAGGCCGAACAAGAGAAGCTTTGCTCATCAAATACATTGCTTACTTCCATCTATTTGGAGATGAAGCAAATTGGGAAAAGTACCAGTTCTCTGACCGGGTTATTGAATTGGAAGACAACGAGTATTACTTCCTAACCGATTCGCTGGAAAAAGAAACACAGGAGGTGAGTATTGAAGGTGGCGATGTAATGATGATCAGCCCTCGTCATCTTTTGGTAGGGTTGAGCGCCCGAACCACGCAGAATGCTATTCATCAGCTTACCACTCAGCTTTTTCAAAGAGACCTGGTAGATAAAGTATCGGTGGTGAACATTCCTGCAGAACGTGCTTACATGCATATCGACACCATTTTTACAATGATAAAGCGCGATTCTTGGGTGGTGTATGCGCCCTTTACCAAGGATGCTATAACCTTATCCAAGGAAGAGATCGACTTCAGAAGAATGTTGGATGATGAAATGGAAACGCCAGAAGAACAGGTTTACGTTACGCAGTTCATCCGCGAGAAAAAAGCAGATGGCTTTAAAGTAACCGTGAAGGAATTCGATTTTCTGGATGATCTGCTCCGCGAAGTAAGCACCGTTGATTTCGGTTGTGAAAAAGTGAATATCATCCCTAATGGTGGAGCCAAATTTCCGTTCACTGAGCGAGAACAATGGACAGATAGCTGTAATTTCCTAGCAATCAGAGAAGGCGTGATAATCGGTTATGACAGAAACGTACATACGAACAAAACGCTTCAAGATCGAGGTTTCAAGATCATAAAGGCAGAAGATTTCAATGCCCAAATGGATGCGGGCGCTAAACTGGAAGATCTGATAACTGGCGACACGCTCATTACTTTGCCGTCTGCTGAACTATCAAGAGCCAGAGGCGGAACACATTGTATGAGCATGCCATTGCAACGAGAAGATATTTGAAGATGCCAGCGCAGAACACTTCCCACATACTTATGATCCGGCCCGTGGCGTTTGCCATGAATACTGAAACCGCAATAGACAACCACTACCAAAAACAGGTAGATGGTTTAAACAGTGAAACTGCACAATTGGAGGCAGTTAAAGAGTTTGACGCATTTGCAACCAAACTGCGCGATGCGGGAGTTGACGTAACGGTTATTGACGACACGCTTGAACCACTGACCCCAGATAGTATTTTCCCTAACAATTGGATCTCCTTTCACGAAACAGGAATGGTTGTTCTGTATCCGATGGCCGCAGAAAACCGAAGATCGGAAAGACGCGAAGACATACCGGAGAAACTGAAAGAGAAAGGTTTCAGCATTACCGAAACATTGGATTATTCCGGCTGCGAATTTGATGGTCTTTTTCTAGAAGGAACAGGTAGTTTGGTTCTGGACAGAGAAAACCTGATCGCCTATGCTGGCATATCTCAACGAACAAACGAAATTCTGCTGAACGATTGGGCCAAACAGTTGGGTTACGAAGTGGTGAGTTTCCGAGCAATGCAAGATGTGAATGGAGAATTACAGCCGATCTACCATACCAACGTAATGATGAGCGTTGGCCAGGAAATAGCGATTCTTTGTGCTGATAGCATCAAGAATGCCACCGAACGTGCCGAGGTAGTTTCCTCATTGGAAAAAAGTGGAAAGCAGATTCTCTACATCAGCGAAGCGCAAAAATCGAGCTTTGCGGGAAACATGCTTCAGCTTGTAAATAATGTAGGAGAACGCATAATGGTCATGTCTACTCAAGCATACAATAGCCTAACAGAAGAGCAAAGGCGAACAATATCAGAGAGCAATCGTATTGTACATAGTTCTTTAAACACAATAGAAACTTTAGGTGGTGGTAGCGCACGCTGCATGATGGCGGAGATATTTCTACCGAAAAACTAGAAATGGCAAATACTTATAGAGAATTCATCGATCAATCGGTCGATTTTCCGCAGGACGGATTTGAGGTTAGAAACGACTGCCTCTTTTTTCACGGGATTGAACTAATGGAACTGATAGAACAGTACGGAACTCCGCTGAAACTCAACTATCTTCCAAGTATCAGTAATCAGATCCAAAAGGCCCGTTACCACTTTGGGCAGGCCATGGTAGAGATAGGTTATCAAGGCACCTACACCTACTGCTACTGTACCAAAAGTTCTCATTTTGCATTTGTTCTTGATGAGGTGTTGAAGAACAACGTGGAACTCGAAACTTCTTCTGCGTACGATATTCACATCATCCGTAGGTTATTCGAACAAGGTAAGATCACCAAAAACACCATGTTGGTGCACAATGGCTACAAGCGCGAGTTGTACGCGAAGTTGATCGCTGATCTTATCAATGACGGATTCAATAGCGTTCCGGTATTAGACAACCAAAAGGAACTGAAATTGCTTTCTAGCATGGTAACAAAACCATGCAATATTGGTATTCGTATTGCAACAGGAGAAGAGCCTCAATCGGAATATTACACTGCTAGATTAGGGATCCGGCACAGGAACATCCAATCCTTCTACGAGAAAGAAATTGCTGATTCCGATATTTTCAATCTAAAAATGCTCCATCTTTTCATTGATAATGGAATTGAAGACAGCCTTTATTATTGGAATGAATTGAGCAAGTGCCTTCAGGTTTACTGCGATCTGAAGAAGGTATGCCCTACTCTGGACAGCTTGAATATTGGTGGCGGATTTCCGACCAAACAATCGTTAGCAGACGAGTTCGATTATCAATACCTTACGCAAGAGATCGTAAGGCACATTAAAGAATACTGCCAGAAAGAAGGTGTACCTGAACCAAACATCCTAACCGAGTTTGGTAGTTATACCGTTGCCGAAAGTGGCGCCACTATCTATTCCATTATCGATCAGAAAAAACAGAACGATGTGGAATGGTGGAATATGATCGATAGTTCATTCATCACCACATTGCCAGATACGTGGGCAATCAATAAGCGCTTCATCCTTCTGGCCATAAACAATTGGAATGATCCGTATGAGCGCGTCAATCTCGGTGGACTCACCTGCGATAATCAGGATTATTACAACGTAGAAGCGCACGTAAACAACATCTACCTACCAAAATACAGCACTACAAGACAGCAGTATATCGGATTCTTCAATACCGGAGCATACCAGAATGCGCTTGGCGGATATGGCGGAATTCAGCATTGTCTCATACCATCACCAAAGCAGATTCTGGTAAGAAAAGATGAGAATGGCGTTTTAAAATCGGAGTTGTTCGCAGAAGAACAGGGCCACGAAGTAATGTTGAAAATATTGGGATACTGAGCTTATTTACTGTAACCCTAAAGCCAAATATAGCGTTACGCGATTCACGTATTTTTTAATAAGTGAAACTTGGAAATGCATAATTGTGCTTACTTTAGCGTGTCGACAAGACAACCAGGAACTTGGGCTCTAACTTCAAAAGAAAGAGTCATTTGAAAGCATTGTGGAAAAGAATTGGTTTGCTTGCCATTGGCACAGTGACCATTGTGAACTTGATGGGCTGTGGAGACGGAGCGGAAGAAACCTCCGAACAAAGCATTATCAAAGAGGGTAAGATCGTATACAAACTGACCTATCCTCAGTTCAAGGACGACAACATCTTCACTTCTATGTTTCCTACGGAGATGAGTTTCAAATTCAAGGATAACAACACCAAGAACGAACTGAAAACATCTATGGCGGTGTTCAGCACTTCGCTGTTGGCCAACAATAAGGAAAAGAAGGTCACCCACTTAGTAAGAATTGCCAATAAGTATTCTGGGCTGGAAATGGACAGCGTAGAGATTATGGAGGAATACGGCAAGAAGCCTGACGGCATGACCATCACTCCATCAGACAGCACCAAAATGATTGCCGGATACAACTGCAAACATGCGTTTGTAACGTTTGGTGGCGACCCTGAGAAGGACTTCAGCATCTTCTATACAGATGAAATAGGCATAAAAGAGCCTAACTGGTGTACTCCGTTTCATGAAATAAGCGGTGTACTGATGGAAGCCACGGTCAATAAGTTCAATATTGACATGCATATGGTTGCCACGGCTGTTGTGGCGGAAGAGTATCCTACAGAAGACTTTATTATCACCACTGAATATCAGCCGATAACAGTTGAAGAAATGGCCGATATTTTCCAAAGTTTCTGATTCAGAATATCTTTCTTTTCTCAGCGTTCTGTTAAAGGCCCGTGCTGTACGCTTGTTCGGGTTTTTCTTACATTTGGGAACGTAGGGCGGAATGGCTGAAAAACAGGAAAAATCAACCTCAAAAAAGAACACTTCCAAGTCCAAGAAGAACGGTCTTCTTGAATTTCTTGGCGATGCTCGGACAAGGACGGTAACTGGAATCTTCTTTCTGGTAATCTCCGCGTTTCTAACACTTTCATTTGTGTCTTACATGATCGATGGGTTCACCGATCAGAGTCAGCTGCAGGATTTTGTTGACACGCTTGCAGATCCAGACGAACAGGTTAGTAATTGGATGGGCAAACTTGGAGCTTTCCTTGGCGAACTGTTCATCTACAATTGGTTCGGGCTTGCAGCATTCTTATTTCCGTTTATTCTGATTCTGATCGGGTTCAAAATTCTATTCCGAAAAACCTTATTGCCTATTGGCAGGTCGCTTAAGCACACACTGTTCTTCCTCTATTTTCTTCCTCTTACTATGGGATACCTATTCGAAGAAAATTCAATCCTGTCAGGATCATTAGGTTATCAACTTAACCGGTGGACAGCGAGTCTTATCGGCTCTGCGGGTATTGCGTTGCTATTGGTCTTCGTTTCAATTGTGTATTTGGCAATTGTTTTCAATTTCTCGATTGATGGCATCAAATCAATGTTGGCAGGAAAACCAAAAGAATCGAAAGAACCCGAAGCTGAGCAAGAATTTGAGGCTATTGCTGATGTTACTGTAAAGACCAACGAACTGAATCTAACAACGGCAGTTGCTGAAAAATTGGTTGAAGAAGAACCCGATGAGCAAGAATTCGAAACCCCATTAGAACTTGAACCATCTGTAAAGGAAACCGCTGCATCTCCAACCCCAATTCGAAGTGAACCTGAGGTTGAAAATTCTGACGTCATGTTCGAAGTAGAACAGACGGTTGTATCGGAAGAGACCGTTGAAGAAGAAGATGGCGAAGGAATGGGCGAATACGACCCAACATTGGATCTAAGTCATTACAAAAAACCTGGATTGGATCTCTTGGAATCGTATGGAAAAGGTGAGATTTCTGTAGACCAAGAAGAATTGGAGACGAACAAGAATCGCATCGTTTCCACGCTGAAGAATTACAATATTGAGATCGATCGGATCAAGGCCACCATCGGCCCTACCGTTACACTTTACGAGATAGTTCCCGCACCTGGAATTCGAATTTCGAAGATCAAAAATCTTGAAGACGATATTGCTTTGAGCCTTTCGGCACTAGGAATCAGAATTATCGCTCCTATTCCTGGAAAAGGAACAATTGGTATTGAAGTGCCGAATCAAAACCCGGACACGGTTTCTATGAAAGCTGCTCTGAGTTCAGAAAAATTCCAGCACTCAAAAATGGACCTGCCTATTGCGCTCGGTAAGACCATTAGCAACGAAACCTACGTTACAGACCTTACCAAGATGCCTCACTTGCTTATGGCAGGTGCTACTGGGCAAGGTAAATCGGTGGGATTGAACTGTATTCTAGCCTCCATACTTTACAAGAAACATCCTGCGCAGGTAAAATTTGTGCTGGTTGACCCTAAAAAGGTTGAGTTAACGCTGTTCAATAAAATAGAACGGCACTTTTTGGCCAAACTTCCCGATACAGAAGAGGCGATCATTACCGACACGCAGAAAGTTGTCACTACACTGAACTCCTTGTGTTTAGAAATGGACAATAGGTATGAGATGCTGAAAAATGCTCAGTGTAGGAACCTCAAGGAGTACAACGCCAAATTCATTGCCCGAAAACTCAATCCAAAAGAGGGGCACAAATTCCTTCCTTACATAGTACTGGTAGTGGATGAGTTTGCCGATCTGATAATGACCGCAGGAAAGGAAGTGGAAACACCAATTGCTCGATTGGCTCAATTGGCACGGGCTATTGGAATCCACTTGATCATTGCCACGCAGCGCCCATCTGTCAATATCATTACGGGTACCATCAAAGCGAATTTCCCGGCACGAATCGCCTTTCGCGTAACTTCTAAGATCGACTCTAGAACCATTCTCGATGCAGGTGGTGCCGATCAGTTGATCGGTCGTGGTGATATGCTTCTTAGCACAGGTAATGATATGATCCGTATTCAGTGCGCCTTTATCGACACTCCAGAAGTAGAAAAAGTTTGCGATTGGATCGGTGGTCAGCAGGCTTACCCATCGGCATTTGAATTGCCAGAGTATATTGATGAAAGTGGTGGTGGCGATGGCGGTGGAATTGACATTGGCGATCGAGATGCCCTATTTGATGAGGCTGCACGAATAGTTGTCCAACATCAGCAAGGCTCTGCCTCACTTTTACAGCGTAGACTGAAGCTTGGCTACAACAGGGCTGGAAGAATTGTAGATCAATTGGAAGCTGCTGGAATAATCGGACCATTCGAAGGAAGTAAGGCCAGACAGGTTCTTATTCAAGATGAAATGAGTTTGGAACAGAAGTTGCAAAGCAACAATGACACATATTAAGAAATGATCAAAAACATATTTACGCTTCTCCTTTTTCCTTTGTCGTTATTGGCGCAATCTGACGAAAAGGCGGCTGCCATTCTTGAGCAGGTTGGAAAGACGAACCAAGCATATAAGGATATTTCAGTAACGTTCAGTTACACGCTAGAGAACGCGGAAGCTGGAATTAACGACACCCGATCTGGAAAGCTTACTCTTATGGGCAACAAGTTCCACTTGGAATTGATGGGACAGGATATCTATAGCGATGGAAAAGTTGTTTGGTATGTGATGAAGGAAGATATGGAGGTACATATCAAGTCTATTGAGGAGTTCAAGGAAGAAACAGACCTCGACCCATCCAACATATTCAACCAATATGATAAAGGCTACAAATCCAAGTTCTTTGCGGAAGAAACGATAGGTGGCAAAGCCGTAAACACGGTCGATCTTTTTCCAGAAGACCCAGGCAAGAAGCCGTATTCTCGTGTACGATTAGGAATTGATAAGAAGACAAATCACATCGTTTATTCAAAAACTTTCGGCAAAGATGGAACCAACTATCTGCTGGAGGTAAAAGAAATGAAAACAAACTCTGGGTTGTCTGATACCGTTTTCAACTTAACGCTGAAGCAGTTTGAAGCTGATGGCTACGATGTGGTTGATTTCCGCTGATCAGCGAACCAGGTTAACGCTTCCGCGGAAGACTCTGACCTCTTCATTCACATCCAGAATCTCAATCCTATAAACGTAACTGTCGTTGGGCAATTCAAGTCCATTGTACCAACCTCTCCAAGGTTCAGTAATGGTATTGGTGTAGTACAGTTCTTTTCCCCATCGATCATAAATGGTCATGTTGAAACGCTCGATACCAATTCCTTGCGGGATAAACACATCGTTTAAGCCATCTCCATTTGGCGTGAATGCATTTGGTATGTAAATGAATGTTTCCGGATCGATATGTATTTCCTGAACCGTTCTAGATGTGCAGATTCCATTGTTAGCTACCAGCGTAACGGTGTAATCACCTTCTTCTGGATAGTAATTGACCGGATTAGCAAGTTCTGACGAATTACCATCTCCAAAATCCCAGATATAATCGGCCGCATTAACTGATGTATTGGTGAAACGAATGCGCGGATCCAACATGGTTGCATCCGTAGGGCTGTAGAAGAAGGATGCTTCTGGAGTAAGATAGACCGAGATCAACTGCGTTAACGTAAGCGTATCGGAACAGCCAGTTCCTTGGGTAGTAGTTATCAAGGTCACATCAAAATTGCCCGATGAATTATACGTGTGTGCAGGATCAGTTGCGGAAGAAGAGGAACCATCCCCAAATATCCACTCATAACTTCCTATGGAATAATTGGAATTGATGGTTGACTCATCAACAAAGGTCACGTCCAACGGAGCACATCCTTCATAACTGGAAAAATTGAAACCCGATTCAGGATAGGGATGAACATCGATTGTTGTAGAGCCAGATCCAACGCAACCACGATCTGAAGTTGCTTCCAACTCAACGGTGTACTCGCCAAGATTGGAATAAGCATGGGCAGGCGCTAGAATTGTGCTCGTTTGTCCATCGCCAAAAGACCAATTCCACTGAACAATTGTATTGTTGTTAGGAGTTGTATTATTAACAAAGCTGATGTCGGAACCAACGCAGCCATTAACTCCTGAAATAGATACCACAGGTGTTGGATTGACCGATACCACATCTTGTATTGTATCTCTACATCCGGCCGCTGTTTGCGCAATCATAGTAACCGTGTAAGAACTCTCTGCACTGAAAGAATGCGTAGGATTGGCTCCATATGTTACAGCAGTTCCATCTCCGAACGACCATTCCCAACCAACAATGGAACCTGCGCTTACCGATGATTGATCTGAAAAGGAAATCAGCTCAAAAACACAAGCGGTTCCAAAGTTGAAATCGGCTACTGGAAGTGGATAAACCTGTACAGCAACGGTTTGCGTATTGGCACATTGATCAGGTGCTATCAAAGTCAACTCAACAGTATACGAACCTGGCGCAGCATACTGGAATACAGGAGCAGGATCGGATGAGGTGGTCCCGTTTCCGAAATCCCACGCATATGTAGCAATTGGTCCGTAGCTATTGTCTGAAATTTCCAGCAACTCATTTACGCATAGATCGGGGCCATTATCTATTGCAAAATCTGGTACTGGTCCATCAACTACTTGCGCGATTCCATTGGCTGTAGATGTACATCCGTTGGCACTGACCACAGTAAGTGTAACCTGATAGGTTCCAAGATCGGGGTAAACGTGCGTTGGGTTGGCACCTTGACCAAACTGCCCATCTCCAAACTCCCAAACGTAATTGGCAATTGTACCAGTTGAATTATCTGAAAACTGGACAGCATTTCCGTTACAGACAGGCGTTGGATCCGTAAAATCCGCCACTGGAATCGGGTCAACACTGATGAGTACATCATCGGTTGCTGTACAGTTATTTGCATCCGTTAGGGTAACGGTATAGGTAATGGTACTCGATGGTGAAGCTGTTGGATCAGCAATAGAAACACTACTTAGTCCAGTAGACGGAGACCATGCGAAAGTTCCTGTTCCAATTGCATTCAATTGCACCATATCTCCCTCACAGACATTCTGATCTTGGCCAGCATCCAAACTTGGCGCTTGCACAACCGTAATGGTTACATCGTCTGTGGCTGTGCAGTTGCTGGCGTCCGAAACAGTAACCGTATAAGTTGTATTGGCTAAAGGTGATGCTGTAGGTGCAGCAATTGACGAATTATCTAACGTTGCAGTTGGAGACCAACTGTAGGATGTACCTCCACTGGCTTGCAGCTGAACCTGTTCTCCCTCACAAATAGTGGCATCTGGCCCAGCATTGGCGGTAGGTCCATTACTAACGGTCACAGCAATATCGTCCGAATCAGAACAACCCGTATTGGACGTAAAAGTGAGCGTGTAAGTAATATTGTTTGAAGCGGATGTAGTTGGACTTGGAGCAGTTCCATTACTAAGTGCTGTGATCGGTGACCAACTATATGTACCACTTCCAAGCGTATTCGGGCTATTCAACTGTGCAGTAGCGCCAGCACAGAGCGTAATATCAGGACCTAAGTTTACCACAGGCGAAGGATCGATGGTAACCGGAATAGTAGTTACGTCACTGCATCCTTCAGAAGTGATGGTCAATTCAACATCGTATGTTCCAGGATTGTTAAAAACGTGAGAAATGGGCGCACCGGAACCTGTTGATCCGTCATCAAAGTTCCAGCTATAATTGGAAATATTTCCAGCCGATGTGATAGAAACATCCTCAAACTGGATAGATGAACCAACACAGGTTGTGTTGCTCACCACATCAAAATCGGGGTCGATGGTATTACAGAATCGTTGATCCGAACTGGCACCGCCCGTTCCTCCTGTCCAGCCCCAATAAACCATCGAATTACCTCCGAAAATGTTAGCGATGATGTTTCCGGTGTAACTGGTTCTAAAAACTCCATCAAAGTAAACGGTCAAGGAATTCAAGGTCGGACTCCAAACAATTCTCACATCGTGCCAAGCACAATCTTCAATATTGGTTTGACTGGCACTGGCAGTTACCGGACCCGCGAGATTACCTGCAGTAGCATGATTGGTAGTGCCATTTTGCATTATGGCGATGTGATCCTGTGGTGGATCGCTCATGGTAACGTCATTAGGCCATGTATCGATCTCGATAGCTATGGAAGGCGAAACTCCACCGTAACCTAACGAACTCGAAATTCCACCTTGATTGACATTGAGCGGTTGTAAAACAAATCCGATTCCATCAGCGCCCCAATCATCACAACCTAACCAAACTTCAAAATTAAAGTCGAATGGGTTATTGAGGTCAATCTGGTTCACATTCCACACAGAGCCACCAACATTCGATACATCTGGAGTAAGCTCGTAACAGTTACAAGATATTTGACTGGCAGAACCGTTCAACTGATATTGAGCATAAGCCGAATTCAGTGCGCAAATGACAAGAAGAAGAAGTGTGACTGTACGTGTAATCATTATTTAATCCTGCGGCCTCTACTCCACTACCTGAATAAGGTTACATGACCTCTGTACTTATGAGGCTCTCCTTTGATGTCTAACAGGTCAAATTGATAGATATAAACTCCTTTCTGAACCTGTGCGCCTCTGTAAGAACCATCCCAATGGTAATCCGCATCATTCGATTCAAATATCAGCTCTCCCCACCTATCCCATATCTGCATATTGTACTCTACTATTCCGATTCCTGAACCAAAGAATTCTTCGTTAACTCCATCGGCATCTGGCGTAAAGGCGGATGGAATGTAGAATCTGAATTCCGGATCGACACGTACCGTTACATCAGCGGTATCCAAACAACCAAACTCCGTGGCCACGATCTGTGTGATGTTGTAATATCCAGTATCAGAATATTCGTGAACAGGATTAGGAATGTTGGCTGTAGCCCCATCGCCCCACTGATAGCTCCAATTGACCACATTAGGAGAAGCAAGATCGGTTATTCTGAATTTTGGGAAGATGATATCCGTTCGCTCTGGATCAACCGAGAAAAGTGCATCAGGCTTTGGATACTCTATCATGTAGTCAACATACGTTGTATCTGAAATACAGCCATTGGCAGAAGTAACTTCCAACGAAACAGAATAGATGCCGGTATCAAAATCGCCCAGATCCTCATCCCAATAAGTGTGCTCCGGATTTCTGGTTGAAACAGTTCCAGGACCATCTCCAAAATTCCACTCCCAAGAAGTAAGTAAGTATGGATCTGGAATAGTGGTAAGATCCGTAAACCATGCTCTGAATGGTTGACAACCCAAATTCGTATCTACTGTAAACGCTACTTGCGGCAGCGGATAAATTTCCACTGGCTGTACAAGTGTGTCCTGACAACCATTATTGGTTGTAACAGCCAATTCGACACCATAAAAACCATGAGCCGCGTAAACATGAATCGTGTCTTGTACTGGGCTAGAGGTTCCATCTGCGAAATTCCAATTCCACGCCACCAACTCGTCAAACGGGTAGTTTTCTACAGAAGATAAATCTTCGAACAACGTTGTATCGTTAAGGCAATTGGCAATATCATCGCTGAAATCTGCCTCTGGCTTCGGATATACTCTTGCCGGACCTAGCGTAATATCGGCAACACAACCTGCATCTGTCTCTACAGTAAGTTGTACCGAATAATCTCCCCATTCAGTATAGGCGTGAGTTGGATTTTGAGTTCCACTATTGATAATTCCATCTCCGAATTTCCATGTCCAATCAATGACATTGTATGCTCCGCCAACAGAAGACAGGTCGGTGAATGATGTTGCAAACGGATAGCACACAGAATCGTATGTGAACATAGCTGTTGGCACAGGATACATTTCTATCGTTTGGAGAATTGTGTCCAAACAACCGTTGTTTGAAACAGTAATGAGTTGAACGTCATACAATCCGGCCGTATCGTACAACTGCCCTACCGGTTGCTGAACGTTGGCAACATCTCCATCTCCAAAATCCCATAAGTATGTGGTAATAGATCCTGAAGGAATGCTAGAAGTATTCTGAAAAACGGCTGCGTCATACAAGCATTCGTTAGAGAAAGTAAAGTCAGCCACAGGTAGGTCAAATACTTGTGTTGGATTTACTACGGTGTCTAAACAACCATTATCTGTTTCTGTAATTAACTCAACATTGTAAATGCCGCTATTTCCGAATACATACGAAGGATTCTGATCGGTGGAAAAACCGGAGTTATCACCATAATCCCAATTCCAGCTTACTATTTGAGAACCAGTGGCTACCGTTGATTGATCTGTGAAATTGTTCGTATCGTTCAAACAGGCTGCGAGGGTCAAGAACGCTGCATTCGGTTTGGGGTAAACGATCACGGTCTGAGACATCGTGTCGATACAACCAAGGTCTGTTTCAACGGCCAGCGATGCTATGTACTGTCCGCCCAAAGCATAAACGTTGGAGGTATTCTGGTTACTTGAAATACCTCCATTTCCAAAATACCATGACCAAGAAACGATGGTTCCTGAAGGTGTTGAAGACGTATCAGTAAAGGTCATTGGCAACTGAGCACAGACCGTATCGGTAAAGAAACCAACAACTGGAGCTGGGTGAACTGTTACTGTTTGCGTAATGGTGTCACGGCAAACCGAATCGGTAGTTGCTATCAATGTTACGCTGAATACTCCCGTGTCCTGATAAGTGTACACAGGATTTTGAAGTATTGAGCTTCCTCCGTCACCGAAATCCCATGACCATTGTGAGACAGAACCCGCATCAACAGTGGTCAGATCCATGAAACTTGAAACATTGCCATTACAGACATCTGTAGGCGAGAAATCGGCTACAGGAACTGGCGATGAATAGACCTGCTGGGTCAAGAAAGATGGACAACCGCTGTCTGAAACCGCCACCAACGTAACGTTGTAATTACCGAAAGCTGCATATTGATGAGTAGCGTTCTGTGCCTGAACAGGTGGGCTTCCATCACCAAAATCCCAACCCCAACCTACTATTATCCCAGTATCGATTACCGAGGCATCTGTAAATGTGAAAAGGGTGTCTGTACAAACATTATTGAAACTGAAATCAACCAGCGGGGGCGGATTGGCCCAGACAATATTTTCCACAGTGTCTACACAACCAAGGTCGTTGGTGGCAATAAGGCTTACCGTATATTCACCGCTTGCCGTGTATGAATGGCTTGGGTTTGCAACACCTGTTGCCGTGGATCCGTCTCCAAAGTCCCATGACCAATCTACAATGTTTATAGGGGGAAATCCAACTGGATAGTTACTGAAAGATTGATCTACAAACGTTATTGAAGAATCAACGCAACCATTTGCTGGATCGAAAAGTGCAACTGGATCATCAATGTAGAATACATTAATAGTATCGTCTCCAATACAACCTTCCGCATCGGTAACCGTTACAATATACTCTCCAGCGGTTACCCAAATACTAGACTCCGTACTGCCGTTGTTCCACAGAAAAGTGTATGGTGCGGTTCCATTAGAAACGATAGTATTCATTTGAACCGAGTCGGTACACGAAATGGCTACTGTATCAATATCCACTTCTAATTCTAGCCCTGTTATTATGAACTCATAGGTAAAATTGGCAAAACCTACCACGGGGCAGTTATCGTCAAATGCCGTAAAAACAAGCACTTGATTTGTGCCGATATCGGCCTGACCCGGAGTCCAAACAAACTGACCCATAATTCCGCCCGGAGCAGAGCCATTTGGCACATTAACAAACGTAGCTCCTGGGAAATCATCCACATTATTTGCAACCAACGTATAGTTGAGTCCTGGAAGCGTGTTATTCAAAAAAACATCCAACTGAACTGCATTGTCAGCGCAAAGCACAATGGTATCCTCATCAAAAACGCCATCCTGATCAATATCGAAATCGTTTCCAGGATTCTGCGGGCAATTATTGATCACTCGCACCTGCATGTCTCGAACAATACGCCCGATCAGGACACCATTTCGGTACTCCTCTACCATTACCCCGATAACCGTTATCTGACCATTGGCAGTTGGCTGAGTAGTTATTACACCATTATTGAAGTTGTAATAGTTGTTGCTCAATGGGTTGTTCGGATTGAAACCACCTGTGTAATTTACGCTCTGCCCCGGATTATGCCAAGGTGTGTACAGGCTATAAACAAGCAGATCGCCATCTACATCGTAAGCTGTGGCCAAAATGGTATTGTCCTCATTCAAACAAAGGAATCCTCTAGCTGGCACATCAAACTGTGGCGAATTGTTGCATGGTGCTGCCGCATTGTTCAGAAAAGCGCTCACATATATGTCTTGGCTTCCAGGGGCACTGATCGTGTTAATGGAGGCCGATCTGCAGCATAGATCATAGCTAAAGGTCCAGTTAGCGCATGGTGGGAGAGTTGCCGTGGCCTCATAAATATATTGCTGGATTCCAGGATTGTTTCCATTTCCGCAGTTTGATGGAGCGCAATAAACGGGAAGTTCATAAGGCACCAAATACTGATCGAAGGGCGGAAAAGGATCTTCGGGCGGCAGCAAGGTCATTCCTAAAGTTTGATTGCCACACGATGAAGTGATTGAAATAGATGGAGCTGTTGGAGCTGAAATACCACCACAATCGCGATAAAAAACCAACCTAATTCGGTATTGATCCCCACCTAGACACTCGTAAGTGATCTCTGCCCCCAACGCATGAGATGCTTCCGCCTTTTGTGGCATAGCTGCGAAGAAAAGTAATGCCGCGATCAGGGCGCGGAAAATGGGGTTTTTCATGTTAATCAAACAGCAATTAAGACGTTCATTCCAAGAACGCCTGAGCCTGTTTATGGTTGCCTATTATTAACGCTGTAATTGACTTTCAGCCTTAACTAACCAAAAATAACCAAATTGAGTTCAGTAAACCGAAAGATCAGGCCCAATTAAGGTCTTTAACAAGAAGCTGTTGCGTTGCATGCTCCAAGCTATCCATTTCTGCTTGATGATTATACACCCATGAAGCCGTTTCGGGAAGACTCATCAAAATGGATTCTATCCTACCATCTGTCTCTAGCCCGAACTTGGTTCCTTTATCATAAACAAGATTGAACTCCACATATCTTCCCCTACGCACGTTTCTCCAACGGAGGTTTTCATCAGAATAATTAGCAGACTTATTCTTGGCAACAAGAGCCCTGTATGTTGGCGCAAATGTTTCTCCAACTGCTTTTACAAATTCCCAACGTTGTTGTTTGGTATGCAATTCGTCTTCTTTCAATCGGTCGAAAAATATGCCACCAATACCTCGGGTCTCATTTCTGTGTTTGATGAAGAAATAATCATCTGCCCATTTTTTGAACTCGGGATAATAAGATGCATCAAATCGATCGCAGGTATTTTTCAGTGCTTGGTGAAAAAAACGAGCGTCCTGTTCTTGGATGTAATGCGGAGTTAGATCTATTCCTCCACCAAACCAATAGGTTCCATCTCCCAACTCAAAGTACCGAACGTTCATATGAATGATGGGAACGAATGGATTGATGGGATGAATGACGATTGAAACTCCTGTTGCGAAAAATTGGTTGTCATCAAGACCTAAAGCTTTAACGATATTATCTGCCAATTGTCCATGAACGGCAGAAAAATTAACGCCACCTTTCTCAAATACGTTTCCGTGCTGAACTACACGCGTATGACCTCCACCTCCACCCGGACGTTCCCAGCTATCTTCTTTAAACTTGGCTTTACCATCCTCAGCCTCCAACTCACTACATATATGCAACTGCAGTTGCCGGAACCAAGCTGCTATTTCTTCCTTCGTTAAGCTCAATCTGTGGCAATTTTAAGTTGATATCCAGTATAATCCACAATTCTGGGTGCTGCATTTTCCAAGCCACCATTAGCTACTCTATGCCAGTTGAAATCACTTTGAAGCCCTTTCTCCTGAACGGATTCAAGATAACTTGGCCCTTGATCAATAATTCCACTGAGATTAGGGATGAGGTGCATAGCAAGATCGTATCCTCGAAAAGCAAATGTGGTAGGATCTGCTTGGAAGGTGTTTCTGAATTTCTGTACAAAGAACTGAACATCCAAATCTTCATAATTGACAAAAAATGGTGTTGGAACATGGATGCGGAAATGGTCGAAATAATCCATTTCAACATTCTTGAACATCTGCCAAGCGTTGGGCGCGTATCCCACAATGTATGCCTCTTCTGTCCAATTGGACATATTACGTAGCAGACTTGCTAACCGCGCTTCGTTATTGCTTAAAATGATGAGATTGTTCCTCGATGTTAAACTAAGTGCGTTTCTAACCGAGTCTTTTCCAGATTTGTACATATTGGCCACCGGAAAATTAGCCGGCTTCATTCCATTCGCTTCCAAACCTTGTCGAAATCGAGAAAGCATACTTTTTTCATCAGCAGCACCGTAATGCAGAACCATGTTGTTGGTTGAATCCGACTGAGAAACATATTCTCCCAATGCATATACCATGGTCTCTTCAGAAGGAATGAGTTTCAGCACGTAATCATTGTTCTCAACAATATCGTTCCCCTTAAGCGTTGGCGAAACCAAGGGTATACAATTCATTTGTGCGTACTTCTGTACTTGGCTAAAAACCTTTCCATACAATGGGCCAACAATAAGGTCGATATCTTTCAGCGCTCCTTGCGTTATCAATTGTTGCACTTTCCAAGGTCTATTTTCGGTATCGATGACTTTCAAATTCACATCATGACCAAGCTTTTTCAAGGAATCAAGTGCCAGCAAAAACCCTTCGTAAAACGCCAATCCTATTTCAGACCGTTCGTACACCGACTCCGGCTCTTCCTCTAATTTACGGGCTTGAATTGTGTCGTTCTGGTTCAAGTAAAGCGGGAGAAGCAAAGCAATCGAACCCTTGGAAGGAGTTCTCGTCTCAAACTCTTTGGACGAACTGATTACCTGTCGCTTAACAATGTCAGGTAGACCGACCATTTCAACTTTGGCCGTGTGCGATTCGCCCAACATTTTTGGAACCGGAACGCGTATAGTAGAACCAACCTTCAGTCCTTCGGACAATTCTGGATTCGCATCTAAAATGGCGCTCACAGTTGTGTTGTATTCCTTGGAAATTGAATACAGCGTTTGCTGTTTTGGAACCGTATACAAGACGTATTCTCCGTCCAACTCCAAGGCATCTTTTGGCTGTTCCGATTCTCGTGTTTCGCCCTGAGCACTTTTAAGGATCTTTAACGCCTGTCCAAGCTTCAATCCGTCCAAAACACCCGGATTATCAAATGCGATCCGACTCAATTTAACCTCGTAAGCCTTGGCAATTGAGAATAAGGTCTGCTTAGAATCCACTACGTGAATAGAGTAAACTTCCCCTTCAATTTTGGCAATGCTATCGCTTTTTTGAACTTGAAAATCCTGTCCCGAGGCCGAAAATGACATCAGGTAAAAGACCAAGACCGATATGACAGAAAAGCGAAGCATGCAGAATGCTAAACAAGCATTATTCCCATTCTATTGTTGCAGGTGGCTTTGAAGATATGTCATAAACCACTCTGTTGATGCCTCTTACCTTATTGATGATCTCGTTGGATATCTTGGCCAAGAACTCGTAAGGAAGATGACACCAATCGGCAGTCATTCCATCACGAGAAGTAACAGCGCGAAGACAGACAGCATTCTCGTAGGTACGTTCATCGCCCATTACTCCAACAGAATTAACGGGTAAGAAAATGGCTCCGGCCTGCCAAACCTCATCGTAAAGATCATGTTCCAGCAATCCATTTATAAAAATGGAATCGACCTCTTGAAGAATTCTGACTTTCTCTGGTGTGATATCGCCTAATATCCTAATGGCTAAACCTGGGCCAGGGAATGGATGACGCCCCAACAAGCGCTCAGGCAAGCCAAGATGTTTTCCAACCTCTCGTACCTCATCTTTGAACAAGGTTTTCAAAGGTTCAACAACCTTCAATTTCATCCTTTCTGGCAACCCGCCCACATTGTGGTGCGACTTGATTGTTGCGGATGGACCATTTACCGAAACAGACTCGATTACATCTGGGTAGATCGTTCCTTGCGCCAACCACTTCACATCTTCTATGAGGTGCGCTTCTTTGTCGAACACTTCAATGAAAACGCGACCGATGATCTTTCGTTTGGTCTCTGGGTCTGAAACACCAGCAAGATCGCCAAGAAATTCGGCTTTGGAATCTACGCCTTTTACATTCAAACCAAGTCCTTGATACGTTTGTAGAACTGTTTCAAACTCATTCTTGCGCAACAGGCCATTATCCACAAAAATGCAATACAGGTTATTGCCAATTGCCTTAGAAAGAAGCATGGCGGCAACGCTGCTGTCAACTCCACCCGAAAGACCTAGTACCACCTTATCGTTTCCGAGCTGTGCTTTGAGCTGAGAAACAGTGCTATCTATGAACGAATCGGCCGTGTGAGATTGATCACAACCGCAAATGCCGACCACAAAGTTGCGTAGTAGCGTTAACCCATCAATCGAGTGGGTTACTTCGGGGTGAAACTGAATACCGTATGTTTTCTCGCCTTCGAAACAGAAAGCTGCCACCTGCACGTCCTTGGTGCTTCCAATGATCTTAGCTCCGGTTGGCAAAGCTGTAATGGTATCTCCATGAGACATCCAAACTTGAGATGTTTCAGGAACTCCTCTCATCAATTCGTTAGAACCATCTGAGAACGAAAGGTTGGAACGACCATATTCTCTCGAATCGGAAGCTTCCACGTTTCCGCCATTGGCAAATGATAAGTACTGTGCTCCATAACAGACACCCAATAATGGCAACTTGCCTCGGATATTTGAAAGATCGGGCGTGGGCGCGCCTTCTTGCCGCACGGAGGATGGACTTCCGGAAAGGATCACACCTTTTATGTCTCCGGTCAGTTCCGGAATCTTATTGAATGGGTGGATTTCACAATAAACATTCAGTTCGCGTACCCTACGGGCAATCAATTGTGTGTATTGCGAACCGAAATCAAGGATCAGGATTGTTTGCTGCATCAACTGGATTTTCAAAAGGCAAAGTTATCCTTTCAAAAAGGTGTCTACAATTCGGAAACCTGAATTATTCAAGCAGTTACTAACGATTTACGCCAGTTATTGGCATTCCTTGGATATACCGAAAACGTACTTCTTCACTTCGTCAAACGGAACGCTACCAGCTCCATCAAAGCCTTGTATGTCCTCAGCTGTAACATTCTTCCTGAAAAACATCAACAACGGTTCGGCAATAGGAAGATATGTCCAATGCCACTTTTCTTCTTCGTAACCATCTGGGCGCTCCTTGCCTTTTTCGGTATAAGTTTGGCAAAAACCGAACTTGTGAGCGTTATCAACCAACCATTGGTACTCCTTTGCTCCTTTTCCAGAATCAAAGTATTCGGGATTAAAAGAATTGATGTCGATATCTGTTCCCCAATGGTGTCTTGAAGTACCCGGCATTGAACTGTATTTCATGATGTAACGAGCGCGTTCTGTAGGATCTGAGAAAGTGGTTTTCATATTCTTCCCTTCAACCAATCTCGTTCCGTTCCATTTACCTTCCCAAATTCTTTTTTGATGGTCGAATGATCGCGCAGCAGACATGATTCGAAGCGTAATTCCATCTTCGGCTGCAGCTTTTCTCATTTTCTGAAATGCCGCCAATGCCTCTGTGCGCATATACATTCCTTCTTTATTGGCTATGGAGGTTGGTATCAGACTGAATCGATCATCTTCGGCAAAACTCACCTTGCCCATTATATGGTCGAGCGAATTGCTGGATTGTGCTAAGACATTGACTCCAAGCACAGAAAGGAAGAAAATTAACAGATATCTCATTCGTAAATTACCGTGAGAAACCCTGCATGATCTATGCCACGAACGGTAGCTATGTAATAATACGTGCCTTCGGATACAAGATCATCGGTTCGCTGCGTTCCATCCCAACAAGTACCTCCCATCTTTTCAGAATCATAGAGCAATCTTCCCCAGCGGCTAAAAACTTTCAGCGTAAAACATTCATCTAGGTCTCCATGAAAATCAGGCTGAAAGCAATCATTGACTCCATCGCCATTCGGTGTAATAACATTGGGGTAGGATACCAGCACAGAATCTTCGTTATACCAACCGTTCATGTAATCAATGCTGGTTGAATCTGAACACTCTCCAGCATTGTTGAAAGCAGTTAGCGTTACTAACGGACCATCACCTGGTTCGAACAACATGACGGGTTCAAATTCCGAGGATTCCATTCCGCCAATATTCCAACTGTAGCTATCGGCACCTTCGGATAGATTGATAAAACGAACCGAATCGCCCAAACAACTCTGGCTTATTTCCACATCAAAGGCCACCGTTGGCGCTGGCTGAAAGCCTAAAATGATATTGGCCGTATCCTGACAAGTTCCATCAGAAGCTGTTACCGTGTATAGATTGGCGAATCCCGCTGTTATGTATGGATTCGAAATGGTTGGGTCACTAACTCCATCTACTGGACTCCATGAGAAAGTGGAACCTCCTAAAACCTGCACCTGAACACTATCGTTGGCGCATATTGTGGTATCTGGGAAAGCCGCAATGCTAAAAACCGTAACAAGAACAGAATCAACGTCTTCACAATTATCCGCATTCGTTATAGTAAGGTAGTACTGAGTGTCTTCATCAGGGGCTGCAACGGGTTGTGCTGAGGTTGGATCGGACAGGCCAGTTGATGGGCTCCAACTGTAGGAATATCCTGGAATGGCGCTGTCTCCTAATTGTACCGATTCGCCAGGACAAAGGTTGCCGCCAATACCCGCTTCTGCAGCATCGGTAAGCAGACTGACCGTTATTGTTACGAAAGCAGTATCAGTGAAAGCTTCGCCAGTACAGAATGATGTATCTGTACCGATCAACATAACCTCGTAAACTCCCGGATCAGTGTAAATATGCCCCGGATTCGCTACAGAAGACGTATCTCCATCTCCGAAATACCAAATGAAGCTACTGGCATTGACGAGATCGGATTCGAACTGCACGGCAAAAGGCACGCAACCCTGTTCTGTTCCGTTTCCAGAAATCTCTACCTGAACAGCAGTTATCTCCAGATCGAGTTTTACTACTCCTAGATTACAGCTGTTTCCGTTGATGTTGGAAACCGCTCCCGGTGTTGTTGGAAAAGCATCACTTCCTCCACAACCCGCGCAAGCCGCTTGATGAATGACGCCATTCTCGTTGAATCGACTTGTTCCGCCATCTACGTGTTCCTGAATTCCGTTTCCACCGAAATAAGAACCATAGAGTAATGCCGTAGCGTCTGCCTCTAAAACCATGAAGTAGAAATCGCTGCCATCGGTTGTCTGTTGCACGCCATCGGTGGTAACCGGCAAGCCAACTGTATTTCCCGTAGCAGTGTTCCAACTATTATTGGTGCCACCACCCCAACCAGATACAAACACACGCTCGCATATATCTACCAAAAAGGCCGTTGGCGAAATATTAATTGCGGAGGCTCCACTTCCAAAAACCGTTGAATAGATTGAAGTAGTTAGATCTGGCGTTATCTTCTGAATGAACTGTTTTCCATTTGTATTGGAATATGTACCGCTTGTTACGGGGTAAGCTCCTGTTGATTGACCATAAACGTAAATATCATCGTCATCATCTACCTCCACGAAATAGCTCTGATCATAACCCGATGTACCGATGTAGGTACTGCTGATAAGTGTATTCCCATCGTTTGAAAAACGATAAACAAATCCATCTGCAGTACCTCCCTCATAGGTATTGAAGAGGGCTCCTGCATCTACCAAAAGGTCCAAACTGGTTGTACCACCAGCCAGATAGATCTCATTATTGGAATTGATCTTCATGGAATACCCCGCATCAGCAGATGAACCACCAACGTATGTGCACCATTCTAGTACAGAAACATCTGCATTGAACTTGGCCAGACACGCATCTTGAGTTCCTCCCAAGGTTTGGTCAATTGCACCAGAGGTTACTGGGAAATCTGATGAAACCGTACTCGATGCGATGTAGATATTGTCTTGAGAATCAACAATTACTTCACCACGGAAGATATCACCGTAATTATAGCTGAGCGTAGCGTCTTCATTCAAGCCATCATTGAGCGAACCTCCTAAATAAGTAGAGCCTACTAAGGTCGTTCCATCAGCACTTAATACTGCAACAACTATGTCCGAACCGTTCTCAAAATTGGTTCCGTTAGCCGTGTAGTTTACTGCTGTTCCGCCATTAAAATCGCTATCGAACGCAGAAACAGAGGTAGGAAAATCCAAAGAGCTGGTACTACCTAAAATTACTAGCTGACCTTGGTTATTTACAATCATACTATGCGGAGCTTCGCAGCTTGCGCCTCCAATGTATGTTGAATACTCAAGCGATGTTCCATCAGGAACAAACTTCGAGATTGCCATATCAACAAGACCTGAGTTGATTAAAGAATAAGCCCCCGTTGTTGTTGGGTACGAATTTCCTATTTCAGCAAACGCAATTCCTCCTCCGTAAAGTGCTCCATCCTCGTCATAGGTGGCGGTAAACCCAAAATTATTTGCCGTTGACCCTGTGTACGATGAAAAGATAAGTGTCGGATCGATGATTAACTCTTTGGTTTCATCATAACCATCAGGAAATTCAAAACTTACTGTTTGCCCTTCGAGCTTATACTCACAATCTACTTTTACTTGTGCCCCGTTTGCAATCTGATACGCCAAAGGGATGTATTCCGTAATAGTATTGAAGGTGTTGGAAACAATGAGCTTTCCAGTCTGAAGTTTGATTTGATTAACGCCTTCATACCTCATCTGCAGTGCACTAACATCTGCTCCCGCATCAATACGCACATCATACTTCAGGTCGCCATTCTTGCCGTAGTAAAGCAAATCAATCCCCTCGTACAATTCATCATAAACTAATTGGTCAAAAGATTGAACTCCGGCTACAGATTTATCCTTTCTGATGTAGTTAATCTTATCAGGGTAAGTTAGCCCGCTAGAAACCACCTGAGCATCTGGATTAGCTCCTTCGAAAAACACGGCATACGCATGTCCCGTGGCGGAACTATGTTTATGAACCTCTTCGTGCTGATGAATAAGCTCTGAATTGAAAAAGTTGAAGGTCAGCCTATCTCGCTCGAAATAGACATCTGCATTTGCCACGCGTAACTTAAACTCCACTTGAGTTGGAAACTGCCCTTTGTTCTCAATGAACTTAGGCTTATTCTCCGCGCTGGACGAAAAAGCAAAAGCAAGAAAAAGAACAAAGAGCACCGATCTGAACGGGCTCTTTTCTTTCATATCTGTATGTCTAATAAATAAGTGTGACGTATCCATGATTCTCGTATCCCTTTAAAGATACGATGTAATAGTACGTTCCTTCATCACAACGCTTTCCTCCTTTGGTGTAGCCATCCCAACAATGGTTCTGCCCACCAGTAGATTCGTAGATCAACGCTCCCCAACGGTTAAATACCTGCAACTGGTAACAATCGCTGAATCGTCCATCAAAACCTGGTCGGAAGCAATCATTGATACCATCGAAATTTGGAGTAAATACATTACTGTAATTGATATCAATAGAGTCGTTTCCGAACCATTGACCGGTATAATCTACGGTGAATGAATCGACACAAAGACTGTCATTATTGTAAGTAATGAGGGTAACGACATTTCCCTGTCCTGGCTCGTAGGTGTGGGTTGGCTCAAACTCGGTTGAAGTAGTTCCGTCTCCAAAGCTCCAGTAGTAGGTCTCCGAATTTTCAGAGTCATTATTGAAATCCGCGTAGATGCCATCACAACTCGGTTCAAAATCTGCAGTAAAAGCAGAAACAGGCAGTGTAAGAATACCAATACTAACATCAGCAGAAGCCTCACATCCATACTCACTTATCACCGTTACCGTATAATCTGTACCAACAGACGGAATAAGGAATGGCGATGCTGAAGCCGTATCGCTTACACCTTCAGAAGGACTCCAGCTAAAGGTTGAGCCGCCACTCACAAAAGCTTGAACGCTATCATTCAAACATATAACGCTATCCGGACCTGCTGTTACACCGAAAATGGTGATGTTGACGGAATCTGAATTCACACAACCATTTACGTCTGTTCCGGTTACGAAGTAAGTTGTTGGTTCCAGAGGTGATGCAGTTGGGGTGGCACTTTGGGGATCACTTAGACCTACTAACGGACTCCATATATATGTAGCTGCACCAGATCCTTGAAGCACTAAACTTCCGTTAGCGCAGATCATACTATCTAATCCTGCGTCTACAACAGGCAACGGATTAACGGTAACTGTTACCACATCACTATTGACACAAGCATTAAGATCTGTTACAGTAACAGTGTAGGTAATGGTCTGATCGGGCGTAGAAATAGGAAGCTGAGCAGTAGCATCATCCAAGTAGGTTCCTGGCGTCCAAACGTAATCTATACCCCCAGAACCTTGGAGCACCACGCTTTCTCCGATACAAAGTTCTTGATTCGGACCAGCGTTTGCAGCAGGCAATGGATTGACAGTTAAGGTCATTTGATCCGTAGCTGAACAACCAATATTGTCCTCCACAATAAGTGTGTAGGTGGTCGTGATAACTGGGGATGCATCTGTATTCGGATCAGCTGGGTTTGTCAACCCTATCGGAGGAACCCATTGATATGTTACCCCACCAGCACCTTCCAATTGTGTTACATCACCTATACAAATAGATTGATCCTCACCAGCATCGGCAACAGGAAGCGGGTTGACGGTTACAGTAACTTCTGCGGTATTGGTACAGAAGGTGCTGAACGTAATGTCATCAATGGCAAAATCGTTTCCTCCAGTATTAGTGTTCTGATTGACCACGCAGATGGTAGCTGTGGTAGCTGTTCCTGAATTCCAAACTTCAAAGAACTGAGACCAGTTATTGGTATTAAAAGGTGCATTGAACGGAGTTCCTAAAACCTGACCATTAATGGAGAACTGAAGAATTGCAGGACTGCTGGCCACAACAGTACTTACCCATGCCCCGAAGTAATAATCCGTATTTGGAGATACGGATACCGTTTGACACCAGACGTTCTGATTTGGCGTGCCAGCACCATTTACCACTAAGAAGCTATCTACAGGAGCATTACCTGTGTGTCCTGTACCGACAAACGCTGGATGCACATCACCTGCATCTGTAACAACACTGTATAAGGCCTCAGGAATCAGGTTAGTGGCATAAGTGTAATCGCTTCCGAAGCCAACGTTACCTAGTGAGAAATCTCCGTTGAACACGAGATTGCCCGTTGTTTGTCCAACAGTTACCGTGTAAGTAGTAGTGGTTGCGGGAGATGCAACTGGATTCTGAATGTTCGGATTGTTCAATCCTGTTGTAGGATCCCAGATGTAGGTTTCACCTCCACCTGAGAACAGTTGAACGCTCTGCCCGAAACATATCGTTGTATCTGGACCAGCAATCGCATCAGGCAAAGGCTCTTGCCAAACCGTTACTGTATCTGAATTAACACATCCGATGGCATCCGCTACTATTACGACATATGTAACTGTATCTGAACTGAAAGTGACAACTGGACTCGAGATGTTCGGATTGCTCAAACCAGCCGCAGGCGTCCATTGGTAACTAACACCTCCAGTTGCATTCAACTGAGCTGTACTTCCCGCACAAACTCCTTGATCAAAACCAGCAAAGGCCGTTGGAAGTGGATTGACCACAACCACAACAGAATCTGTTGCAAGACAGCCTGTTCCATCATCGGCAAGAACGGTGTAAACCGTTGTTGTAGTTGGATTCGCAGTTGGGAATTGCGCATTCGAATCGGAAAGCCCAGTGGCTGGTGACCATGTCCAGCTTGTACCTCCCAGTACACCCAATTGTGCCGCATCGTCAATACAGATAATCGTATCTCCAATTGCATCCACAGTAAAAATGTCGACAAAAACAGTATCCGAAGCAGTACATGAGTTTGCATCTGTTACCGTGACAACGTACGATGTAGGAACAGCTGGCAACGCAATGGGATTGGAAATACTAGCATCGGAAAGACCAATAACAGGAGACCAAGAATAGGTAGAACCACCAGAAGCATTCAATTGAACTCCAATTCCATTACAAACGATTCCGTCCGCACCTGCATCAGCCACTGGCAGTGGATCAACCGTTATTGCAACCGAATCAACATTCTCGCATCCTAACTGATCTGAAACTGTGACGGTGTAGACCGTATTGGCAGTAGGTGTTGCAATAGGGTTAGCAACGGATGGGTTACTAAGTGTTCCACTTGGAGTCCAAGTGTAGTTCGTACCACCTGAAGCGCTCAATTGGATGGATTCTCCATCACAAACAGATGCATCCGGGCCAGCATCAGCTACAGGTAAAGCTTGAACCGTGACGACAACAGGACCTTGCAATTCGCAACCATTGGCATCCACAGCATCTACCAAATACGTGGTGGTTACAGTTGGCCAAACCAATGGGTCTGCAACATTAATATTTGAGATATCGGTGTTGGGCGACCATATGTAAGTATTGGCACCACTTGCAGACAATTGCGTGGTATCGCCAAAACAAATGGTCTCGTCTGCAGAAACGGTAAGTTGTGGTGAAAGAACCTCAACAATTACCGTATCAATTCCGATACACCCATCAGAATTGGTAACTGCAACAATGTATGGTTGTGTAGTAATAGGGTAAACGTTCGGGTTGGAGATGTTGACGTTATCGATGAACAGATTCGGAATCCATAGGTAGTCAACACCACCAGTAGCATTCAACTGAACGGAATCTCCAGAACAGACCTGTACATCCGGGCCAGCGTCTGCATTTGCATTTGACAGAAGCGTGATATTCACTTCATCAGAACCAGTACAACCAACCGCATCTGAAGCGGTAAGCGTGTACGTGATAGGCCCCGTTATGGTAGCTGTTGGTTGAGCAATATTTGGATTATCAAGACCTGTTGAAGGACTCCATTGGTATGTCCAACCCGGTATTGGAGCCGTACCTAACTGAACAGGTATTCCAGGGCAAGTTGCCTGATCGGGTCCTGCGTCTGGAATGACCGTATCCTGAACTACTACCTGCTGCACAACGGTATCGGTACATAATGGGTCGTTAGGATTGATCGGATTATAAACAACCAGAGTCAGGTCATAAGTTCCGGGTCCAGGATAGGTCCAAGATGTAGATTGCGTAGTTGCTTGATCCGCTGTAGTGGTAGGGTCACCAAAATCCCACCAGATATCAAATCCAGCAGAATTGAACGCATTGAATTCTACGAACTCTGTACAGTTAATGAAGGAGTTGGGACTTATTTCATTCACGTCATCAGGAATCGCAACCGGTGCTTGGCAATTAACCACATTCACCTGAATCCCTCTTCTGGTCTCCCCTAAGAGAACACCATTTCGGTACTCACGTACACAAAGACCGATCACATAAGTTCCTACAGCATCTGCCGTTGCGTTGATCTGACCAGTAACTGAGTTGATGGTCAATGGTACTGGTCCGCCCATCATATCGGTAAGAGAGTACGGTGGTTCCCAAGTTATTTGAGTGTAAGGTGGGGCAGCTGGAGGATCGGGTTGCGGTGCACCAGAACTTGCTCCTTCGTATGGTGTGCAAAGGGAGTAAACCAACGAATCGCCATCTTGATCAAAAGCAGAATGATTGAACTGAAAAGGAAGATTGACACACACGTAAAGCGGTGGTAATTGAGACCAGAACGGGCTTGAGTTTGCAGGCTGCGACTCACTACCCGGAATAGTTGCCACGTAGGTAGCACCTACATCTCCTGGATCGGTAATATTCTGAACTACGGCATTTCTACAGCAACGTTGATACGCAATAGTGTAACCGCCAATTACTGGAGGAAGGGTAACTATCTCCGTATAGTAACCTGCTTCTGTACAAACATTGTTTGGAGCAACTACGCAACTGGAATTGATGCTGGATTGTATGGTGACCACAGAATCCAACGAGAAGTTAAGATTCTGAACCAGATTTCCGTTGGCACCGAAAATACCCACATTGGCAGGATTGTCGAATGCAGCCTGACCGCCAAGGCAGTCTCTATAAACAACAAGAGTAACAGCGTACTGGCTGGCACCAAGATATGTGTATACCAATTCGCCACCTACTATATGGGTAGCAGAGCTTTGTTGAATCCCGAAAGTGAATATGGTAATGAGGAGGAGTAAAAGTCTTTTCACAGATTAGTTCGCTTTGATTTGCAAGCACTAAAGAAAGTGAAAAATACTGAAGTCAAGCAAGTTGGCCTGAGCGAAGGAATCTATTGCTCCGGAACAGGGAAGGTTTCTTGATTCACCAACTCGCCATCAGCGTTCCAATACTTCCAATTTCCGACCTTTTGTTCTCCGAAATAATTGCCTTTACTTTCCAGTTGTCCGTTCTCGTGCCAATGGCTCCAAATGCCTTTTAGGCGATCTTCAAAGTACTCTCCTTCCTTCTCTTTTCTTCCATTACTGAACCAATAGGTCCAATTACCGTGTTTTAGTCCGGCAAAGTAGGTTCCACGAGATTTCATTTTAGCGTTCTCGTGCCATTCTTCCCAAGTTCCTACCCTGCGGTTCATCTTGTATTCTCCCTGATCTTTCTTGACACCATTCTCGTAGTACGTGGTCCAGACCTCCACTTTCATTCCGTTCTTTAGAACACCTTCACTCCTAGCCGTGCCATCATTATACCATGTGTAAAAAGGGCCATTCGGAACACCATTCAGCATATTTCCTTCCTCAACCTGGGCACCATTCATATCGTAATCTACATAACGACCGTTCGGTATGTCATTTTCGAAATGCATTAAGTTCCACAGTTTTCCATTCTGATACCATTCCTGCCACTTGCCTTCTTTCTTCCCGTCTTTATAAACGCCTTCGCTTTTCTTCTGGCCGTTCTCGTGCCACTCGGTATAAACTCCGTTTTTCAGACCATTTTCAACGGTTGCAACCGATTTGAGTCTGCGCGATTCGTAAAATTCCTTAACAGTTTCCTGTGCAAGTGTGCCAAGTGGCAGTAGTAATATTAGGGGAAGTAAAAATCTCATCACTATGGGGTCGATTAAAAGTCTTTCTCTGCAATGAGCTTGCCAGCTTTGTACACCTCTTCTCTTTTGGGGCTTCCATCTATGTACCAATAGGTCCATTTTCCGTCTGGCACATCGTCAGTATAGTTTCTCTGTTCTTCCATCTGAACCTCATCATACCAAGTGGTCCAAACGCCAGTCTTCTTACCATCTACCAAGCTTCCTTCAAACACAAGAACGCCTTCTGCATCGAACCTTCTGAACGCACCATTCTGCTTACCATTAACAAAACTGATCTGCTCTTTGAGTCTGTTGTTCTTATGATAATTGCTCACCACTCCATTAACTGCGCCTTTCAGCATTGGAGTAACACTTAGCGTGTCGCCATTTGGGTAATAACGTATCTCTTTTACCAGATTTTCCGGGGCCTGTGCTTTGGTGTAGATCAACTCTACATTGCCAGCCTTGTCTTCTACCAATACCGACACCAAGTTCTTATTGGATGAACAAGCAGCCATAAAACTGACAAGTACTGAGAAAACACCTATGCGAATGATTGCTTTTTGCACTGAGACGTATTGTTCGTGCAAATGTAATAAAGTGGTTATTTGATTGGTGGGAATAAAAAAAGGAGGCTAAACCTCCTTCCTTTTGCTGTGACCATGCAGGGATTCGAACCCCGAACCACCGCACCGCCACTTCTGCACAGTTGGTGGTGAAGCAATTTCAACTAAGTGTAGTCGGATTCTGTACGCTCCCGATCGCACCAAACAGTTGTGCCGTGCCATTCTCTACGCTCCCGATCGCACCGAACAACTGTGGCGTGCCATTCGGTACGCTCCTGATCGTACCAAACAGTTGTGCCGTGCCATTCCCTACGCTCCCGATCGCACCGAACATCTGTGGCGTGGCATTCGGTACGCTCCCGATCAGACCGAACATCTGTAGCGTGCCGTTCCCTACGCTCCCGATCGCACCGAACAACTGTGGCGTGGCATTCTCTACGCTGCCGATCGCACCGAACAACTGTGGCGTGCCATTCCGTTGTCGGGCATCCATGCGCCACGGTTGTAGTGCACAATTGTGAAGAAATGTTAAAGCAGAATATGCCAAAAAATAAACCAATCGTGGCCTCAGTTAATGCTGGTATAACCTTTAAAAATACCGATCATGGAATGGCATTATCTTGAAAATCAGTTCGACAATGCAACGGTTGGTTCTTACCGACTGATGCTGACAGTGACCAACGACCACTACGCCAAACTGCTGGCGCAACAGGCCGACCCCGACATTCTCATCTTACTTAACCGCACCACTCCGGTGCACGATCTTTATTTGCAACGGTATAGCAACTGGAAAAGCGAACAGGCCTTTTACAAAGGCGCTACGCAAACGGTAGATGCCATGCTAGACAGTCTTTCGGCCACATTGGCCCGGCAGTGGGACACCAACATTATGGTGCAGTACGATAAAGGAACGGTAGAACATACCACCTTGCTGCCAAGCGGCCGCGAACCGCTACAGCAAGGCACAAAGGATGAGCGCATTGCCGCTGTTAAGACCCTTGGCGACTCGTTAGGTTCTTATGCCCCACTGGCCGCACTCAAAGGTACGGTGGATGGGTTCTACACCACCATCAAGGCCGCACGCGATGCCCAGCAGGCACGCGAACAGACCAGCGCACAGGCCAGCACCGACCTGGAGGCCGCCCGAAAAGACATTGCTGTAATGATGTATCGTAACCTCGGTTCGCTCATGGACAAGTTCGGACTGACGCCCGACACCATTTTCAACTACTTTGAAGTGAGCCTGCTGCAACAGCACGCCAGCAAACCGCCTATCGAAGAGGAATACAGCGGTACGGTGGAACCATTATCCACGGTCAATATTCTACAGGGAATGGCGGCCAATGCCACCATCATCATTACCAACACTGGAACGGTGCCATTGACCTTCTGCGAGAGCACAGACGCCAACTTGGCCTGCGGGGTGGATGGGCTTACGCTTGCCCCCGGAGCTGTAATTGAAGGAAAGGCCAGCGATTTCAGCAACCCCACAAGCAGTTTCTTCAACGTGACCAACACCGACCCGGCCATAGCTGGAAGCTACAACATGGAGGTGATCACCCCCGCGTAAGACCACGTGTCTGTAATACAGAAAGCGGAGTTAGGCATAGGGCCTAACTCCGCTTTCTGTTGTTTTTACAATAGGTACACGACCTTGTTGGGGTTACTGCACCATCAGCGTCTCACTATCAAGGTCTTGGCTGTCGCCCTCAAGCGTAATGATAAGTGCACCTGTATTGACAGCAGAATCCTCATGGCCTTTCAACAATAACCTTTCTCACATTGCGGATGCCCTCTGTGTCAAGCACCTCCAGAATGAACAGACCTGCGTTCAGCCCGGAAACGTCAAGCTCCAAGGTTTGCTGACGCAACAAAATGAATGAACTTACCGTGCGGCCTTGCATATCATACAATCTGACCTCTTCCATTGCTTGTTCTGAAACGATGTTCAAAATGTTCTCCGCAGGATTTGGAAAAATCGCAAATCGTTCATCGTCAATCGTTCTATCGTCAATCCCTACGGAAAAGCATCCCTCCACCAAGCACCCCATGCTATCTACCCGCAATATCCAGCCATCCTGTGTGGTGGAGTTCTCTCCGCGGCCAAAACCGACCATCACAATATCCCCGTTGGGCATAACCAACATATTGCGTAGCAGGTCTGTGGCATCAGAAGGGTTGTACGTGCGTGTCCAAAGGGTGTCACCATTGGCATCGGTTTTCACCAACCATCCGGCCTGACTGCCGTCATCAGTATTAGTTGTTTGACCGACAGCCACAATATCCCCGTTGGGAAGAACTTGGACAGACCAAAAACTCTGCGACCCACTGTTGGGGATGTACTTTTTTGTCCAAACCGGATCTCCATCCGGTGTTATCTTCATAAGAACACCATCGGAATTTCCACTTGAAGAATTCTCAGCTCCTCCTGCCAAAAAAAAGTTTCCATCATTTGACCTGCTTACACTTGATGCCGCGTCACCACCAGAAGAAGAAAGATGATTATAGGTCTGATGCCAGATAACATTTCCAATGCTGTCGGTCTTGATCAACCAGGTGTCATTATCCGACCCGGCAAAACTTGCCGTATATCCCGTCATCAACACCTCGCCATCTTCATTTATAACGATACCCGAATGGATATAATCCGTACCACCCCCCCCATAAACAACCCTGTTCACCTCGTTGCCAAGGGTGTCTACGGTAATGAGCAGTATGTCCGCATTGGTATCGGTGGTGTCATCGTAGGTCCAACCGATGAGCATTATCTTGTTGGGGCGGGTCTCCACCATGCTCAAAAGTAGGTCGCTCGTATCGGGCCTTGCGAGCACCTTGGTGAAAAGGGTGTCGCCTGTCTCATCCAGTCGAGCGAAGTAGAAGTCGCAGTAGCCGGGGCTTGGCACATTGTAATCGCAATGAGATCCTGCCGAAAATATGGCATCTGAATAGGATGAACGGATGATGTTGTTGGTCTTGTAACTTATCTGTTGTGCACTCAACTGGTGTTCATGTATAAGTTCGCCTTCCGATCCGATCACTATATGATGCCCCTCATCGTACCCACTGTTGGTTGACAGGTTGAGACTATAGCCGACCACAAGCAGCGTATCATTTCCCAGATGGATCCCGGACAAGAAGCCTCCGGCTCCATTGTTCAGGTCGTAATGTTCCGAAAACCGGATAGGCTGCGCCTGAACCTGACATTTCGTAAATATCAGCAAGGCAATAATTGATCCCGCTATGGTTCTCACGGCTCTCATTCCCGTGTCTTAAGCAGTCGTGCTGTTTGCAGCAATCTTAGGTCATTGCACAAAGAACACCCGATCACGCAAGACTTCCACAGGATGTCTTGTGTGGAACTTGGTACGATCATCCCGATAGCTATCGGGATTTGACTGATCTCCGAAGCATTCATCATTCCTAAAGCATCCATAGCTCTCATTTCAATATCCAATGCGTTCAACTTCCAGCAGACCGATGCCATCGGCATAGTTCACTGCGCTACTGTAAATATACTGTTCAGGAAATTGCACAAGATGCGATTCGACCGGATCCTGATGGACATAGTTCAATTTCTCCATGATGATTCGGCTACCGAAAAGCCCGATGGTAAACTTCCGCTATGGCTAAAGCAGGGCAATAAAAAAGGAGGCTGCTGCCTCCTTCCTTTTGCTGTGACCATGCAGGGATTCGAACCCCGAACCTCCTCATCCGTAGTGAGGTGCTCTATCCAGTTGAGCTACATAGCCATCCCTTTTTTGGGGCTGCAAATATAATCAGATCATTCTTCAAACGAACGAACAAAATTTCTTCTTTGTATAGCTGTTGAAAGAACATAGGTGAGATTAGGCTTGCCTTTCTCTCCTTTTTGAGTTCGTTTGTCGTCTTTGGTGTCACGTATCTGCGCATTGAAATCATCGTGCGATGCAACCGCTCCGAGCATGCCTCGTTTATAGTTAAAGTAGAACCAACTATCATCGCTCGGTTCGAAATAGACAGAAAGCTCATCGCCATTTCGTTTCTTCTTCAACTCTATCAACCCGAATACCATTTTGTTTACTTGGTACTTACCAACAGACGAAATTCCAATGAATCCTTTGTATCGGTACGAACCTGATTCAGCATCCCAGGTCAACTCAGCATCGGTAAGGAACATGGTCTTCTGCAACTCCTTAGGCAGTTTCTTGAAAGATCCATATAGGTTCAATTCCTGAATGAGCTTGGTTGTTTCTTCCTTACCAACGAGTTCGATCAGCGCCTTTTCATACTCTGTACCATAGAACACGGGGTCCAATGGCGGAAAATGATTGGTCAATCGATCGGCCATAATTCTTAGACATTCATCATTGAAGAAGAAATCTAAACCGAGGAATAACTTGAATTTGGTGGAGTCGTTATTCATGTTGTGTTCGACCGTTCCTAAAGGAGTAAGCTCAACCTGACCGAAATCCATTCCCATGTTCAACTTGCCTTGCCCGCGAGCAATACACTCGTTACTCAAACTAACGTAGTTACCACCAACCACGGCACCTTGCAGTTTGTCCTTATTGGATATGCGGTACTCCTGACTCTCATTATCGAAGTGCAGATAGCCCTCTGCAGCTACGATATCTATATCGTTGGCCTGTAACTTCTTAGACAGGAATGTCGGATAAACCTTTGTGGTATCCTTACTGATAACAACACCCGATGACATGGCCTTTCCAGTTGCGTCTTTAGGATCGGCAGGAATAGGAATGTAGATGCTATTCGGGTCTATATCGGCATCAAAGGCCAGCCAATCTCTTGCAAGCCCGGGACAATCGTGTTTGATACGAGTACTTCCTTCATAGGTCAAGAACTCCTTGCTGGCAAAAAGTTTCGCCTTTCCTTTATAATCGAAATTAGGACTGAGGGTAAACGATGCTTCTTCCGTAATCACACCAGTTGCAAAGGTCTGTCCTGCAGAATCCACGCCAATGGTTGAGAAATCGATCAACTGCTTGGCTCCCGTTACATCCTCATAATCGTACTTACCAGTGCCTGTATATTTCCACTTACCAAGCACATTGACGGCTGACTCATAGAATGTGTGGAACTTGGTGATACGGTTGGCCACAACCCGAGAATTCTCGAGCGGATCCATG
The DNA here is from genome assembly GCA_018402015.1 of Flavobacteriales bacterium. Classification (GTDB taxonomy): domain Bacteria; phylum Bacteroidota; class Bacteroidia; order UBA10329; family UBA10329; genus UBA10329. The sequence continues at coordinate 28,139 of JAGYJL010000005.1, read as the reverse complement.
GCTGCTTGTTCTCTAACGGTAACATTCCCGCTATCTGGATAAATGATCGCATCGGCCACATCTATGTGATCGACCTTTTTGGCGGAAATGATGAAATTGTCAAGGTCGAACTTGGTAAGTGGCGACCGCCATTCCAACGAATCTTGCTTTGGGTTTGTACTTACGTAACGCGAGCCTTCTCCATCGGAAACGACATCAATATCCTTAGCATCAATGTTCCAAACGAACTCATCGATATAACAGATGTATTGGTTAACCGGAAAATCTACGTAATCGCCCCCCGTATTGGATTTGAACTTACCCTTCCTATCATCGAGGTTGACATCCATTTGCACGTTACTTGTCTTAAACGCGTAGGATGTCTCTGACTTTCCTTTCAACTTGAAATCGGCCGTGTCGGCATGGAAATCGCGGTAATCGAAGTTGAATCTGTTAGACCGCATGTAGCTATCCGCAAAATCGAGATTTCCGAAACCATCCAAACCTTTTGGTGAGAGATCCAAGCCTCCATGATGTGCCACTTCGCCTTCGTACATATCAAAGGCGTTATCGATCTTGTACGAATAGAAGTGATCCAACTTAGGCATCCAATGCACCCGAACATCTTTACCCACCACTGGCGGATAAGCAGTTGGGCTTTTCTGCTTGGTTATGGTAAAATCCTGTGCAACTCCGTTCACCGAATCGGGGTAAAATATGAAATCATCTGACTTGGAAACCGAGGTCAAATACTCCAGATCACCGTCTCCACGCAAACCGTCATGACTGAGTTTAATGGTAGCCTTGTAGTTTCCTTTGCCTCCATACATGTCTAGACCTTCGGGTGGTGTTTCTCGAACAAAACCGAGCGAGAAGTCGGGCTGTAGTGTGAGGGTTTCCTCAAAGTCCGGGAAAATACCTGCCGAGACAAAGGTTCCACCAAAGGCCAGACCTTCTTTGGTGAAGTTCTCCAAACTATCGATACTGAATGGTTTGAGGTGCATGTAGAACGATTCCTTCTTGTACGCACCATCCTGAATGGAGCGTTTGTCATAGTATACGAACGAATCGTCTGTACTATTGAACACCGGGTAGCGCGGATGATCCACGAGACCTGATTTATTATCAGGTCTATCCACCAAGAGCTCTCCTTTCAGATCGCGAAGCACGGTTTTTACAGCGCGCAGTTTCTGCCTTCCATTTTCGTCCGGCTCGCCATCTGGCACTTTCAAACGAATTGAATCGACTTTATTAAGATTGATCTTAAAATCATCGTAGCTGAAGTAAAAGTCATGACCAAAGAAGTCTAAACGACCACCGATAACCTTTCCATCAAACGAGAAATCACGGTTCTTTTTAAGCGTCAATTCTTGTTCGTAAGGGAAAACGACCACGTTCTGAGAATCTGAAAGGAAAACTCTGCCTACCCCATTGAGGTCCATATCCCAATTCAACAGATTGAGCTTCGCGTTCGGCAACCCTTCAATGGTCGATTCGAACTGAAGAATGTCATAATCGGTTTTCCGCGATCGAGAGAGCACATAATGATGCAATCTCGGTTTGATCACCACTATTTCCTTATCGTAATTATAGGTCATGAAACCCGAGTTGGACAGGTTCATTAGGAACACTTTGGTCTCACTTATATCCGCCTTGAACAAGCGTGCAACTTGCTCTACGGTCAGCTCTTCCATTCCAATCTCCTTGGCGTAGTTCCGGATCTTCCACAATGGATGTGTGTCTGCAGTGCCACGAATGCGGTCGTAGCGGTACTCATCGTAATAGGTCTCAGACTCGAACAGCGCACTACTTTCTGCGCCACCAGTGGTGTTGGCCAGATCCATCCAATCCTGAACCATGTTCCACTTTATCTCATCTACGTGCATATCTACCTTGTGGTAGCTATCGAAAAACGGGCTCCGACCCGAGCCTTCACTTTCCTTACTAAGCGTTACTTCATGATTCTCAACGTTATAATTCAAACGTAGACCGGGATGATAGATCGAATCTCCCTCATAGTACATAGCTATCTCCGATTTCTTGGAAAGGATCTTCTCTGGCCTAATAACGAATGACTTGGAGCGCGCTTCCATAAATGGTTCGTTCTCTTTGGTGATGTGGTTCATCTTACGGAAGATGAGCGTAGCATTCTGCTCATCATCACCTGAACCGATAAACTTGACTCCGTGCTGAGAGAAGCCACCAGAATAATCGATGTCCTTGTACATGTTCTCAATAACGATGCGTTTATCGTATGAGTCGAAACGAGGATAGGAAGCATCTGAAGTATCCACATCGGCAAGAATTTTCTCGGTCAGTTTTCCGATATGCGGACGGTCGAGATAATCGGGATGATGGAATGTTACGGAGTCTATTTCGTACTGAGATTTGGTTGTATTCAATACATAATTGTCAATCTCCGCGTAGGTCTTATTCGGGTCGAAACCTGCTCGTCTCCAATCGATCTTTCCACCTTTTCCGACCCATTTGGTAATGGTTGGATAATAAACACCTTCGGTTCCATAAATGACCGAACTATCGCGCTTTGAATAGGCTTTGAGGTCAAGTTTTCCGAAAACGATCTTCGGTAAAGAATCGAACTGGATCTTATACGCATCGAACTTTGCCACCCATTTTACTGCAGGCGATTCAAATAGAATGTACTCGGTAAAAAGGCCTCTACACACTTCCAGATAACTGGTAAATCCCTTTCTGGAAAGTTTCTGAATGGTCTGTTCCATACCGTCATGAAATGCATCGAAATCGGATGCAGGCTTCATACTTTTTGCAAAGCTCATGAGGGCGTACAGGTAGTTCTCGAAATCGACCGCTTTTTTCTTCTCTTTCAACATCAGGTCGGACATGGTATAAACACGCTCTTTCTGCTGCGTGCTGTAATGTCCGCTGTTCCAAACGGGCAGAAACGTTTCCTCAATCAACTTCTTAGCTGCTTTGGGATCGCCTTGTGCGAAGAAATCCTGAAGTTCTTGAATGTACTTCTCGTTATCGTGGGTAAACGACTTAAGCTGTTGTGCCGATGAAATACCAGCAGAGGCTGTAACTATTACTGCTAGTAGAAAGAGGAATTTCTTCATGTTATTGTTTGATGAATCGGGCCGAGACCCAATTGTCTTTTGTCAGATTTCCGTTAAAGATAAGACCTGCTTTTTGAGCTACATCACGTATCATGTTAAGGTCTTCGGTATAAAATCCACTTACAAAAAGTTGGCCGTTCTGGTTAAGGATGCTGGCGTAAACCGGAATATCCTCCAACAGCACATTTCTGTTGATATTGGCGAGAACCGTATTGTATTGTTTATTGCCAAGCAGACTGGCATCTCCCTGAAGGATAATGATATCATCCATGTTATTGAGTGCACAATTCTCGGGAGCATTCTCAAATGCCCAATCGTCAATATCTATGGCGTCAATATCCTCTACACCAAGCTTGCGGGCAAGAATGGCCAGCACAGCTGTTCCAGACCCCATATCCAAAAGCGGTCCTTCCACTTTGGTGGTCATGAGGTATTCCGCCATCATGGAAGTAGTAGCATGATGGCCGGTGCCGAACGACATTTTAGGCATAATGATGATCTCTTCCTTGAAACCGCTTTTCGATTCGTGAAATGGAGCACGGATCCGGCACAGGTCTTTTATCTCTACAGGATCGAAATTCTTTTCCCATTCTTCATTCCAGTTCTTATCCTCGGCAACTGAACTGGTGTATGAAACCTCGAATTCTGCTGTACGAAGTCGCGCAAAAACCTCCTCAGCCTCGTTGATATCAAGTTCAGCTTCTTCGATGTAAGCGTCTACGCCTTCATCTGTTTCAAGAAAACCTTCAAATCCAATATCTGCCAGTTCGGAAATGAGTAGGTCGCGTCCTAAGTCTGTAGGACTGACCGTGATTGTAAGCACTGCGTGTGCCATATTAGAAAGATTGTATGATTGCTAAGAAATCGGGTGCATTGAGCGATGCGCCACCAATAAGGCCGCCATCAATGTCTTTTTGAGCGAAGAGTTCTCGGGCGTTTTCCGGTTTTACGCTTCCACCATAAAGGATGGAAACTTCCTCCGCATTTTCAGACAGAACCTCAGACAGTTTTTCGCGGATGAATGCATGCATTTCCTGTGCCTGTTGAGGTGTGGCCGTTTTTCCGGTACCAATTGCCCATACGGGTTCATAGGCAATGATAATATTCTTCAACTCATCTTTATTGAAGCCTTGTAACGCAGATTGAATCTGATCACTTACAATCTCAAATTGACGATCAGACTCACGCTCCTCCAATAATTCTCCACAACAGAATATTGGTATGATTCCATGTGAAATCAAGCGCTGTATCTTGCGGTTGATGAGCTGGTCATCTTCTTTCAAATATTCTCGTCTCTCCGAGTGACCGACAATGCAATATTCCGCACCGAAAGAACGCAGCATTGCCGCAGAGACTTCGCCAGTAAATGCGCCACTCTCTTCTTGATGGCAGTTTTGAGCTGCTACCTTGATCTTGCTGGATGAAAGACCCAAAACCGCGTCAGAAATAAACGGAAACGGAGGAGCCAGAATAACCTTCACATCTGAATTTACAACTCCATTCACAACGCCTTCTATCAACAACAGACCCTCATTTTTGGTGAGGTTCATTTTCCAATTTCCGGCAACGATCTTATCTCTCATTCAAACAGTTTACAGGAAAAATGAGAAAAAGAAAAACGGGCACCCAGACACATTCTTCCCTTTTTCATTTTTCGTTTTACGACATGCTAACGCGCGGGTCAAATATACCATAGAGCACATCAACCAACATGTTAATGACCACAAAGATCACCGCAACCAGAATGATGCAGCCCATTACAACCGGTAGATCGTAGGTATTCAGTGCGTTAAGCATGATCAGACCAAGGCCTTTCCATCCGAAAACGATCTCTACGAACACGGCTCCGGCCAACAAAGAAGCCAACCAACCTGAAATAGCTGTGATCACTGGATTCAACGCATTACGAAGAGCATGTTTCATCACCACTGTTCTGAAGGAAAGACCTTTTGCCGTTGCGGTGCGCACATAATCCATAGAAAGTACTTCGAGCATGGAGTTACGGGTCAATTGCATGAAAACAGCCAATGGTCGAACACCCAATGTGATGGCCGGCAGAATCAGATTCTTAAGTACGATTTTTCTGCCCTCAAATTCATCTATCACATACAGACTTCCGGTTACTTCCAGGCCAGTGATACTACCAAGTAAATACGCAAAAACCCACATAATGAGAATGGCGGCTACAAATGATGGTAGACTCATTCCAAAAATGGAGAAGATCATTAGCAATTTATCGGGCCATTGTCCTTTAAAAAGTGCTCCGATTATTCCGAACAGAATGCCGAGAACTGTTGCAATGGTAATGGCTGTTACCGCCAGCACCGCTGTTCCTGGTAACGCTTCCATTACAATGGCCGTAACGGTCTGTTGCGATTGATACGACCTTCTGAGATAAGGTGCTTTGAGAACAAAATTGGCATTATCACCACTCAAGATCACTTTCGATCGTTCGTGCTCGGTAGATTCAAAATAGTACGGACTATTTTCATCGAGATGATTGTAAAATGAAAGTGGCGACAGGTCGTTGAGATAAACTAGATACTGTGTAATAAGTGGTAGATCCAACCCCAGATCCTTGCGTATCATTTCCACCTCCGATTGATCGGCCCGTTGACCGAGCATCAATCTGGCAGGATCGCCAGGAAGCGCTGTGAAAAGAAGAAATACAACGGTAACGATACCGAACAGCACCGAAAAGCTGTAGAGCAGTTTCCGTATGACGTAAGAGACCAATTAATCTCTGTTCAGGTATTCCAATTCCAACACCTGTAATTCAGGAAGGTCGTTGTAATGCCATTTTCCGTAAACCTTTCCGTCTTTGATCAACATCAATCCTGGATTTGAACGGATGATGGTTTTCAGTACGATCTGATCGCAGAACAAATAGTTGAAAGGATTGCCATTACGTTGAGCAAAATCAACAGCAACAAGTGGCGTGCTGGCAGTAAGTCCAACCACTCGGTAGCCTTTATCCTGCAGCGATTTGGCCAGATCATTAATTCGCTGTTGTGGCTGCTCCATAGCTTTTGTAAGGTCATTTGAGATAACGAGGAAAGTAAAACTCTCGCTCATCAGAAAGTCCTCGGTAAGGTCTTCTCCTTCTGCAGACATGATAGAGAAATCCATGATCTTCGGTTCAACTCCTTTTTCAATTACTTCTGTTCGAGAATCTACATACTCGTACTTCTCCTGATAGTTTTCAGGGAATTTTTCGAACTCTTGTTCCTTACCTGTTTCCTTGTCCTTCAATATGTAGTAGTACTTCAATTTATCCGGAACGCCTTCCATTTGTTCAGCAATACTCTTACCTGCAGCGTACGCACGGAAATCTTTGACCGGTAGATAACTGTAGGTGTAAAAAGTGAAGAAACTCATAGCAACCGTAGCCAGCATGGTAATGAAAAAAGGCGCTTTTCTGTGCTCAACCAGACGGATAAGAAAGAATGCCGTGAAAGTGGAAACCACAAACCAGAAAGGGAAAAACCATTCGAGGTCGTAAGAAAGCTTCAGCATTACAAGAGAACCAACTCCAGCTAGCACGAAATCGTTCATGCCTGTTTCGGAGATACTGATCTTCTTCTGACGAACAAAAATGATGAGGATGAAAACCGACAGGATCACGTCCTTGTAAAAGCTCTCCCAAGCAGTAAGTGGAATAGCATCGCCAAAACATCCACAGGTTTTTACAATACCGAAATAGGCCGATGCAAAGGTGAGAGCTGTAAAGAATGCAATGAGCAACAAAAGAAGTGTGGCTGTTAGTCTTGTTCTAAAACGAACCAGAATAGCCACACCTAAAACCACTTCTAGAATAACGATGAAAATGGCCTGAGGCAAAGCATAATCGTGGCAGAAATGAAAGAACGTTTCCAGAAAACCCCAGTACTCGCCCAACTTGGCAAATTCCTCAAAATACTCCTCCAATTTGTAGCTGAATCCTAGCGGATCGTTGGCCTTTACAATTCCAGAAAAGATAAAAAGCACTCCAACAAAATAGCGTGAGATATCGGTTATCAATTTCATTTTAAGTGGGTTTGAATAGCAAATTTAATCTTCGGTAAGAACTGACAAGGTCATACCGATGCCTTGGTCTCACCAAGTTTAATCAACGCAAAAATCGAGTAATTGATCATATCGTACAGATTAGCATCAATTCCTTCGGAAAGTTCGCTCTGTCCTTGGTTATCTTCCATCTCTTTAATGCGAAGAATTTTAACAAGAATTAGATCTGTCAGCGACTTTACGCGCATATCGCGCCAAGCTTCGCCATAGTCATGATTCTTCTTTTCCATCAATGATTTAGCTTCTGCAGCGTACTGATCGTACCATGCAATGGCTCTTTCCAAATTCAGATCGGGTTCATCTGCATGTCCATGCTCCAACTGAATACGACTACGATGGAATAATTAACTGACCGATGTATTCAGGATAGATGCCCTCCTTACTTGCTCACGCCTTTTCTTCCAAACTGGGTGAATGCGATTGGCCTTATGAATAGTTTCGATCGGTAATTGATGACGGACGGAAAATGCGCCACGAAGCGCCATAGTCTTTCATCTTGCCAACGAAAATTTCGCTGCGGTATTCGGCAAGCGCCTTATCGTATTGTGCGTTGGTATCTGACATCGGTACTGAACCCTTAACTTCGGCTCTTGGATGAGTGGTAAAAATAACCTTTGAGCAAGAGTAAACCCTGAATTGCAGAGGGCTGTTGGTTACCATAGACCACCCAATTGTAATGGGTATTCTGGAACTCAACGCCTGACAGTTTTTCTGATGGCGGAAAGTTTAATTCCGTGGATGCTGCTTGAAATACGCTGAACAAATGCTGAACGAAGGTGCAGGATATTCGACCTTGGGTGCTTACAGCAGTCGACCTTGGAGCAGAAGACATTTAAAGAAGAAGAGCTAAAACCGGATGATTCCATCGCTTGTAGGGCAATCGTCACTCGTTTTCCGAAGCGCTTATCTCTGGCCAGATCTTCCGTTCTGCCGTCTAAAAGGCGATGGAAGTTGGCGCGCACATCATCAACGATATTTCTGGTGGAAATTTGGATAAGGAATTACCCGTTGTTGTTACAAATTCTTGCTTTACATCTGCATGCACATGAAAGGTACGCCCCAAACCATGCAGAAGAATTTAGAGCAAAGACCAATCATGCTCAGTGCTTTCCTTCTTCGCGCAACGCGTTCCTGATTTGGTAAATCAAGGCGTGAATGATGCGATCATTGACCCCGGTTTCGGCTTTGAAAAACTTTTGGGATCAGAACTATGAGATGGCGGAACACCTTTCTGATTTGCCATTTTCGGAAAGCCCTTTGCTGGTGTTTCAAAGCATGATTCGTTTAAAGTATGGTGAAACGCCCGAGCAGACCTTAAGGAACGATTGAAGTGAACTGCCAACTGCCAAAATGGAGTTGATATTTTGCGGGTCTTATGACGTAAAAGAAGCAGTGGAATTAGGTGAAATGATGGGAATAATCAACAAACCGAGATTTTTTCTGAAACAAACGCGTTTCAGCGCATTTAGCTTCAGAATTCTATGATGTAGAAGCTTGGAAAGCGGGTAAATCATAGCTTGAATGAATTGAATTGGCGTTGCTTGAGATGTGCAAGGAAAAATCCATTCTCCATCTGCAATGCCATTTCGGTCAGGGATACGCTTCGTTAGCACGAATGAGTGCTGATGTGGTTGGCGCTGAATCTTCGCTTACCGCGGCAAGCACAGAAACTGAATGAGGAGTTGGCTTTGAATGCTGAATTTGTGGCGAGGATACGTACGTGTTGAACTGAACGGCAAATTGAAAAGCAATTCCGACATCGTTTTCACCTCCTACGGAACCATTGGCTGGCTGCCTGATTTGAACAAGTGGGCCGAAACCATTTCGTATCATCTGAAACCTGGCGGCAAACTCGTTTTCGTGGAATTTCACCCTGTGGTGTGGATGTTTTGATGATGCGTTTGAAAATCGAATACCGCTATTTCAAAGACGAACCGATCATTGAAACAACCACCGGCACGTATGCTGCTACCGATGCTGAATTTGAGAAAACAGAGATTAGTTGGAACCATGGGTTAGCAGAAGTGTTCCACGCACTGGAGAACAATGGCCTGATTCTGAAAAGCTTTGACGAATTCGATTATTCGCCCTACAACTGTTTTTCGGGAATGAAGCAATTGGCCGACCGAAAATTCATCATTGAGAAACACGGAAATAAACTTCCATTGGTTTATTCACTAACCGCCACCAAGAAATGAAACGCTTAGCCGCAATCTCCTTTTTCGTTTTCTCCTTTTTCGTTTTCCCTTCATTTGCCCAAACGGTCATTCCCGGTCACGCACACAACGATTACCTGAACAAACCTGCGCTTTTTGAAGCGTTGGATGCCAAGCTGATTTCCTTAGAAGCAGATGTGCATTTCATGAAAGGCGACCTGTATGTGGCGCACGTTCGGCCGTTGGGTAGAAATAAGAAACGTTCGCTAGAGAATCTGTACCTGAAACCTCTTTTTGAGCACGTTCAGAAAAATGGCGGCAAGGTTTATCCGAATTATGATGGGCCGTTTTACCTGATGATCGATTTTAAGGGACACGGCAAAGAAACATTCGATCGACTGATACAACTATTGGAAAAGTATCGATCCATGCTGACCACCGTGGAAAATGGTGAACTGAAACAGGGAGCCGTCACGGTTTTCCTTTCGGGAGGAAGACCCACAGATGCGGTTCTGAATGCCGAACCGAAACTGGCCTTTTTGGATGGACGACCCAGCGATTTTGGCAAGCAGATTTCTGCTGATGTGATGCCCGTAATCAGCGATCATTACAAGAACCATCTTTCGTGGAACGGTAAAGGAGAAATGCCCGAGGACGAACAGTTGAAACTCAGAAAACTTATTTCAAAGGTGCATGCTGAAGGCAAGAAACTCCGTCTTTGGGCATCTCCCGATCACCCGAGCGCGTGGGAAACTTTCCGTGCCATGGGTATTGACTTCATCAATACGGATACACCCAAGAAATTCGCTGCTTTTTTCAGAACAACTTCCCAATAACGGGTAGTCTTCCTTTCGAGATCCGGTCCAATTCCTTTTGCATCCGGTAAATGATCTCCTCGTTAATCGCACTCACCACTTCCGGATTTTCGGCATCCTCAGGAGAGTGATCATTCAGGTAATACGGCTGTAGCACACTCATGGTCATTTGCGAGGGAAGCGGCAATTCAAAATGCGGAAAATGCCCCCAATGAAACCCGAATGGAAACGACCAGTACAACGGCCATGTGTGCACCTTAGCGAACTTCTTGAGTCCGGTGAATTCGGCAAACTTTTCGCCAGAATTGAGCACAAAAAGTGTTTCTCCACCTCCACAGCCAACAATAGGAAGAATAGGAACCTGAGCCTTCAGCGCGGTCTTCACGTAACCTAAATGATCGAAGAAATTGATATTGTTCCTATCTGAAAAAGGCCTAGCAACATCCCTATCACCACCCGGATAAACGGTTACAGCATATCCGGCTTTAAGCGCATCCAAGGCACTCTGACGGTTCGCTTCCAACAGTCCCAACTCATTTACAGGGAAGTTGAGCAATTTGGCGATACGATGCGTCATATGATGAATCAGCGTAAGCATAGCAACAGGCCTTTCTTTGACCTGATATTTTGCAACCCACAACACCGATTCTGGCATAAAGTGCATGCCGGTGTGATTACCAACTCCCAAGAAGACCTCATCTGGTATGTTCTCCAACCCCAGCCATTTAGCCCGATGGTACGTTTCAGCAATTGGAAGCACGACCTGAGCCAACTTCTGCGCCTTTTTTGGATCAAATAATTCGAAGTTGTCTTCTTCCATTTCCTGTGCTACGAAGTAAACTGAATGCCTCGGTCGTCAACTGACTTTTGACAGGAGTCCCGCTGATTACGCTAATTTTGGGCAATTCGCGTTTTAGCAGAAAGCATACCCATGTTGGCAGATGTAGTTTTAGGTTTTATCACCTTCCGCTGGTTGGATGCCTTAGACATCCTCATTGTGGCCATATTGCTTTATCAACTTTACAATCTGGTTCGTGGCACAGCAGCCATCAATATCTTTCTAGGAATTCTTTCTCTTTACTTGCTTTGGTTGCTGGTAAGAGCGCTTAACATGCAATTACTAGGTTCGATACTCGGACAGTTCATTGGCGTGGGAGTTCTGGCGTTGATCGTTGTTTTTCAGCAGGAAGTGAGGCGTTTTCTGCTACTGATCGGAACCACCGGATTCATGAGTGGAAAAAGTTCACCGCTAAAATGGCTGAACCTGAAACGGACTTTCAGTACAGCTGAAACGTTGAACATTAGCGCAATCGTGTCTGCATGTTTGAACATGGCGCAGGAAGCAACGGGTGCCATTATTGTCATCAGTCGAGAAAGCAATCTGCAGTTCTATCTCAATACGGGCGAAAAGGTTGATGCGGAGGTTTCTGCCAAGATACTTGAATCCATCTTCTACAAGAACAGTCCGCTGCACGATGGAGCCGTGATCATTTCTGGCAATCGAATAAAAGCTGCGCGATGCGTGCTTCCGGTAACAGATGATGATGAGTTTCCTGCTCATTTGGGCATGCGCCACCGAGCTGCTGTTGGATTATCGGAAACCACAGATGCCATAGCCATCGTAGTCTCGGAACAAACAGGGAATATTTCTGTGACGCACGAAGGCGAATTGGAATACGAGGTTTCGCCAAAGCGGCTCCGCGATCTACTTGACCGTTGGTTCGGGCAGAACGCCTAGTTGAAACGAATGGCCTTGAGCGGCTGAATTCGGGAAACCACCATAGAAGGCAAAAGCAACATTAGAAAGCAGAAGAACAGCGTACCCGTGTTGAGCAGAAGAATGTGTGCGATGTCTAAATTGATGGGAACAACTTTTACGTAATAGCTGGCTTCATCCAAAGTGACGAGGCCGAATCGATCTTGAATAAGGCATAGTAGAATTCCGACCAGATTACCCCAGAACAGACCAACACCCGTTAGATACAGTGCTTGATAGATGAAGATGTTACGTATGTTTCCATCGTTCATTCCAAGCGATTTCAGAGTTCTGAATCATTATAAACGCGCTCAATGACCAGATGAGCAAAGCAGAAATCATGTGTGAAGCCTGCTACTACGAGCATCAGAATGATGATAACCCTTACGTTCATATCCTGAAGATCGAGCCAATCGAATATCTGTGGTTGCAGATCTTTTACCGTTGCCGAATAAAGGTCATTACCAATACTGTGGTAAACCACATCTTCCAACTCATCCAAATCTCCAAAATCGTCTACGAAAACTTCGAAGCCCGCAACTTGATCCGAACTCCAACCATTGAGCCGTTGAATATGTGTAATATCAGTAATTACATATCGTTCGTCATACTCCGCCAAGCCTGTTTTATAGATTCCTGTTACATCAAATACACGCGCACGCTGCCGTTCTTCCTGAATGAAAAACACTTCCATTCTATCGCCAACATTCAGTTTCAACTTCTTAGAGATACTTTCTGAAATGAGAATATTCTTGCTGCGCGAACTATCTGTTGTTTCAAAAACCTGCCCATCTATCAGGTGTCGCTGAAAAAAACTCCAATCGAAATCGCTACCAACACCTTTTACAACTACCCCTTCAATTTCCTCGTCTGTTTTAACAATACCTGCTTTGGTAGCAAACACCTGAATGTGTCGTATGCCATCAATTTCCGTTAGGCTTGGATAAAAGTCCTGCTCTTTGGAAACCGGCTGTGGCTCTATGGCATTGAGATTGGAATAATCGGTAATGATGATGTCGGCACCAAAATTGACCACTTTATCCGTGATCTCTTTCTGAAAACCCGTAACAATGGCCATGGAAACGATCATAACCGCTAATCCCAGTGCAATGCCAGCAATGGCAATCCTCACGATCGGCCGCGTGCCTGAAATATTGCTACTTTCGGCACGCCCATCTGTTCGGATGAGGCGTTTTGCAATAAAAAAAGGTGTGTTCAATTGCTTGCCTTGAAAGAGATTTGTGCTCGAAGGATAATGGCTAAAACTATCAAATATCTCATTACCGTTCTGTGGCTTTCTGCTTGCGGACAACCCGTGCCTGCTCCACCACCAGCAAATGATGGCATAGCAATCGAAGAAATTCAGAAGCAGCTTGTTTTAGGAGCACAGCGAACAGACTTATACCTGCCTCGAATAGAAGGAAAAGCAGTAGGTATTGTTGCCAATCAAACCTCGGTGGTCGGTAAGATCCATTTAGTGGATACACTTTTGAGTTTAGGCGTAAACGTGAAATGCGTATTTGCTCCTGAGCACGGATTTCGTGGTAATGCAAGTGCGGGCGCAAAGATCTCTGATAGCAAAGACCCGAAAACAGGGCTGCCTATCATGTCTCTTTATGGAAGCAATTACAAGCCATCGGCCAAGCAACTGCAAGGTCTTGATGTTGTGATCTTTGACATTCAAGATGTAGGCGCACGGTTCTACACCTACATCAGTACTATGAGTTACATGATGGAAGCCTGTGCAGAGAATAGCATCCAACTGATCGTGCTCGACCGCCCTAATCCGAACGGGCATTACGTGGATGGTCCGGTTCTTCAGAAGGACTTCTCATCGTTCGTAGGCTTGCACGAGGTTCCAGTGGTTCATGGAATGACGGTTGGAGAATATGCCAAAATGGTGAATGAGGAAGGTTGGCTGAAAAATGGTGTAAAGTGCGAACTCAGCGTCATTGAAATGATGGATTATGATCGAAATGATGCGTACGAATTGCCTATCGCCCCATCTCCCAATCTACCTAACCAGCAGGCTATTTATCTATACCCGAGTCTGTGCTTTTTTGAAGGAACGGTTGTAAGCGAAGGCCGTGGAACGGATAAGCCTTTCCAGCAGTTCGGTTATCCTGAAATGCCTGAAGGAAACACCACTTTCACTCCCAAAGACATTAAAGGAGTTGCTGTAAATCCCAAATTTGAAGGGATGAAATGCAATGGTATAGACCTGTCCTCGTTGCCGTTGGACAGCCTCAGAAACCTAAAGCAATTGAACTTGGATTGGCTCATATCAACCTATGAGAACTACCCGGAAAAAAACAAGTTCTTCCAATCTGATTTCTTCGACAAACTGGCCGGTTCTTCAGAACTAAGAAAGCAGATCATTGCTGGAAAAATCCATCGAAGAAATCGTTGGTTCCTGGCAATCTGACCTCGATGCATTCAAGATCACTTCGTAAGAAGTATTTGCTTTATCCTTAGTTGGTTCTCCTTGGGTAGACTTTCAAACCTTCTTCAATGATCTTAACCGATCTCTTAAGGTCTTCTTCTTTAAGTACATAAGCAATTCGAACTTGCTTCTCTCCGTATGCACGAGTTGAATAAAAACCGCTTCCGGGAGCCATCATCACTGTTTCTCCTTCGAAGCTGAATTCTCTAACATCCATTGGCAGAAATCATCGCCACTCTCTACAGGCAATTGTGCCATGGCGTAAAATGCGCCAGCGGGTTTTGGACTGGTCACACCATCAATGGCATTCAATCCATCGATCAGCACATTTCTGCGCTGCATGTATTCTTCCTTCACCCGATCAAAATACTCTTGAGGTGTGTTTAATGCGGCCTCGCCAGCAATCTGCCCAAGTGTTGGTGGACTCAATCTGGCTTGTGCAAACTTGAGCGTTGGTCATCATTTCCTTGTTTCTGAAACCAAAGCACCAACTCTTGCACCACACATACTGTAGCGTTTACTCACGCTATCTACCATTACCACGTTATTCTCAATTCCTTCCAAATTCATACACGAAAAAGGAATGGCACTATCGTAACAGAATTCGCGGTAAACCTCATCGGCAAACAGAAAAAGGTCGTATTTCTTGACCAACTTGGCCAAGGCTTCAAGGCTTTCCTTTCCGTATAATGTTCCTGTAGGGTTTCCAGGGTTACAGATAAGTGACGAATGGCAATGAGTATTCTCGGTAATTCTTCGCTCGAACTCAGAGATAGGTGGCAGCGCAAAACCATCTTCAATTTTAGCAGTGATGGGCTTTACATTAAGGCCCGCCATGGTAGCAAAACCATTGTAATTGGCGTAGAATGGTTCGGGAATAATGATCTCATCTCCCGGATCCATGCAGGTCATAAAGCCGAAGATCAATGCTTCTGAGCCACCTGTGGTAACCATGATGTCGGTATCCGCTACATCAACACCCACACTTTGGTAATACTTGGCCAAACCACTTCGATAAGTGGCATAACCCTCAGAATTACTGTATTCAATAACCTTGCGATCGATGTTCCTTATAGCGGTCAGCGCCACTTCTGGGGTTTCTATATCTGGCTGACCGATATTGAGATGGTATACTTTAATACCTCTTGCTTTAGCAGCGGTTGCATACGGAACCAATTTACGAATTGGCGATTCGGGCATTTGATTACCCTTGAGTGAGAGTCTTGGCATCAGCGATTCTTGAGCATAAAAAAAGTCCCGACAATAATCGGGACTTTTCATTCAATAAAAACGTCTTTTCTTATTCAGAAACAGGAGTTGCTCCTTCTATCGTTTTACTCTCTGGAAGAGCATCTTCTTCGCTAGCAACTGCGTTAACTGTTCCTTTGATCTTCAACAATGCGGTGCTGTTATCCACAGAGTTTGAAGTAATAGTAACAGACTTGCTGATAGGACCAACACGCTTTGTGTCGTACTTGACCTTAATAGAAGACTTAGCGCCTGGTGCGATCGGCTCTTTCGGCCACTCAGGAACCGTGCATCCGCAAGAACCTTTTGCCTTAGAAATGATCAACGGCTCTGTACCTGTGTTGGTGAATACGAATTCGGTTGCGCCATCTCCGCCCTGATCAATAGAACCATAATCGTGCTCTACTCTTTCAAATTCGATCTGCGGACCAGCTACCTGAGCCGTAACATAAGCGAAAGATCCAACGACCATCGCCATAAGTAACATTGCTTTTTTCATGATGATTTAAGATTAATTATTTGTTGATTTTCGGTTTTATTCAATTACCGTTCCGAAAGTACCAACATGGCCAGGACCAACATGTTAACGAACTGTTAAAGACCTTAAGCTGCGTGCAAAAAAAGCCCGACCTTCTGCATTGGTCTAACTAAATCAATGCGTAAGGTCGGAACACCACTTATACTTCTCCAGATCAACTCCCTCCCATCTGTTGAAGATTTTGAATATCATTTTCGATTGAAAGAATCAACAGGCAAGTTGCCGTGCAGAATACAGGACTTGTGATGCAATGATGCCCATTCCAGCTTCCGTCCTGATTCTGAATTCGGAGCATCTTTCCTGAGATATCATCATACCAGTTCTTCCAAGAATTGTCTTTGGCGATAACGAGTCCTTCTCCGGTTTGAAGGAAACTCAGGAACTCCTCTCCTCCGTTGTTTCCAAAACCGCTCATCACATCTTGTCGCTGCGCAGTTTGCTTGGCACTTTCGTAAACCTTGTAACTCGTTTCGGCTTTGATCGCTTCATCTTCAGAAAAGCCGATTTTTCGCAGCACATCTGCCGAAACATCTTTCACATCATCGATCAACCCTTGTTCCTCCGCTTCTTGCAGTCGCTCGCGGGTCTGGCGCGCTTCCTTTGCTGCTGCTCTTGCAGAACCTGAGACGGAGTAGAGTACAATTCCAGCACCTTTGTCCGTGTTCACATTTCCCGTTTCCGTATCAAAGTTGCTTTTCTGATAGTCGCGAGCCTGCTCCAGTTTTTTCAGGTCCACATCTGCCCCCGCGAATTCTGCAGCTTGAGTGCATTACTCGTAAGTGAGGATTGCAACACACCGGCCCAACCTGCGCCTTGCGTGCTCATCGGCCATTTGTCCTTTCTGAATTTTCACTACACAAACATTCAATGCTTTATTGATTCTCTCACGTAGCTGATGATTCTTTGGAAGTTTCTCCAACAAATTAGTCAAGAACTGAGAAGCGAGAACCACATCGATGTTCTGCCCTAGTTTGTCTGAATCTGCGTGTTCTGCAACTCTGTGATATTGAGAGAATTCGGGTTTGATGTCTCCACTTGTGTCAGAGATGTACCGACTGCTTTGCTGAGTTGCGCTGTATTCCTTTTCTGTCGTGTTACTGTTTCGAAGCAACGCCATACCGACCATGGGAAGTTGTAGCAGGATCAGGCCACTGCATGCGGATTCATCTGACGCTGTTCGTAGTGACTTCCAGCTCCCCAACCGCCATCTTTGTGCTGAGCAGCGGCAATCCATCCAAGTCCGTGCTCCAGAGAACTCATCACTTTATCGGGAGTCTTGTACTTGGCATAATCTGCTGTGCTTTCAATTCCCATCATGGAGTTGAATACACAACCTTTTTCGGGTTTCGTTTCCCGCAATGAAAATCTTTCAGGAAATGCGGAATACAGCGTAACGAAAAGGGTTGTGGAAACGGTAATGACAATAACTGCTAGGGTTTTCATGATTGTAGAATTTTTAGGTTAAACTTTCCCTTTGGATGCAGCGATTTTGAGAATTCCATAAGGACCTACGGTTTGCTCTGAAAACGGAATAGGCAGGCCTGATTTACAAATACCTGCCTTTAGAAGACCAGAGGAAAGGTTACGCTAGTTGCTTATCTGGTTGAAATTTGAATCAATAGAAATGCCCCGAATTTCTTTCGCGTGAGCGCGCGGTAATTAACAAAACAGTGATTAACATTTTTTTAATTGGCCTAGGCAATGTTCTGTTCATAATTGCTTTTAGCAATAATTAGCTTTGATACCATGAAAACGACAAACGCCATTCTGTTCTCCGTTGCCATTGTGGCAGCTGCCTATTTTTTAGGAACCGCTTATGTAGAACGTGCCGAAACCAACGGGACCATCAGCGTCACTGGGCTTGGCTCTGAAGATTTCGAATCCGATCTGATCGTTTGGGAAGGGCGATTCGTACGTGAAAACAACGATCTTAAAGCTGCTTACGCTGCATTGGAACAAGACAAATCTATCATTAAAGCGTACTTACTATCCAAAGGATTAAAAGAAGATCAAGTGGTATTTAAGGCAGTCAGCACATTGGAACAGTCAGAACCTCAATATCAGAACGGGAACTATATAGGAGCAAGGTTTGTGGGGTACCAATTGACGCAGTCGGTGGAAATCGAATCGCACGAAGTTTCTCGGGTTGAAGAATTATCCCGTTCAATTACTGAACTGATGAACAAAGGCGTTCAGTTCTATTCTGAGGCTCCGCGCTACTACTACACGAAAATGGCCGACCTGAAGATCGAGATGATCCGCAAGGCTACGGAAGATGCTCGACTAAGAGCGGAAACCATTGCTGCAAATTCGGGAAGTGAATTGGGAGATCTTGAATCTGCCAGCATGGGAGTCTTCCAAATTACGGGGCAGAACTCTAACGAAGATTACAGTTGGGGTGGCGCGTTCAATACTGCAGATAAAAAGAAGACCGCCAGCATTACTATGCGCTTACTTTATGAAGTAGAAGATTAATCAACGCGTGCGAGAATGTACTTCTCGTCATGTTGTGTAAGATCCAGACCGATCTCCTCAGCCTCCTCACTCACACGAAGCGGAATGATGGTGTTGGTGATGAAATAAAGCAAATAACTTCCTCCAAAGGTGAAGACACAAACGATTACCAGCGCCAACATGTGATTCAGAAACAAGGTCGTTTCACCCGTGATCAATCCGCCATCCAAGGCAAAAACACCTGTTAGTATCATACCTACAATTCCACCCAGACCATGGCATGGAAACACATCTAAGGTATCATCTAAGGTCGATTTTGACTTCAGGTGGACGGCAATATTTGAAACGATGCTGGCGGTGATGCCTATAGCAATACTTGCCCCGAAACTCACAAATCCAGCGGCTGGTGTAATAGCAACCAGACCTACCACTGCTCCAATACTTCCTCCCAAAGCAGATGGTTTTCTTCCACGGGCTGAATCGTAAACCAACCAAGCCAGCATAGCCGCAGCAGAAGCTAGATTGGTATTCACGAAAGCACTTACCGCCAATTCATCAGCTGCCAAGGCTGAACCAGCATTGAAACCGAACCAACCGAACCAAAGTAATCCTGTGCCGAGCAACACGTACGGAATATTGACCGGTGTGTTCTCCACTTTGTCCATGTGCACTTTCCTTCTTCCAAAGAACATGGCACCTGCCAAAGCGGCCATCCCTGCCGAGATGTGAACCACGGTTCCTCCCGCAAAATCGAGCACGCCCCACTTAAAGAGGAATCCTTCTGGATGCCAGGTCCAGTGAGCCAACGGTGTGTAAATGAACAGACAGAACAAGACCATAAAAAGCATGTATCCCCAAAACTTGATGCGTTCGGCAAAAGCGCCAGTTATAAGTGCTGGTGTGATAATGGCAAACTTGAGTTGAAAGGCTGCAAAAAGCACAAAAGGAATTCCTGTAGCGATGGTGGAATGAGCTGCAGTTCCTACATTATCAAACATGAAAAATGTGCGCGGATCTCCAATAAATCCGCCAATACTATCTCCAAAACTGAGACTGAAACCCACCACAAACCATAGTACAGTAATTACTCCAAGCGCTACAAAGCTCTGAAGCATGGTGGAGATTATGTTCTTGGCAGATACCATTCCACCGTAGAAATAGGAAAGGCCAGGAGTCATGATGAGAACTAATCCTGAAGCTGAAATGAGCCAAGCGATATCGCCCGAATCAAATTCTCCTCCCGAAGGATGAACGGTCGGGTAAAAAGCGGCAAACAAACCAACAATTAACAAGAGAAATAAGGCTACTTGGGCATATGTTTTACTCATTTTCTTTCCCATGGCTCAATTTTTAAACTTGAGCGCAAAGAAAGTGAGTTTTGCAAACCAATACCCCTGATTTTCACAGGGTCTGTTGTAATTTTTTCAATTTTTATTCAGTTCACTGGGAAATAGATCGGATTTCGTTCGTTGAATTTTCGGATGTAGAACATTCCTTTCAGCTTTTGATCACGTACCGCAAGGGCCTGAAATTCCATCAGCAGAACCGGATCGGATCTGATTAAGTCGGAAACCAATTCTGGTGGCGTAGAACGAAGTTCTCCCCTATTTGCCAACAATAATCTTCCAGAGCTGAATTCCAGCAACAATTGAACTTGGCCCGTTTCGGTAACCGTCATTTGGTCATTCATCATAGGGTCTCGAAAGCCAATTCCGACTTGCGGCCCTACGCTCATAGTACGGTAATATGCTTCGGTGGCAGAGAAATAAGAAACTGCACCAATATTAAGCAGCGGGTAAAAATCGAAGAACTCGGGGTTGTTGTAGCTCTGCTTTTCTCCAAAAGCTACGAATATCCTGTTCCGCTTGCAGTAACCCCAGATATTGTCGGTTGCTACCCTACGCTCCTCTAGGAGATTATCGTAAAAATGAACAGTGTCGTAACTGAGCACTTCATCGATATAATCCTCAGAACGAATATCGAGATCGCTGATGATGTAGGTTATCGGAACTGGATTATTGTTCTTAAAATCCTGGAATGAGAGGTAAATCCCCTCTTTGAACACGAACTCTGTAGAATAAACGATGCGCTGCTGCGAAAGCACCGAATAAGGGAGCAAAAGCACCAAGTAAAAGCACAATGGCCATCTCATTCCAGCGGTTTAACGGTTTCTTTTATCGAAACCGTATCCGAATTGCTTTGGTTCATAAACTGCTCTGTTCTCTGCTTTTTAAGTTCTTCTTGAGGTACGTACCAGAACCAAATTACCACGCAGGTTAGGAGCAGCGCAATTATGAAGGAAAGGAATAACAGGCGTTTGAACATGACACGAAATTAGGCCATGGATCACAGAAGAATCAAGCCTTCTTCAGAATTTCCTACTGTTTGATGGGTTTTATTGAGGAATTTGAGGCCGGCCACGTAAGCCAAAAGCGCATCGAAATGATGCCAGGTCGCCATCTGATCAAGACTTACGTTGAGGTCAAACTTATCTGCTACGTAGGTTGATAATTCCATGATGTGTTTTTCGTCTTTCTTGTATTTTTTCATGTCCAGATCGATAATCTCAGCCTGTTTGCTAGGATAGGTCTCGTACACCTCGATACCAGTAGATGCCAAATAATCCTTAAGCCGAATTGCTCTTGCCGTAAGCCCTCCAATGAACATGGGAGACATGGCGCCCAATTCCTTATCTGCTTGTCGGTAGAAATAATCCGAGTACTCGTCACTGTTCTGATATTTTCCTGGAAGACTCAACGGAGCATCTAAGAACACATGGACTGGTTTTAGGGTACCCATATATTTGATGATGAACTTATCTGCATCTTCCTGATGTTTGCTGGCCATAAATCTTACGATCTCGTTTCTGTAGTACGCAATGACCGTAGTTCCAGCAAGCTTACTTCCAAAATCTATCCCTACTATTGAATCCATTGTTCCTGTTTAAAAACGTAAACAATCCTCCTTACAAGAAGGTTTAAGAAATAATCCGAAACGTAAATGAATGCTTTGCAGCATACTCGCTACTGAAGGCAATGAAGTATTTTCGCCCCGATCATGAAGAATTACTTATCGCTGGTCAAATTTTCGCACACGATCTTCGCAATGCCATTTGCGCTGATCGGTTTTTTCGTTGCAGTACAACTAACGCCTTCCAATTTTGAATGGCATTTACTTGCGAAGGTTGTCCTATGTATGGTCTTCGCACGAAATGCCGCTATGGCATTCAATCGTTACATCGATAGAAGAATAGACGAGAGGAATCCGAGAACGGCCATTCGTGAAATTCCTGCTGGAATTATCCATGCCAACGCTGCTCTTTGGTTCGTGATACTGAATTCGGTTGCATTCGTCATTACAACGTATTTCATAAACCCGTTGTGCTGGGCTCTTTCTCCTGTTGCCTTGGCAGTTGTTTTAGGATACAGCATCACCAAACGTTTTACTGCATTTTGTCATCTCATTCTTGGATTGGGTCTGAGCCTTGCTCCGATCGGTGCGTATTTAGCCGTTGTTGGACGTTTTGATGTACTGCCATTGCTGTTTTCATTCGCAGTTCTTTTCTGGGTCGGTGGATTTGACATTATCTACGCCTTACAGGACGAGGAATTCGACCGAGAGAACAACCTTTTTTCAATTCCTGTTTGGCTTGGAAAGACAAAGGCACTCAACCTATCTAACGTCCTGCATGCTCTTACGGCCGGACTGCTATTTTGGGCGGGTTCAATGGGCGGTTTTCATTGGCTGTACTGGATC
This sequence comes from Flavobacteriales bacterium, assembly GCA_018402015.1. GTDB lineage: Bacteria > Bacteroidota > Bacteroidia > UBA10329 > UBA10329 > UBA10329. The sequence continues at coordinate 5,834 of JAGYJL010000005.1, read as the reverse complement.
GGGTACTCGATTTTCTTAGTGCTACTTATTTACCAACACACCATTGTAAAACCGCACGATCTGAGCCGTGTGAATCTGGCGTTCTTCACTACCAATGGCGTTGCCTCTGTCACTTTCGCATCTTTCGTAATCGCTGATCTTTTTATCCTTTGAAGACAATTGTAAAACATCCAGGAGACCTCATTTCTCAGGAATATTTTGACGTACGATACGAGGTTCTTCGCAAGCCTCTAGGCGCTCCGAAAGGTTCCGAGCAGTTGGCAAAAGATAATGACGCTATTCACGTTTGGGCAGAGATTGAAGGACAAATAGCGGCTGTTGGCAGGGCTCATCTATTGGAAGATGATGAAGATGGGAGCGTGGTAGATGTAAACGCAGATAGCGCTTGCCCTGCATTTCCGCCACTCAGCGATGAGTATATGGAGATGGAAGATGATTCGGGAACCATCATTGGCCCGAATTTGCGACCTGCCATTCAAGTGCGCGCAATGGGTACGCTCGATGAATACCAAGGACGAGGATTAGCAAGCAAAGTCTTGTCAGTTCTAGAGACCGAAAGCATCCAATTGTGGAATGCGAATTCGGGTTGGTTGCAAGCAAGAATGGAAGCGATTCCATTTTATGAAGCAAATGGATGGTGCTGTTTTGGCCCAGAGTACCACATACCCAACGTTGGTCCGCATGTTAGTATGTGGAAGAATTTTGAGACCTTGAAACGTTAAATCGCCATAAAATGAGATTCATTCTTACGCTGATATTTCTGTACGTATCCGCTGCAAACGCGCAGCAAGCAAGCAAACGTCAGTTCGAAATCGAAAAAGTTGCCACCATCAACATGACCGAACTCTCGGAAGATTGGGATGTGAGCCTTCAGAATATAGAAGCTCCAGAGCCGGGAATCTCAGGACTTCGTGCTGAACTGCGCGCCAAAAAGCTCGAGATCATGCAACGGTATCCAAAAACCCGAAATGCATCTTTTCGCGCAGCTGCTGGTCCCGTTCCGGCAATTGGAACCAATTTCGAAGGCAATTCTTCTCAAGGAGTTCCGAACGATAACGATATCGCCATTTCCAAAGGCGGTTTCATCGTGTCGGTTACCAACAGTCGGATCCATATGTACAATTCCGAAACAGAAGAACAACTGTTAACACGATCGTTGCATCTATTCTCCAGTCCGGCAAATGTGCTGGGCAGCAAGTACGACCCAAAAGTGATCTACGATCCAAATAACGATCGCTTCATCATGATCTTTCTATCAGGATTTACGTGGTCAACCAGCAAGATCGTAGTAGGATTTTCGCAAAGCAATGATCCAACGGGCGACTGGAATGTCTATGCTTTACCTGGTAATCCACTTGAAAATGAAAGTTGGTCAGACTATCCTGTGGTTGGCATTTCTGGTAAAGACCTTTACATCGGAATCAACACGTTTTTAGATGGTTCGCAGAACAATTCTGGTTTTGTAGAATCCTGTCTGTGGCAGATCGGATTACGACAAGGCTACATCGGATTCGACCTTATAACGAATTATTACAACGACATTCTTCCTCAGAACAAGCCGATTTTCAATATCTGCCCTATTCCGGCAGCAACAGAGTCTGATGCCGAAAACATGTTTCTATTATCAAACAGAAACACAGCAGTAGAGAATGATACCGTTTTCATTCTTGAAGTGACTGGCCGCGTGACCGATCCTAACACAACTCTGAATGTTACTGCCATCCAATCAGATCAACCATACTTACTACCCGTTCCTGCAGATCAACCCGGTAACCGATTGTTGGACACCAATGACGGTCGGGTTCTCGGTGGGTATATGTTAAACGGACGTATCTATTACGTACAAAGCTGCACGGACCCAGGAACAGGTCGTGCTTCCATTTTTCATGGTGTGATCAATGATGTGGCGGGTAATCCAACCATGGTTTCGCGTATTTATACGCAACCAGATATGGATTACGGTTTCCCAAATATCTCTTGGGCGGGCCTTTCGGCCGATGACGAACAATCCATAATCAGTTTCAATCATACCAGCGAAACCGTGGCTGCTGGTTTCAGTACTATTCATGTTGATGCCAATCTAGAAGCCTCAGACCGCGTTACCGTGTTCGAAGGAATCTCGTACGTGGATATATTTTCTGTACCTGTTGAGCGATGGGGAGACTACTCTGGAAGCCAGCGTATGTACAACAACCCCGGTGTTGTGTGGGCAGTTGGGTCTTACGGCAAAAGCAACCATTTTCATGGCACTTGGATCGCTGAGATTTATAGTCCAGACGCAGTTACTTCCGTACCTGAAATTGAAAGCCTGAACACGGAAGTCTATCCGAATCCATTCACTGAAAGCATGTCGGTAACTTTTGAATTACCCGAGGCCATTATGCTGCAATTGGAATTGTATGATGCAGAAGGAAAATTGGTTCAAGTGCTTTTAAAAGACCGGGTTAAAGCTGGCATCAACCGTATTTCGTTCAACGGAGAATTGCTTTCAACGGGAACATACTTCTTGGTGGGAACTAGTCGTACTGAGCGCGTTTTCAGCAAGCAGATCATCAAACAGTAAGTGAGGTTCCGCACCCTTATCGGAGTTACGCTGGCAATTGTTGTCGGATTCGGATTCGTTTTCACCTATCGGACCGAGCACGTTGAAAATAGCCCCATTGTGCTAGGGCATGGCGGAATGGGCATTCGGTCTACATACCCACTTAATAGCATTGAATCGGTAAATGAAGCGCTATCAAACCCTATCCAAGGAATTGAATTGGATGTGAGAATGACAACCAATGGAGTTCTGATAGCTTTTCACGATCAAGACCTATCTGAGAACACCAATTGCGTAGGCCGAATCTCGGATCTAGAATCGGAATACATCTCAAATTGCATCTCTAAAACTTGGCTGAGAAGTGCCCACGTAGCTTCATTGCAAGAAATATTCTCGCGGATCAGGTCAAGCGATCTTCATGTATCGCTTGATATAAAACTTGAATATGGTACCGCTATCGAGGTCCGAGCGATGTCGGAAGCGCTGAAAGCACTGACAGAGGAATTCCGAGAGATCAACTTTTTCATCGAATCTTCCAATGTGGAATTTCTTCAAGCACTTCAGAACACTTCTATTAAGGCCGATCTGTTTCTGAGCTCTCAGCTGCCTGAACTGGCCATTGACACAGCAATTGAGCACCAGTTTTCCGGAATTGTAGTAGAAATGAACTCTATTACAGAATCACAGATCAGCAAAGCACAAGAGAAGAATCTCTTTGTAATGATATGGGGATGTGGCTCAGTCTTCGACAACCGCAAAGCCCTAAGCATGCATCCAGACTTGATTCAAACAGACGATATCTGGTCTATGATGCGTATTCTCAAAACTGATTGATCTACTTCTCAAGCGTGAGCTTATAATTCCAACTCTGGTCAGCGTTGATCAAAAAGTTATAAGACGCAACCTGCTTGTTGTCCGTGTCGATGATTCGGGTCCATTCCATATCCGCTTCATTTACCCGATCGATAATGATGAGGTCTTTTGTAGCAGACCAGCTGAAGTTTCCAGTCTGCGGATACGTGGTTCCTCCCAAAGTGTATGAATAGTTCTGCTCTCCTGTACCATTGCTTTTAAAAGTGATGGTTCCCGTTGGATCAGAGTCAACAATGGCCGGTAAAGAAACACTACCAGTAGTAAAGACCCCTTGAACCTCCGTAACGGTCCAAGTGCCAACCAACACTTTATCAATGCCTTTATCACAACCAGATAACGAAACCATCAAACCAAGGCTGAACAAAGAAAGAATCAAGTTTTTCATGGACTTTATATTTCTACAAAGGTGGTTAAACAAAAAGACCCTTGACCAAGTTTTGGTCAAGGGCCTCTAAAAAATGACAAATTACTTGTTGATCATCATTCTTTCGGTGATGATATTCACACCGTTAGAAAGTGAATAAGTATACATTCCTGAACTGAGTGTGTTCCCGTCAAAAATGATTCTGTTCTCGCCTGCATTGGCGTTAACAACCATTCTAGAAACCAGTTTACCTGTTGCATCGCGTACAATGAAATCATACGCTCCACGCTCTTTGGTAACGAAACTGATCGTTGCATTGCCAGAAGTCGGGTTAGGAACACTTTTTCCAAGTGAGAACCCGAACTGCTCAAACTCATCAACACCAAGATATGGCCCTGTCAAAATCCATGTTTCACTAACCGTGAAATTGGTTGCGTCCGTTACGTTAATAGTGTACGTTCCAGGAAGAAGATTGAAACGATCTTCCGTTGTCGGACCGTCATCCCAGAGAATGGTATAAGGTGGAGTTCCTCCAGAAATCGTTACATCAATATATCCGAAGATATAGTTTCCTTGATTCACCACGGGATTGGTAGCCAAACCTGTTACAAGTAATGTGTTGGTCAACTCGGGGTAACAATCAGCGAAAGTCACCAGAATAGGATCTCCGAAGGCAGCGCAATTCTCAGCAACAGTAGGGAAATCACTTGGCAATGGCGGAATATCGAATGATTGCGTGACGGTTTCTCCTGGACCGATAGTTACTGCTATACCAGCTATCTGATAAGACTCATCCTCGGTAATGAGGTTGCAGCTATCAGCAAAATTGATCACAATAAAATCAGGAATGGCAACATCGAGAGCTGTTGTACCAGTGTTGGTAACACTAATGCTCCACTGTCCATTCGGATTACCGGTAAACAGATCGGTAAGATTCAAACAAGGCAGAGTACCACCTGTGGCAAAATCAAGCAGTTGCTGATCAATAGGTAGACCGAAGGCAATAGCATCATTTACATTCAACTGAGATCCGTCAGGGAACGTGAATACCATAGGAAAGATCTCCCAGTTATCATCGACAGCTTCTAACGTTGGGCATATCTCGGCAAATGGAGCACAGCCCTGAAGCGTATCATAGGTTAAAGGAGTTACGTTCGGATCTTCAATGGCAAATGGTGTGGCATAGAAACTGCCGCTAGCAATACTGTCTGAAAGAGTGGGACAGTTACGAGTAAAACTCACAGTCTCTCCATACTCAACAATGATGTCTCCGTTATCGCCAGCCACCGTGGCACTTGCTTGGTCTACAACTGGTCCGGCAGATTGAGGCGTAATTGCCCAAGCGACAGTGGTAAATGGATTGGTAGTAAAGCCAGGAGCCGTAAGCGTCACGGTTTCACCACAGCAAATGGTATCGTTGGCCAAAGCCTGTGCTGCAACTGGTATGCAAACCCAATACTCGAGCGATTCTGATGAAGAGCACAACCCTCCGTTTACGAACACAGCACTGAACGGACCTGTCTGACCTCCAGATGGAAGAGTATCTCCGGTCTCACCTTGTACCAGTACACCATCGATGTACCACTCAACTCCGTACGAATTCGGATTACTCACAATCTCCAAATTGCCATTTGTACTGTTGTAAGTAAGCAATGGCGGCTGTGGGAAAGCCAGAATCTCAATAAGTGCAGAATCAGACTCTGCTTGGCAGAAATAAGTGGTGTCAATTATGCGTAATGAGTACCAACCTTGCGCTGCCGCGTTTACCCAAACTGCTGATGAATCTGAAACGAATGAACCTGAATTCAACCACTGATATTGGTATGGTCCTGCTGGTCCGTCAATTAGAATTGAATCGCCAGCACATACTTGCTGAGCAGGTGAGTAAGACATGATTGGCTGAGCTGGAACTGGAAACACCGAAACCGTGTCTGTTGTGGTAATGATCGTATCTACTACCGTACCGATAGTGTATGTACCGAATACCTCAGAGTTTGAGAAATTGAAGGTTCCCTCGCCAGTTACATTGAATGCAAGCGCGCCCAGATTATCATT
>JAGYJL010000049.1 GCA_018402015.1 Flavobacteriales bacterium | reverse complement strand
AAGGATTTGCCGGGCGTTATCAAGGGAAAGACGGAGCGGGCCGAGATTTTCTGACCCACACACTAGGAATACGGAAATTGGTAGAGGAGCGCTATGAGCAAGACATTTCCCCAGAGTTCAAAAGATATTTGGAGGGATTCTGTGCAGGGGTAAATGCCTACGCCAAAAAACACTGGAAGGATGAGGAGTTCATCAAAAAGGCGTTTCCGATCACCCCTAAAGATGTTGTTGCCAGCTATGTTTTTTCCTTGAGCGTTATTTGCAATGCGCACAAGCCCATTCAAAAGATCATAGGCAATAAGTTCGATAAGGAAGAAGTTCCGATGGGTTCCAATGCCTTTGCAATGAACTCTGCAGCAACGGAGGATGGAAAAACCTATCTGGCCGTTAACCCGCACATGCCGTATGATGGTCCATTTTCTTGGTACGAGGCGCATTTGAACTCGGAAGAAGGTTTGAACATTGTAGGGGGTTTGTTTCCAGGGGGGGTGACAATCTTTTTAGGAACCAACGAAAACCTTGGCTGGACACATACATGGAACGGGCTCGATCTTGTAGACACTTACAGGCTGAAAATGCACCCCAAAAAAAAGTTCACATATGAGTATGATGGCGAATGGCTCAAACTGGAAAAACGGCCTGTTTGGTTGAAGGTGAAGGTTGGAGGAATTGTGATTCCTGTGAGAATGATGAGCTATTGGAGCGAGTATGGTCCAACCTTACGTTCAAAGAAGGGAAAGATGTACTATTCGGTTAAATGTCCCGCTTCGGAGGATATCCGCGTAGCCAATCAATGGTTTAACATGAACAAGGCAAGCAATTTCACGGAGTTTAAAACAGCGCTTGAAATGATGGCGCTTGGGCGTTTCAACACCATTTATGCCGACCGGAACGACACCATCTATTACATTGATTATGGAATGATTCCTGACCGTGACACTTCATTCAATTACGAAGGTCTTGTACCTGGAAACACATCAAAAACCAATTGGAACAGCATTGTCCCCATTGAGAAGTTACCGCAATACCTGAATCCGGAATGCGGCTATGTCTTCAATACGAATAACGCACCGTTCAACGCCACTTGCGAAGAAGAAAACCTCAACGCAAAGGATTATCATCCGCACATGGGTTTCAGGATCTATGATAACAACAGAAGCGTTCAGTTCCAGAATTTGATGAAGAAGTATGGAAAACTTAACTGGGAAGAATTCAAAGCGATAAAATGGGATCAACAGATTCCTGAGAATCATGTTTTTATCGAAAGCATGCAAAACGCTTACAACCTTGATTCCAATAAGTACCCAGACATTGCAGATGCCATTGAAGTGATGCACCGTTGGGACTACAACATGGGACCAGAAAATATGCAAGCGGCCTTTGCCTATGCCACCGCGCAAAAAGTAATGAAGCAAACAGGTAAACGATCCGAGGCAGTAGAGCAGGGCCTGTTCGTAGACGACAGCCTGTGGGTATCGGCCATTCGCAAAACAAAAGAGGAATTCATGCGTCATTTCAACAGGCTGGAACTGCCATTCGGAGAGACACAGACATTTACTCGAAACGGAAAAACCGTGGGGCTTGGAGGAATCGCAGATGTATTGGCTGCTTCGGCCAGCGAATGGGATTCAGAGGCGGGAACCATGGAGTGCAAAGGAGGAGATTCCTATTTGCAGTTGGTGAGTTTTTCGAAGGAGGGCTTACCGCACATAGAGTCGTTAATGGCAGGCGGGAATTGCGACCGACCTAACAGCCCTCACTACAACGATCAAATGGAACTCTTAGCAGAGCACGAAACGAAGCCCATGTCGTTGAGCAAAGAGGAGGTGTTGAAAACAGCAGTTCGTACGTATCATCCGCAGTGATCTAATCATTACCTTTTTTCTTCTTTTTCGGTCGCTTCCAGTCGTAAGAAAAGCTGAGCCCAACAGTAGAAGTAAATTCAGGTATTCGGCCTTCGTGGTCGGTTTGCACCATGTAGAAGATTCCTAATTCCTGTCGTTTAGGAAGGTCGTAGTCAAGGAATACCCTGTATCTGAATCTTCGCGCACCTGCTTCGCTCGGAATATCTGTTCTTACAAACGTTTCGAACTCGAAACCAGGAGTCCAATCCTTAAGTTTTCGGTACTCGAAACCGAGTTTGATACGCACGTAAATCGGGCTGTCATCCGGCTCTAGGCGTTCGTTAATTAACGATGGCGATGGACGATGCTGGAAACGGGCCCGTGCTTTGATTTTGAATTTCCAAAGGTTTTCGCTGAAACCGAGGTCTATATTGTAGCGATGCTGCGCTGAATAAACACCATCTCGCTCTGGCGACCAGGCCAAACGATAGGCTGTGCTTATGTCAAATCCTTTGGGAAGGTCGTAACCGAAACCAACCTCTGTAAACGTTTCGTTGATTCGTGTAGAGTTGTCATCAAGTCTCAATTGCTGTTCAACACTGAGGCTTAGGTCTTTGGTGAGTTTGCCACCAACCTTCAGCGCATGCCAGGTTTCGAAGTCCCAAAACTGACCCACTGCGCCCGTAGAGAAGCACAGGGTAAGAATCAAAATAACGGCTCTAATTGCCATTGTCCTCAAACGAAAGGCCTTCGTTCTCATCTTCAAAATAGAAAATACGCACGCGGGCCGTGTCTCGTAAAAAGTCGATCCTACCAACGCTTACGCGGATGATTTTCAACCCTGTCCGTTCTTCCAGGTCCTTGAGCAAAAGATGATGATTCTCTGGCTTTATCAATTCGATCTTTTCGTAGAGGATCGTCTTGTTCGTTTCGTGCCGAAGCAGCCATCGTTTTTCTAACAAATAGGTTACTGCAATAATGGTGAAGTTGGTGAAAACGAGTTCTGCGTAGCTGATCTTCTTATTTGCCAAAGCATTGATTATAGCGATGGCGATGACCACGAACAGATAGGTCATTTCCTTGATGGCGAGTTGCTCGGTTCGATAGCGGAGAATTCCAAAAACCGCAAACAGACCGAAAGCAAAACCAAGCTGCAATTTCACTCCACTCAGAAGATAACTCACGAAGAAAATGAGGATGTTGAAAATGAAGTACGTGAAAAGGTAATCCTTCCGATTATGAACGGGATAATAGATCATACGGATGATTACAAAAGCAACGAAGAAATCAATTGCCAAGCGGAACAAAAGTTCCAGAAAATCTACGTCAAAAACGGGGCTACCAAATATCTCCATGTATTGAAAGTTTGTTCAGGTTAAGAAGCTTGGGTTTGTATCTGTTATAGCGGTCGGTCTCGTTCAAAAGAACCATTCCGATGCAATATTTACTCAATGATGACGGATAGGCTGAGGCGTTTTTCATGGCTTCCATGATTGGAGTTCGATGAACGGCCTTAGCATCACGCTTCAGTTCAATTATTACAAGATCCCTCATGTCCTTGTGGGTCTCTTTATTGTCAAACCTTAAGCTGAAATCGAATGTGATCCGTTCTTTGTTTTCGGTGCTTACTAATGTTGTTCTATGAAACCCGATGGTCATTGCAGGTTGTAATTCTTCAGCAGGAATTTTAGCATGCTGAGCAACAAACGATGCCTCATTGGGCTGTATGGTTGCCAAACCATCGGTTTTTGTTATCCGTCTCTTTACCGTTCTGCCCTTGTTGGTCTTTAACTTTACCTCAAAGAATCGTGCATTGGTTCCAACATATTCTCTGCTACGGATCTTCTCTCGGTTCAGCTTGCCCCTCAAGTGTTCGTTCAGCAGAAACCGGTCTGCTGTGTCGAAGTACACTGTTCGATATTCGAAAAGCCTTCTGCTTTCAATCTCCAACACACGGTAATTTTCGCAAATGGCCGCTATTATGGACAAAGCATCCTCCAGCGGCACAAGGTATTTGGTGTCAACGCGGTTCATCAACGCAACCGAATCCATCTCAGCTAAGGATATAGGATGGAACTTTTCTAATGTTGCGAGAATGTTATTCACTTACGAATCTCAAAATCCTCCAGAATAATATCCTGATTGTTTCCTGTGATCTCAACTGTTTGGCTTATTGCCTCTGTGCCAGATGGGCATGAGATGCAATCGGAATAGACGAAAACCGTGTAGATTCCTGGACGGAGGTATTGAAAACGGAAAGACCCATCGAAACTCGTTTTGTACGAGTCATCGTAGTAGTTGTCTTCATCACCATAAATGATGAAAACATCTTCATCTGCAGCGTAGAACTCTCCTTGTAGGATTCCAGAACCGGTATAATCGTAGGCATAAACCTTGCCCTGAATCGTAGAGGTTCCTCCTTCGCCTTCAGGTTTTGAACACCCACTCAGCACTCCGATTAAGAACGAGCAGATAATGAATTGTGTAGATGCAGACCTCATAATATTAACGCAATGTTAATTCTTTCAACCAAAACCGTCACAATTATTAACACTCTTCTTTAGACATGTTCAATAATAATGGGCCTGGAAGTATTTGATCAGGCTGATGGTTTACCTTTGAACCATGCTGTTTTCTCAGGTTGTCGGTCAGTCGGAATTAAAGAAAAAACTGCGCGATTCAGTTACTAATGGTCGCGTGGCCCATGCCCAAATGTTGGTCGGTCCAGCCGGGTCGGGTCCATTGCCTTTAGCTTTGGCGTATGCCCAATACTTGGCATGTAAGGCCCGAACGGATTCGGAGAGCTGTGGAACGTGTGGGTCGTGCTTGCGATACGCAAAGTTGGAACACCCTGACCTGCAGTTGATATTCCCGAAGAATAAGACACAGAAAGTTGACTCAAAGAACTTTTCAAGTAAAGATTTTCTTGCAGAGTGGAGAGCGGCCGTGTTAAGTAACCCTTACTTGAACCTTAACAGTTGGCTTAAGGGGCTGGGAATTGAGAATAAGCAAGGTTTTATAAATGTTGATGATAGCCGCGAGGTTTTGCAGAACCTTAGCTATAAGGCCTACGATTCTGAGTACAGAGTTGTATTGATCTGGTTGGCAGAATACATGAATCCAGCATCGGCCAACAAGATTCTGAAAATATTGGAAGAACCACCTGAACGCACGGTTTTTCTGTTAGTGGCAGAAAGTACAGAGAATATGCTGCAGACCATTCTTTCCAGAGTTCAAATACACCGTTTAGGAAGGTTGAATGAAACGGAAATTGCGGCTGCGCTGCCCGGAGAGGATCCAGTAAGGTCGAAGCAATTGGCCCACTTGGCCGATGGCGACCTTAACTTGGCCAAACAACTGTTAGAAGACGAAGCATCTGTAACCCAATCCATTCATTTTTTCATTCAATGGATGCGCGCCTGCTTTGCCGTGAATGTTGAAGCCATTCAAGATCTGATGGAAGAGTTTCAGTCTTTAGGACGAGAGCAACAGAAAGCCATTCTACAGCAGTCGGGATCTATTCTAAGAAAAGTGTTGATGTACAGAACACTGCCAGAAACGAAAGAGAAGTTGTTGCAAGAAGAATTGGAGTTCGTGCATAAATTCTCTCGTTTCATTACCATGAACAATGCAGCTGGAATGCTTCAGGAGCTGGATGATGCGCACTACCACATAGAGCGTAATGCCAATGCTCGAATTCTTTTCACCGACCTATCATTCAAGCTATCTGACCTAGTACTAAGCGAGGCCATGAAGTAAATGCCGAGTCTGGCGTTGAATCCACTAAATTTGCTCGACCAGAAAACCGAAGAAAGATGGGATGTAGCGGATGTAGTAATGGAAAAACAGATGGCGGGCTTCCGCGCGGCTGTAACAATAATGGAGCGTGCCAAACAGGCAGTTGCGATAAACTGAGTGTATTCAATTATCTATCCAATATGGAAGATACCGTTGGATATACGTCATCTGAATTTGTAGAAGTAAGATTCAAGAATACCAGAAAGCAATTTTTCAAACAGGAGAATCTACGACTTTCGGAAGGAGACGTAGTTGCTGTTGAGGCATCGCCCGGACACGACATTGGAACGGTGTCTTTATCCGGAGACCTTGTGTTGCTCCAAATGCGGAAACGCAAGGTAGACTCGGCCACGTCAGAGTTCAAGAAGATATACAGAAAGGCTTCGGAGGCTGATATTGACACGTGGCAAGAGGCAGTGGCGTTAGAAGAAGAGACGAAGAAAAGAGCAAGGATCATTGCCCGAGAGTTAGCGCTGAACATGAAGATCAGCGATGTGGAATATCAAGGAGATAAAAGCAAGGCAACCTTCTTTTATACTGCCGAAGACAGAGTCGATTTCCGTGATCTGATCAGGAGATACGCAGAGGAGTTCAAGGTTCGTGTTGAGATGAAGCAGATCGGAGCCCGTCAGGAAGCAGCTCGCTTAGGCGGCATAGGCCCGTGCGGAAGAGAGCTTTGTTGCTCAACGTGGCTTACAGATTTCAGAACGGTCAGTACCAGTGCTGCGCGATATCAGCAGCTTTCGCTTAACCCGCAGAAATTGGCCGGTCAGTGTGGAAAGCTTAAATGCTGCCTTAACTATGAGTTAGACAGTTACTTGGACGCGTTGAAAGAATTCCCAAATCCAAAGACCAAACTCGAGACGGAAGCAGGAACCGCGTTTCCACAAAAGATTGATATTTTCAAAGGTGTAATGTGGTTCACTCAGAAAGCCGACCCTACCAAATTCATTGAAGTTCCGGTTGAGCGTGTGAATGAGATCATTAAACTGAACAAGGAGGGCAAAAAACCGGCTGTTCTAGTAGAGAATGCTTACGTAGAGCCCGTTGCCAAGAAGCATGACTATGAGAATGTGGTTGGACAGGATGACCTAACTCGTTTCGATAGGCCAAAAGGCAGCAACAATCGAAAGCCAGGCAAAAAGAAACGCAACAATCGTAACCGAAATAGAAATACAGGCAACAAACCGAATAATGCGCAGTAATTTCCTTTCTGCATTGATGGTTGCCGCAGTACTGACGCTTTACGGTTGTGGTGAGGTCATGTTTCAGGAAACACGGGAGGTTCCTAACAGAATTTGGGAAGTAGGAAACACTTTTAGGTTCGATGTTGAAGTTGTGGATACCATGAAAGGCTATGATTTTTACATCGATCTGCGTAACGGTTCAGCGTATCCGTATGCAAACATTTTCATGTTCGTCAACACCACGTTTCCATCAGGTAAATCGGCCCGTGATACCGTTGAGTGCTTTCTTGCTGATAAAAGCGGCAGATGGCTTGGTTCGGGTCTGGGAGACATTCTTGATAATCACATCCTGTTCAAAGAAAATGTCCGATTTCCGAATGCTGGAACCTATAGTTTTGAGTTTGAGCAAGGTATGCGAACAGAAAACCTGCCAGAGATATTGGACGTAGGAATTTCAATTGAAAAACACAGAAACAGATAGTGGCCAATAAGAAAGCACCGGTTGTAAAGCGGAAGTACCTGTTGTACTTCTGGTTGTTGGTTCTAGCCGGACCGACTATCATTGCGCTGCACCTTTTCTCCATCTCCGTTGGTCTGTGGGGTCCGCTTCCAACATTTGATGAGTTAGAGAATCCAAAAAGTAACCTGGCATCAGAGATCTATTCTGCCGACCAGAAGATTCTTGGAACCTATTTTGTGCAAAACAGGTCGAATGTCAAGTACGAAGACCTCTCTCCGTTCTTGGTAGATGCCCTGGTCTCAACAGAGGACGAACGGTATTACTGGCACAGCGGAGTAGATCTTATCGGTTTGGCGCGAGCCATTATTCTAATGGTAAAAGGGAGGCGGTAGTACCGTAACCCAGCAGTTGGCCAAGAACCTGTTTGAGACCAGGTCGGGAGAAAATCGCTTACGTGGAGGTGCGCTGGTTCAGAAACCTGCCGAGTGGATCATTGCTACACGTCTAGAGCGTAACTATACCAAAGAAGAGATCATTGCCATGTATCTCAACACGGTCGATTTTATCAACGGTGCCGTAGGAATCAAGTCTGCAAGCAAGGTGTATTTCAACACCAGTCCAGATTCGTTGAAAATAGAACAGGCAGCCGTATTTGTTGGTATGCTAAAAATCCAGCCCTTTTCAATCCGAGAAGAAGAGTAGAGCTACCCAGAACCGAAGGAATACGGTTTTCGGCCAGATGCTTCCGAAATGATAAGATGCGAAAGAAAATGGATTTCTTTCTCAGATTCCGCTCGTGCTCGATTATCAGACGGCCGACCACAATGAGGTTTGGCCACTTATTTCCGGAGAACACCTCAGGAATGAGCTCAGTCAGTGGTGTGCTACACACGTAAAACCAGATGGTTCGCATTACGTCTCTATCGTGATGGACTTAGAATCTATACCACCATTGACTCGCGTTTGCAGACCTATGCAGAAAAAGCCGTTTCAGACCACATAAAAGGAACACCAGGCCAAATTTGGAAAGATCGAGCGAAGAACCCGAAGGCCCCTTTCAGAGGAATTACTGATGCTGAGATTGAAAGCATCATGCTCCAATCGATGAGGCGATCTACTCGGTACAACGAGCGCTTGGACCAGCGGCAGGATATTCGCGAGCGATATCGGGATTATTTCGTTTACAGAAAGGATCGGAACGAATATGAAAGTGAAATCGCTAAGCTCTACAAGGAACTGGATAGGGCAGAAAGAATGGGCGAGCAGGATGATTACGATGAGCTTGAGAAAAGAATTCTGAAGCTGCGTAAGAAATCCGAAAAACTACAACCAGACCTCGATAGAACCTGGGATTATTATCAAGAGATATGGAAACCATTTGATGATTCGCTGAAGTTGGAATTCCAACAACCCGTGGATATGACCATTTTCTCGTGGAATGGAGAAATAGACACTACGCTCACACCTATGGACTCCATCCGTTACTACAAGCACTTCCTACAAACAGGAATGATGTCCATGGATCCGCGAACAGGCTTCGTAAGAGCTTGGGTTGGCGGCATCAATTACAAGCATTTCAAGTACGATAACGTCAAGCAGGGTAGCCGACAGGTGGGTTCAACGTTCAAGCCATTCGTGTATGCCTTGGCCATGCAAGAAGGATGGAGCCCGTGCGAGAAAGTGTTGAATATTCCGGTAACGTTTGAGAAAGAGCGTTGGGGCTTACCACAAGACTGGACCCCGAAGAATTCCGACACCAAATTTGAGAACGAAGAGATATCACTCAAAAAAGCACTGGCCAATTCTGTGAACACGGTTACCGCTTATGTAATGAAGAAATTCGGGCCACAGGCAGTAGTTGAATTGGTCAGAAAAATGGGCATCACGGCACCGATCGATCCGTACCCGGCCATCTGTTTAGGAACACCTTCATTATCCGTGTATGAAATGACCGCAGCGCACTGCACCTTCACCAACAAAGGCGTGTACACAGAACCATTGATCGTTACGCGTATTGAGGATAAAAGCGGAAACGTGTTGGAGGAATTCGTTCCTCAAACCCATGAAGTTATGAGCGAGGAAACAGCCTACACCATGATCAACTTAATGGAAGGAGTTGTGAAATATGGCTCGGGCGTGAGGCTGAAATACCGTTACAAATTAGAGCCACCTATGGCTGGAAAAACGGGAACCACGCAGAATCAATCGGATGGATGGTTCATTGGCCATACGCCCGATCTTGTAACGGGAGTTTGGGTTGGTTGCGAAGATCGCGCAGCGCATTTCAGAACAATTGTAGAAGGACAAGGAGCATCAATGGCCTTGCCGATTTGGGCGCTTTACATGAAACAAGTTTATGAGGATAAGAAACTGAATATTTCAACGGGGCCTTTCGAGAAACCCGAAGGAGAAATAAAAGTGGAATTGGACTGCGATAAGTACGATAAACAGAAGAACAATAATCCAGCGGGTCGGGTCGATCCGTTTCAATTCGATTAAATGAATAAAGTGGTCAGTGGCCCGCGAGCGGCCTTGGAAGGAATTAAGGATGGAATGACGTTAATGCTCGGTGGATTCGGGTTGTGCGGAATTCCAGAGAATACCATTGCAGAGTTGGTAGATCTGGAAGTGAAAGACCTGACGTGCATTTCCAACAATGCCGGGGTGGACGATTTTGGTCTTGGACTGCTTCTTCAGAAGCGGCAGATTCGAAAAATGATCTCATCATACGTTGGTGAGAATGACCTTTTCGAGCGATTGATGCTGAGCGGAGAACTCGAGGTAGATCTCATTCCACAGGGATCCTTGGCAGAAAGGTGCCGTGCTGGTGGGGCTGGAATTCCAGCCTTCTTTACACCTGCCGGTTACGGAACCGAAGTGGCAGAAGGAAAGGAAGTACGAATTTTCAATGGTAAACCACACATCCTTGAATCGGCACTTACGGCAGATTTCGCCATTGTTAAGGCTTGGAAAGGAGACCATTTCGGGAACCTTGTTTACAAAGGAACCGCTCGGAATTTCAACCCCATGATGGCCATGGCAGGCAAGATCACCATTGCAGAAGTGGAGGAATTGGTTGAGCCAGGCGAGTTGGACCCCAATTTCATTCACACTCCAGGAATTTTCGTGAACAGGATTTTCCAAGGGGAGAAATTTGAAAAGAGAATTGAACAGAGAACCGTTAGACAACGAGGTTGATACCCGTGGTCAATAGTTAAGAATCAGAAGACAATAGTCACATGCTTTCCAAAGAACAGATCGCTCAACGCATTGCGCAAGAATTGCGCGATGGATACTACGTAAACCTAGGAATTGGCATTCCAACCTTGGTGGCCAACTACATTCCCGAAGGAATTGAAGTAGAATTTCAATCAGAGAATGGCATCTTGGGCATGGGGCCATTTCCGTTTGATGGAGACGAAGATGCCGACCTCATCAACGCAGGAAAACAGACCATTACAGCACGTGCCGGAGCAGCATTTTTCGATTCGGCCACCAGCTTTGCCATGATTCGCGGACAACACGTTCAGCTCACCGTTCTAGGCGCCATGGAAGTGGCCGATAATGGAGACATCGCCAACTGGAAAATTCCAGGAAGAATGGTGAAGGGAATGGGCGGAGCGATGGATCTGGTTGCATCGGCCGATAATATCATAGTTGCGATGATGCACACAAATAAAGAAGGAGAATCGAAACTACTTAAGACATGCACGCTGCCAATTACAGGCGTACAATGCGTAAAACGGGTTGTTACCAATCTTGCTGTGCTTGATATTACCGAAAATGGCTTTAAGCTGATAGAGCGAGCTCCAGGCATTTCGGTAGAAGAGATCGTTAAAGCAACCGAAGGCCGGTTGGTTGTTGAAGGTGACATTCCAGAAATGAAGTTTGCTTGACGCTAGAATCGTCATGTCTTGTATGCGGCTCAAGGTCTTGGGAGCCAATCTATGATGATACACTTTTGAAGTGCTCATCCTGCCAATTTGTTACGGCCAATATGCAGGTAGATCAGGCAGTTTTGGATAGTGTTTACACAGAAAATTATTTCAAAGGAGAAGAATACCTCGATTATCTAGAGGATCAGGATGTGCAAAGGGTCAACTTCCTAGACCGAACAAACACGTACAAAAAGGTTTCTGGAACTGTACCAAAGCAAATTTTAGAGATCGGCTGCGCTTACGGGCTCTTCGGAGATGTTGCGCGAAAAGTATGGCCCGAAAGTCATTATGTAGGCTACGATGTGGTTGGAGAAGCCATTGATCACGCACAAACCGTATTGAATCTAGATGCCCGAAATCAGGATTATTTAACCGCTGCATCAGAACAGAAGAGCGATGCCATTTTCATGTGGGATGTGATTGAGCATCTTCAACACCCCGATAAGTTCATTGAAAAGATAGCCAAAGAGTGTACTGATGGCGCTTACTTAAGCATAACAACAGGCGACATAAGTGCGATGCTGCCTCGTTTTCAAAAGCGATCATGGCGAATGATTCATCCACCGTCTCATCTGCACTATTTTTCCAGAAAAACCATCACAGAGTTACTCGAATCAAAAGGATTTGATGTGGTTCATTGCGGTTATCCGGCCATCAAACGGAGCGCCCGACTCATCTATTTTGGCCTGTTCATGCTTAACAAGCAAGCGCCAAATTGGGTCAAAAAATTGCATAATGCCATACCTTCACGTTGGGCCATTGGAATCAATACCTTCGATATCATGTTCATCATAGCTAGAAAAAGGAATGGCGCAGGCTAAGTATTCCCTTTCCGTGATCATTCCTGTGTACAACGAGGAAGATAATGTGGTGCCATTGTACGAACGATTGGCAGCAGCTTTGTCAGCTCTTGAACTACCGTTGGTGGAGTTGGTTTTTGTGAACGATGGAAGCACGGACCATACTGCAGAAAGGATCCAGAAGCTTCCACAAACCGAAACATTGCACGTCAATTTTATTGAGTTAAGTCGAAATTTCGGTCATCAGGTGGCGGTTACCGCTGGCCTCGATAATTGCGATGGACGATATGTGGCCATTATTGATGCCGACCTCCAAGATCCACCGGAATTGATTCCTGAGATGTTGAGCAAGATCAAAGAAGGCCATGATGTGGTTTATGCCAGACGCAAGGTGCGCAAAGGAGAATCTTGGCTAAAGAAAGCCACAGCAAAAATGTTCTATAGGATTCTTTCAAGCATCACTAGCATCGACATTCCATTGGATACAGGCGATTTCCGAGTAGTAACAAAACGCGTTGTAGATGTGCTGAAACAGATGCCAGAAAGAGAAAAATTCTTGCGAGGACAGATCGCTTGGATGGGATTCAGCCAAACATATATTGAATACGAGCGAGATCAACGATTATCGGGCGACACCGGTTACACGTGGAGAAAAATGCTTCGCTTTGCCTTAGACGGTATAACATCCTTTTCCAATTTCCCACTTAAGGTGGCTACTATTTCAGGGTTTGTGATGTCCTTCGTGTCGTTCCTGTTGATGCTCTATGCGTTATATTCGCGCTTTGTTCTTAAAGTGTACGAACCAGGTTGGACCTCGCTCATGTTGAGTGTTCTTTTCATAGGCGGCATACAACTGGTGTCAATTGGAATAATTGGCGAGTACATTGGAAGAATAAGCAATAATGTAAAACAGCGACCGCTGTACCTGATCAAAGAAAAAACCAACCAAGACACAGAAGCGTGACCTTCCAAAAGCTTTCCATCGTAATTCCAGCCTACAACGAGGCAAAGACCATCCACCTTATTCTGAATCGGATCAAAGCGGTTGATCTTGTACACGGAATAAAGAAGGAACTGATCATTGTAAATGATTGCTCTTCTGACAACTCTGTTGAGGTGATTGAAAAGTACAAAGCGGACAACCCCGAAATGGATATTCAGCTATTTACCCAACCTAAGAATATGGGAAAGGGCGCTGCGCTTCACAAGGGAATTGAGTTGGCCACGGGAGAATATCTGCTCATTCAGGATGCCGACCTTGAATATGACCCACGCGAATACAATGATCTGCTTAAGCCCATTGTTGAGGGTAATGCGGATGTTGTCTATGGCTCACGATTCTTGGGAGGAAACCCACACCGAATCCTGTTCTTTTGGCATACCATCGGAAATCAGTTCCTCACATTCCTGTCAAACATGTTCACTAATCTGAATCTGTCTGATATGGAAACGTGCTACAAATTGTTCGACACTAAAATGGTGCAGAGTCTGAAGTTGCAGGAGAAAAGATTCGGATTTGAGCCCGAAGTAACAGCCAAGATCAGCCGCATTCCTAAGGTGCGCATTTACGAAGTTGGCATTTCTTACTATGGACGAACCTATGAAGACGGGAAAAAGATAGGTGCCAAGGACGGCTTCCGTGCCATCTATTGTATCCTGAAGTATAATATCTTCAGCAGGTAGAATCTACCTGATTTGAGAATCCAACGCCTCATTTCATTTCTTCTGTTTGGGCTTCTTGCTTTTGCAGGAACCACACGCTGGCAAAACCTTTCGGAAGACCCGCTGATCATGACCGATGGCCAAGGATACTACGCATATCTGCCAGCCACATTTCTCTACCATGATCTTCAGTTTCATTTTGTGGACCAGATCAATGCAACGTATTACGCGGAAGACAAACGGGCCAATTATGTTGTAGAAGGCGAAAACGGCAGCGTAAACAAGTATTTCGCGGGCACTGCGGTAATTCAAACCCCGTTTTTTCTCGTAGCCTGTGCTATTAGCAGAGCTCTTGGATTACCGATTGATGGTTATTCTTGGCCGTTTCAACTCATGGTTGGAGTAGCCGCAATTGTCGGTCTTTCCCTCGGTCTTCTATTGTTAGGAAAGCTTTTGATGGATATGGGCTTCAGCGAAAAAACAAGTATTCTAACGCTCCTGATCATCACATTCGGCACCAATTTATTCTACTACTCGGTTTATGAACCAAGCATGTCTCACGTGTATTCGTTCTTTACTGTATCGGCCTTCCTCTACTTCGGACGGAAGTCTTTGACGGAGCAAAAAACATTTCAGATTCTGGCCGCTTCGGCAGCGTTAGGGTTTACCGTTTTGATCAGGCCCGTAAACGGACTCGTACTATTAGGAATTCCAGCGGTTGCTGGTGGTTTATTAAGTACAGTTATGGGCATCGAAACACTTTTTCGCCAAAAAGGAAAGATGCTCTTTGCTGCTGCCTTGCTGGCTATTGCAATAATGGCCGTGCAACCACTGATCTACATCTTACAAACCGGAAAACCATTCGTGTGGTCGTACCAAAAAGAGGGCTTTAACTTCCTTCATCCAGAAGTGATCAACGTGTTATTCAGTTTCAGAAAAGGCCTGTTCGTCTACTGTCCAGCTTTACTTCTTGCAATGGGAGGCATATTTATCGGTGTTTCAAAACGAAAACTAGGCTTTGCCGAATTGCTTCTATTCTTAGCTCTTATAACATGGGTTATTTCCTCATGGTGGATGTGGTATTATGGAGGCAGTTTCGGTCATCGGGCGTTCATAGAATACTACCCTTTCTTCGCAATTGGTTTTGCCTTTGCGCTACGGCATGGTCTAGGGGTTATTGGACCGAAATCGGTTCTTGCAATAGGAATCACCTTAATTGTTGTACAGTTGCTACAGACGTATCAGTACAACAAACACATCATCACGTTCGATAACATGAACGAAACCAAATACTGGAATCTATTTCTTCGAACAGGAGATGACTTGGCCTGGTACTATTCGGGCTATGAAGGCCAAGATTCTTATACCGGCAAGGATAGCATTGTGATAAGGAACGACATGGAAGCAGCGCTAGGTTGGGGAAACGAGCAGCAACTGACGGATGAAAAACCTTACGCAGGAACACGGTCGGCACATATGTCCTGTTCAGACCAATATGGCCCAACTTTCCGTAAATCCGCCAACGAAATGAATGTTGATCTGATAAGGGTCAGTGCTTGGGTGTGGTCAGATTCAAGGATTACCGATCTTGCTTTTGTATTTGCCATTGAGGATTCTACAGGCAGCAGCTATTTTTGGAACAAGCGGCCGCTGCGACCGCAGTTCAACGGAACAGGAAACTGGACACAGGTAACGGCTCTTTTTCGTTGTGGTCAACCAAGAAACAACCTTGATACGTTTGTTTTTTATCCGATGAAATCTGATTGTGCGGAAATTTATCTGGATGATCTGGAGATCAGTTTTGTAACGGAAAAATGAGAAACAGGATAATCATATTCAGTGTTTTTCTTGCTGCACTGCTCGCGTTCAGTGGACTTTTTGATAATGAGGCCATGTACGGAAAGATCCATGCTGATGCGCAAGGATACTACGGGTACCTGGTGGCGGTTTTCATAGAACAATCATTTGATTGGGAGCAGGTAATTCATTCGTACGCAGATGTTTATTTCGATGGCGGAGGTGCTGATTTTACCGTTACGACTGATTTAGGCCGAATTAATAAATACTATGTGGGAACAGCGGTGCTCATGTTACCGTTCTTCCTTTTATCGTGCATTGCAGCGTGGTTACTAGGATATCCGATAGATGGGTATTCCATTCCCTTTCAGCAAGGCGTAATGTTCGGAGCCTTGTTTTACTCAGGAATGGGCATGTATTTCCTTGCCCGGTTTCTGGAGGATCGAGGAATTAGGCCTCTTATTGCGGTGT
Organism: Flavobacteriales bacterium; assembly: GCA_018402015.1. Taxonomy (GTDB): domain Bacteria; phylum Bacteroidota; class Bacteroidia; order UBA10329; family UBA10329; genus UBA10329. The sequence goes on along the minus strand of JAGYJL010000049.1, from coordinate 3,206 downwards.
TTGCGTCCGGAATGTGCCTGTTCGCAACACCACTCTTCCATTACACTATTTCGGAGCCCGCCATGTCTCATGCCTACAGTTTCGGGCTGTTTGGAGCGTTTTTATTTATCGTGAATAAGTGGTTTGCTAATGGCGGAACACAACGGCTTCTGCTGTCGGCATCTGTGTTTGCACTGGTAGTCCTTGTTAGACCAGCAAACGGACTGTTGATTCTAAGTGTTCCTTTCATTTCTGGAGGATTCATCGCTTTGAAAGACCATTTGTTCAGAGAACCATCAATCGCAAGATACCTGGCCTTTGCGGCTGTTTTGGTCGTTGCAATTTTAGGAATCCAATCGGTCATGTATGTCGCACAGGTCGGCAAAGCATTAGTGTGGTCGTATCAAGGAGAAGGGTTTGATTTTTCTGATCCTGAGACCTTTAATTTTCTATTTAGCTACAAGAAGGGATTGTTTGTTTACACGCCTTTTGCGTTCGTTGGTCTGCTTGGCCTGATTTTCCTCGCTATCAAGAAACCGAAAGAAGGAATATGGCTTTTGGTATTTCTGTCTGTTTCGGTTTATGTGCTTTCGTGTTGGTGGAACTGGTATTACGGCAGTAGTTTGGGTATGCGCGCCATGGTCGAATTCATGCCCTTTTTTGCCGTTGGTCTCGCATTTCTTTTAAACGACACCACAAAGTCTGTTCGTATTCTCATTATTGCTGCTTGCGTGTTTTTTGGCTACCTCAATTTGGTGCAGAGCTATCAGTATCAGAAGTTCATTCTGCATTGGGTTGGTATGGACCAAGACCGTTATTGGCAGATCTTCCTCAAGACCGACCGTAAATACGATGGCATTTTTTATCGCGAAGAGCAAAAATCCGAGGAAGAAAAGCAGTTGGAATTTGCAACACGCGTTGTGTTTGAGTCCGATTTGGAAGAAGGCACTTCCTGGGGCAACCAAGGAATAACCACGGAAATGTCGGTTTCGGGCAAACGAAGCACATTGGTAAATGCTGAGAATCCATACGGCTCCACCCTTGGTGTTAACGTAAGCGAACTAGGCCCGGATGGAGACAGGAAGTTGCGCGTAACCGCTAATGTTTGGTCTGAAGATGCATTTCCCAAACTCAGTATTGCGTATTCATTTCGTGGCCCAAATGGCGATTATGGCCATGATTACATTGGCATTGGGCAGTTTATTACGGAACCAGAAACATGGACCAAAGTCGAGACGGTAGTATCGTTGAAACAACCAATTGATTCTCTTGATAATTGGATAGTGTATCCATTGAACACATCCGATATGGACGTGTATTTGGATGACATCAAGTACGAAGTGTTAACGCTGAAGAGCGAGCCTTAATCGAGTTTAAGAACAGCCATGAATGCAGATTGAGGAACCTCCACGTTTCCAACTTGGCGCATTCGTTTCTTACCCTTTTTCTGTTTTTCTAGAAGCTTTCGTTTACGGGAAATATCACCACCGTAGCATTTGGCAGTAACATCTTTACGCATGGCCTTTACCGTTTCTCTAGAAATGATCTTAGCTCCAATTGCCGCTTGAATAGCGATATCGAACTGTTGTCTCGGTATCAATTCACGAAGTTTTGCGCAGATCTTCTTTCCGAGCGTATGCGCATTATCCATGTGTATCAGGGCAGATAAAGCATCTACCTGATCTCCGTTAAGCAGAATATCCAGTTTTACTAGTCTGCTTGGTTTGTAATCTAAAGGCTGATAGTCGAACGATGCGTATCCACGGGAAATGGACTTCAATTTATCGTAAAAATCAAATACGATCTCGCCAAGCGGAAGTTCAAACTGAAGCTCAACGCGGTCGCTTGTCAAATAAATCTGATTCTTGAGGATTCCCCGTTTTTCAATGCAGAGGGTCATGATCACACCTACATATTCTGATTTGGTAATGATCTGCGCTGCGATGTACGGCTCTTCAACAGACTCTAGGTAATTGGGCTCCGGAAGATCGGAAGGGTTATTCACAATAAGCTTAACTCCTTTCTTGGTGTGAGCAATGTATGACACGTTAGGAACGGTCGTGATCACCGTCATGTCGAACTCTCGTTCCAACCGCTCTTGAATGATCTCCATGTGCAACATTCCCAAGAAACCACAACGGAATCCGAAGCCAAGCGCTGCAGAACTTTCCGGCTCGTAGGTTAAGGATGCATCGTTCAGCTGGAGTTTGTCCATACTGGCGCGTAACTCCTCATAGTCTTCTGTATCTACCGGGTAAATACCAGCAAAAACCATCGGTTTCACATTCTCAAACCCTTGAATAGCTTCAGTACAAGGACGCTCTACAGAGGTGATCGTATCGCCCACTTTAACCTCTTTGGCTGTTTTAATGCCCGAAATAATGTAGCCAACATTTCCAGCAAAAACCTGTTGCTGCGGTAATGGTTTCAATTTCAGAATGCCAATTTCTTCAGCTCCATATTGTTTGCCAGTTGCCACAAATTTCACCTGTTCTCCTTTGCGAATACTTCCATTCAACACTCGGAAATAGGCAATGATACCGCGGAACGGATTGAAAACAGAATCAAATATCAGCGCTTGCAGCGGAGCCTCAGGGTCACCTGTTGGCGCTGGAACACGATCAACAATTGCTTCCAACATTTCTGGAACACCCACACCTGTTTTCCCGCTGGCTGCAAGAATATCTTCTCGGTCGCAGCCCAAAAGGTCCACGATCTGATCTTTTACTTCCTCTGGATTGGCGCTATCGAGGTCTATCTTGTTCAAAACAGGAATAATTTCCAGGTCATGTTCCAAAGCCAAATAAAGGTTGGAAATGGTCTGCGCCTGAATACCCTGAGCGGCATCTACAATTAGCAGCGCTCCTTCGCAAGCGGCAATAGCACGAGAAACCTCGTACGAGAAATCCACGTGTCCGGGAGTGTCGATCAGATTTAGGATGTAATCCTCACCATTCAATCGATAATTCATTTGAATGGCATGGCTCTTAATGGTAATGCCACGCTCACGTTCCAAATCCATGTCGTCCAGTACTTGTGCCTGTGCTTCGCGATCAGATACAGTACCTGTAACTTGCAAAAGACGGTCGGCCAGTGTGCTTTTCCCGTGGTCAATGTGGGCAATGATGCAGAAGTTGCGGATGTTTTTCATGGAATGCAAAAGTAGTCAGTACTGATGTGCTCAACACAAAAAAAGCACCTCCCAAGGGAAGTGCTTCTTTGCTTGT
>JAGYJL010000048.1 GCA_018402015.1 Flavobacteriales bacterium | reverse complement strand
GGAACGGCAGAAATTGAAGCCGCCATTGACGAGCATGAAAACGTGGTGGAAACGGCCGTGGTCGGTTATCCTCACGATATCAAAGGGCAGGGAATTTATGCCTACGTCATTTGCAATAATCCACCTTCTAACATGGATGATTTCCTGAAGGAAATAAATGCGGTTGTGGTGGAAATGATAGGTCCAATTGCAAAACCGGATAAGGTTCAAGTGGTGAGTGGTTTGCCCAAGACAAGGTCAGGCAAGATCATGCGAAGAATTCTACGGAAAATTGCCGAGGGTGATGTTTCCAACTTGGGAGATACGTCTACTTTGTTGGACCCTTCGGTTGTTGAAGAGATCAAAGCTGGCGCGGGTCTTTCCTGAAGCCGATTTCGGAATGATTCTTGTTTGGTTTGGGAACAAACAACCCCGCCATGAAATACTCTTTACCTCTTATTGCTAGCCTTCTCTTTCTGGGTTCAGATTCTCTCGCGCAGCAAACCATTTCGGGAACGATTAAGAATGCGGATGGAAAACAGTTGTCAGAAGCCCACGTGTTGGACATCAACAGTCGGCAAGCTGTAGCAACGGACCAATACGGAAAATTTGAAATAGCCGTTGCAGATTCAGGAACCGTACTTCGGATTTCACATGTTGGCCACAGACCGATTTTACGAACATTTGAAGGCCACCAGGCCGATGTTATGGTGGTTATGGATGAAGAGTCAACGCTGCTCAATTTGGTTGAGGTAAGTGCTTCGGGAAAGACAGTTGTTAATGGAAAACGCGGAATTGTGCTGCGCGATTTCAGCTTTGCCGATGGGAATGTGTTGCTGATGGCCGAGAACGGAATTCGCTATTTGGTTGTGTGCGATGAAGGCTGGAAAGAAATATCGCGGTTACGTGTAGATAAAAAAGGCTACAAGCTTTATGATGATTGCCTTGGAAACGTTCATCTTTTCGGGGAAGACAGCGTTTATCAGATTAATATTGATGAAGGACAGATCGGGTTGAGCCATGTGTTTGACCGAAGCTATTTTCTAGAACAAATGGCCCATTGTTCAACCTCAAGCAGTTCGCATATTTTCTTCAGTTCTTATCAAAAGGCTGGGCAAGAAGTTTATCACTACGGGTTTAACCGCGAAACTAAAAAGGGCACCATTCTTCAGCGCGTTTACGACCATCAAGGGCTGCAAGAAATCACCGATTATTTCGCCAATCTGGTTGCTAATCCGTGGCCATACAGAACACGGGTTCGTCAGGCAGGAGCGGCATTCGGGTATCCGCGCTTATACGAGCAAATGGTTTGCAGGAACACAGTTGGATTGAGTAATTATGCAAACCAAGATTACAGCTCTTATTACCCAAATTCGTACAGATACATTGGCACTCCTGCCAACCGGGAACGAAGTACGCTGCTTTGGGGAGGCAGGTACAATACGTACTTGTATGGCCGTTCCGAAAGTGGATATTACCGATCGGTTTCCGATAGAGCATTGGAACAGCAGTTTGCTTTGCTGAACACGTGGAGCCCATCTCCCAGAGATCGCGGCTGGATCGATCTTCTAAGTCAACCAACCTACAGTCCCATGTTCAATCTTCGCGATAGCATTTATGTCTTTGACCATGTTGTGGGTGTTTGCTACGTGCATGATAGTGAGGGAAATGAGGCGCGGTCTTTCCCGCTTGAGCATCAAGAACATAAAGGTTGGCGCAACCTGCTAATACCAGACGCAAACGGAGAAAAGGTTTACGCTCATGTAAAGCTTAGAAACAAGATTTACCTAATGGAAGTTGACCTAGACAATGGTCAGTTGGTGAGTGCCACAAGTCTGAAAGATGCGTTGTTTGTGGAGCAACTTAAGATAAAGGATGGCTACGCGTATTACCTCAAAGAATTCAGAGACGTTTACAGCCCAGATCGGATGATGCGGCAGAAGCTTTAGGATTGAATTAGCTTCGGGTCGAGCGCAATTTATTCGTCATATTCGTAGAATATTCTTCTTAGAAATTCCATGACAAAACAAGACCCATCCGAAGACAAAAGACTGTTTCTACTTGATGCCTTTGCACTGATCTACCGCGCATACTTTGCGTTTGCCGGCAATCGCGTTGATCGACACGGAAACCGCGCCAGTGGCTATACCATGGTCAACTCAAAGGGCCAGAATACATCGGCTATTTTCGGTTTTACCAACACGCTTCTCGAGTTATTGGAGAAAGAAAAACCATCACATATTGCTGTGGTTTTCGATATGCCGGGCGAAACCAATCGACAGGTTGAATACACCGAATACAAGGCTAACCGTCAGGCCATGCCAGATGATCTTCGCGATAGTATTTCGTACATACAAGACCTTATTAGGGGCTTTAGAATTCCTGTTTTGGGAGTGGAAGGCTATGAGGCCGATGATGTAATTGGAACCCTTGCCAAGAAGGCGGAGAAGCACGGCTACACCACCTACATGGTAACGCCCGATAAGGATTACGGCCAGCTGGTTTCCGACAAGATCTTCATGTACAAACCAGCCCGAATGGGAAACGACATTGACGTGTTGGGACCAAAAGAGATCTGTGAGAAATACGGATTGGAGCGGCCAGAGCAACTTATCGATGTGCTCGGAATGTGGGGAGATGCGGTCGATAACATCCCCGGAATTCCTGGAGTGGGCGAAAAGACTGCTATCAAGTTTATTCAAGAGTATGGCTCCATGGAAGGGCTTTACGAAAACCTTGATCAGCTGAAAGGCAAGATGAAGGAGAACGTGGAGAACAATCGCGAAAAGGCCATCATGTCGAAAATGCTGGCAACCATCATAACCGATGTTCCTATTGATTTTGATGAGGAAGACCTCATTATGGAAGAGCCCGATAAGGAAGCTTTGGCTGAATTGTTCGCTGAAACTGGAATTCGAACCATTGCCAAGAAAGCTGGGGCAGAAGTGGCAGTAACGCAAGCTCCAAACCAGCAACCGCCAAATCTGCGGCTTCCGGTCAGATGTATCTTTTTGCAGCTTCAGATACGGTGGTTGAAACCATCGAGGGTTCTGGTTACAAACCTCGCAAATACTGAGTACGATTAAATAATTGGTTGATAGTGCTGAAAGCAAAGCGCTTATCGACACACTTTCTAAAGCCGAAACGCATCTGTTTCGATACGGAAACAACAGGCTTGGACACGATAACTGCACAGCTGCTCGGCATCGCATTTTCCATCGAAAAGGAAAGGCGTTCTATGTGTCTATTCTGAAAATGAAGACGAGGCAAAGAAGGTTTGTGCAGAGTTCCAAGCCCTATTCTCGGATGGAAAAGACACTGGTCGCACAGAATTTGAAGTACGACCTCTGTATTCTTCTTCGCTAAGTGGATTGACCATTTCTGCCAAGACCTTCGACACCACGTATCGCACATTATCTCATCAATCCGGATATGCGCCATGGAATAATCTGCTCTCAGAAACTTATCTCGGCTATCACCTCAATCCATCACCGAGCTGATCGAAAGAGCGGCAAGAACCAAGGCAGCATGAAAGATGTGCCGTTGGAAAAGTGATCGAATATGTGGAGAAGATGCCGACATCACCTTTCAGCTTTACGAGAAATTCAGTCCACTGTTGGATGAGGTGGAAGCGCGAAAGCTTTTCAACGAAGTGGAAATGCCGCTTATTCCTGGGTGTTTGGCGCTATGGAAATGGAGGGAATTGGGCTTTGATGTAGACGCGCTCAAACAATGTCAGGAGAGCTGAACGAAGACCATTCGATTGCCAGTCTGAGATTATTGAACTCGCGGGTACGATTTCATTATTCAATCGCCAAAGCAGTTGGGCGATGTTCTTTCGATCACGAAGATTGATACTAACGCCAAACGCACTGGCAAAACCGGACAGTATAAAACGGGCGAGGAGGTCTTAAGCAAGCTGGTGAAATAAGCATCCGATCGTTTCAAAATCTTTGATTATCGTTCTGTGCAGAAGCTCAAATCGACTCATGTGGATACGCTTCCCGAACTGGTCAATCCAACCAGGAAAATCCACACTTCGTACAATCAAGCGGTTGCAGCTACGGGTCACGAAGTTCAGATAACCCTAATCTTCAGAATATTCCGATCAGAACGGAACGCGGCCGCGAGATCAGAAAAAGCATTCATTCCGCGAAGCGAAGAGTTTGTGCTTCTCGCAGCGGATTATTCGCAAGTGGAACTCCGTATCATCGCTGCATTGAGCAAAGACGGACCGATGATCGAAGCTTTCAAGCAAGGGCAAGACATTCATGCAGCCACAGCCGCCAAAGTTTTTGGAGTGAAGTTGGAAGAGGTGGACCGCGAAATGCGAAGCAAGGCCAAGGCAGTCAACTTCGGGCTCATGTACGGACAATCAGCCTTCGGATTGGCAGACAATCTAGGCATATCGAGAACCGAAGCGCGTGATATCATTGATGAATATTTCAAGCAATTCCCAACCATCCGAGCTTACATGGATAGCAATATTCAGTTTGCGAAAGAGAACGGATATGTAGAAACAATAATGGGCCGTAGACGCTACCTGCGCGATATCAATTCGAACAATCAAACGGTGCGTGGTTTTGCGGAAAGAAACGCCATTAACGCACCTATTCAAGGTTCTGCTGCCGACATCATCAAAGTGGCAATGATCAACGTTCATGCAGAGATGAATAAGCGCAAATTACGGTCACGATTGCTGCTTCAGGTGCACGATGAATTGGTGTTTGACGCACACAAGGATGAATTAGACGAACTCAAAGCGTTGGTAAGCGAAAAGATGGTAAATGCAGTGAACCTTGAGGTGCCTATGGTCGTAGACATGGGCGTTGGTCAGAACTGGCTTGAGGCACATTAAGTCGGTTGTGAGCGAAATCTGAATTGGTAAATTTGGCTATCCCATCCCAAAAAATCAGGAAAATGAATAAGACTATCAAGCAAACTTTTGGAACCCTGGCAATAACAGGTCTTCTTTGGTCGTGTGGATCGGGAGATAAGCCTGCCGTGCAGGAGGAAGTGAAGGTTGAGGTTGCTCAGGAAATGACCGAAGCCGATCTTGCTGAAGCCGATGCAATGATCAAAAACATGCCGTCTCCAATTGAAATGGCCATTTTGGTAAAGCACGCTGGTGGCGAGTATAATTCAGGATTGCTGAATGATGTAAAACGCATTGATCAATACGTTACCAACGGTAAAAAGACCATCAATATGGGTGTTTACAGTGCCGATGTGGGTTACACATCGCTCTACAAGCAAACGCAGGAAACCGTTTTCTTCTTGAATAATGTGCGGAAATTGTCTGACGATATCGGCTTGTCTGATGCGTTCGATCAAAGCATGTTCGAAAGAGTGGAATCAAACATTGAAAATCGCGACTCGTTGCTGCACATTCTTAGTGGTGCGTACGACCTGGCCAATGAATACCTGAAGGATAACAACCGAATGAACACCTCTGTGTTGATGATTGCAGGTGGATGGATCGAGTCGATGTATCTAGCGGCCAATTTGGGTGCCGATGGCGATAGACCTCAAGACATCATCTCTCTGCGCCTATTGGAGCAGGAAGTTGTACTTGGAAAGATCGTTACCACTATGAAGATGATCGATGATGACCCTTTGGTGACCGAATTCGCTCAAAAACTAGAAGCGTTATCTAAGATTCTCGTTCAAAAAGAGATTCAGATCGGTAATGGAGAAGATGCTACTGTAGATCAAGCGAAAATGAACGAGGTCTTTGAAATGATTGATCAGATCAGAGCGTGGGCAGTAGCATAATCGCGGTATGAGTTTAAAGAAACATCACAAAAGGCGGTCAATTATTTGGTCGCTTTTTTTGTGCCTTGTCGGGTTAAGCACCAATGCCCAACAATTCGACTGGGCGCAAAGTATAGGCGGCCTGGGCCTTGATGTAGGACGAGCCGTAACAACAGACCTAGATGGAAATGTGTTGTTGGTGGGGTCGTTCTCTGGCTCCACAACTTTAGCAGATACATTCCTTACCGGAGAGGGCTCTATGGAATCTTTCGTGGCTAAATTCACCTCAGAAGGAGAGTTGCTCTGGGCACGAGTTATTACTGGCCCACTTGAAGACATGGCCAGAGGCGTAGTTACCGATAACGAAGGTTCGGTCTATGTGGTAGGTCATTTTACAGACACGGTCACCTTTTCCATCTCGCAAGGCGACACTGCAGCAGCCCGTTCCGAAGGTGGCCAGGATGTGTTCATTGCCAAGTACAGATCCAACGGAAGTTTCGTTTGGTTTCTGACCGGTGGAGGGTCTGATGACGACACTGCTACTGACATTGATTACAACCCGTACAGCGGAAAATTTTATGTGAGTGGAGGTTTTCAGAATCGCGCCAAATTCGGCACGGCAACCATTCTTTCAAGTGGACTTACCGATGCATTCCTGTTGAAAATAGATGGTGATGGAAATGCGCACTGGATTCGGAAAGGCGGTGGTTTGGAGCACGACATTGCCTCATCGGTGGCCGTAGATCAAACCAATGAATCTATTTACATTACGGGCGATTTCTATGATCAGGCCGATTTCGATGGAACAGCGGTGCAGGCCATGGGCAGTTCAGACATGTTTCTTGCCAAATACGATTCGGAAGGAGAGCAGCAGTGGGTTCGCGCCAATGGCGGTACAACGGTAGATGTTGCCACCTCTGTGGGTTGCGACCTGAACGGGATGGCCTATGTTTCCGGATATTATCAAGGGACTACGTTTTTTCAAGATCACTCTGTTTCTGCACTTAGTTACAACGATGTCTTTTTAGCCCAGTTTGATGCAATGGGAAATTGCAATTGGCTCCAATCGGCCGGAAGTTGGGGGTTGGATAATTGTCTTGGAATGGCCGTGGCCTGGGATGGCTCAACCTACCTCACTGGTATGTTCGAGGAAACGCTTTATGCCGATGGCTTGTCTGCAGATGGCGATGGCTATGATGTGTTCATTTTAGCGTACACGCCTTCTGGAATGCCACGTTACATCAAGGTTGCTGGAGCGGGCAGCTCCGATTTTGGAATGGCACTGTGCCTTGGTTCAGATCAAAGCCTATTCGTAACTGGCTATTATTACTTTTTCGCTGATTTTGATGGGAATACTGTTGGAGCAGCCGATTATGGGGACTGTTTTCTTGCTCGACTGACGGATATTCTCGAAACTCCAGAAATGGAGAATTTAGAAGTGTCAACATGCTTCAAGTATGTTCCCGAATTGGAGGTTATAGAGGTAACATGCAACGAGTTAGAGTCGTGGAGCATTTATGGTGTTTCGGGTCAGTTGATCGCCTCTGGTTCGGTGTTGGGAGACCAAATAAGACTTCCTCAAATGGAAAGTGGGCTCTATTTCGTCACTTCAAAATCGAAAAATGCTCAATTCACACTACGGTTGGCGGTTACTGAATGACCATTTTTGTTCGTTTCGATTCGTATCCGTCATTAAGTTGAAGCACATATATTCCGACAGCGAGTTGCTGGGTATTTACTTCAATAGCTTCCCAGGGCTTGGGGTCTGTTGCCGTTTTTGTATACCGTTGCTCATTAACTATAATTTTCAGGTAGACCTTCCTACCATGTTTGAAATGGTCACAATTGTCTTCTTTCTACTGTTCAAGAAATAACAAAAGAGCATCCGTAGTTCAAGGAGTTTACGTTAGAAGAATAATCTGATGAGTCTGCATTGAAAAGAAACCACATCCTGTAGGTTGAAGTAATTGATAAAGTGTCTCTGAACATGGTAGGAACGGGTTCTACCAACCATTACTGGCTCATCCTGGGCTGTGTGGCTCTTTCCAGTGGCTCACCCGGCACTGTGTCTGGCGCATTTGATGTTGAAGAGGTCAGTGAGATGAACACCACCGTAACCATCGAAAGTGGTGTTAGCAGATGTGCCATCCGGGTAAATAACGCAGTGTTGAATTTTTCGCCTCCAAAAAGTTTTCGAAGAAATAAAGAGACTCCGTGATTTGGCCAACTGGTGCTGTTAGGTCTGTAGCATGTTCCAGCGAATTGGAAATCTGCATTACCTAAACATCCATCGTTACTCAGCAACAACCAACGGAACTTACCTTTGCTTAGCCTCTGTTCTCCAAATACGAACGTTGTCGCGCCAACCAGCAGCCAAGGACCTGGGGTGCTGCGGTTGTCTACAGGAAGTTCAAATGTGCATCCATCAAACACAAACTGTAGTTCGACTCCGTTTGAAAGGTTGTTGTCCAGTGATGAAATTGCAGAGAGTTCAAAATGTCACATTGCCCCCTGGGTCTACCTCTCCAGTAGCTGGTCAACACGTCAATGGATCTTCGTTGAGTTCGTAGGCGGTGATAGGTGTCGTTGACGAATCAGTTCAAGTAAGATTCTGAATGACCCCAATATCTCCATTGATGAAGGAGACACCGGCCTATCTGCCAGCTTAAATTGAGCATGTTGGTTCTATCAGTCTGTTTGCTATTAAAACATCCTGAGTTAACACCAGCGAAATCCCATTCATGTTACTGGAGTACCAGAACATCGAACCAGGTCTTATTCAATGTTCCTAACAGTTCAGCTCCATTTTGACTCCTGTGGTCCCAATGAGCATATAACCGTATAGATTCTGAGCCATTGCCCTGCTGCCCGTTCCATGAACTGTGAGTTGATCTGTCATCAACTACGTCTCCATCCTGTCCGAATAACTGAACGTGCGCGTTCCGTTCCCACCTTCATCTCCAGATTGAGAAAGTTGCCTGTACCAAACGCCAACGCCCTTCTTAACATCACAGGCTTCGTGATGAAGGCCTGAAGAAGGGATTCCTGTACCGACCGAATATTCAAACCAGTCAGGTTAAACATAATATAAAAGTTTAAATGACCGCTACTCTGGAAGGGCAGGGATTAGTGCCAGCTGGCTGTTACTGTATGCGAACTAGGGTGCTCCGTTGTTGAATGAACGCGCACAATACAGTTCCTTTGAATTGATTTGCGTTCCAGTTCAGCACCAAAGGCCCTGCATTTGGACAGTTGTAGGAATACTTGAGATAAGAATTTATGACCTATTGCATGGATAGAACCGCTGGGAACAATGAGTCTGTTGTCTAAACATCTTCACCTGTGGTATGACTGAATTTGTGTGGTCAAACCACAGTAGCAGATAGTTGAAATGCTTCTCCAGGCGAAACCTGGTTGATGCGAAAGCAATTTGGCTGTACGGAACATCGTCAAGATTGAGTCGTTAGGCGTTGGAATGTAGAACTGTTTCAACTCCGTAGAGCCATCTATCACTCCTCCTTGCGATACATTGTAAGGCAGTTCCTCAAGTTCTATGGATTGAACCGTGTTCCCTAATGGATCTGTGAGAACGAGTACATCCTCATCCGATAGTTTGAAATTGGTGTGCAGTTCTGGAATGAATTGATTCTTGTCTGAACAGAATACCAACAGGAACTCTCCCGGTTGCATGGTAAGAGAAGGAAAAACCCATTTGTATGGTTCTGCTGGCGCATCTGAAAGACCGTAGCCATTAAGGTCAACAGCGGTACTGCTGCTGTTATATAACTCTACCCAATCAGAATGGTCACCATCAGCATCTGCAATGCCTGTCGAGTTTTCTAGAACCCACTCATTCAAATTGATCTGTGCAAACACATTGTGAAATGTGAGCGCAAGAAAAAAACTCAGAATGATGCTACTTGTTCTTATCATACGCTTAGTACCGTTCTGTTGATCTGGTCAATATGTCGTATTGCGTGCTGACGCATGAATCGGAGTCCTTGAAGCACACTTATTTTTCCTGCTGCCGGATGCTTGAAAAGTTCGTTATCTATGATAGACTCTTCTAACGATTCATAGGCCGCTTGCATCGCATTCCGCACATCGGTCCATTTGCTAACGGCTTCTACATAACTTACCGTTTCTCCCTCTTTTAATTGCGCCACTTTGGGTGCTTTGTATTTAATGGGAAGCGATATGGCCAGATTAAGCAAGCGTTGTTTGATTCCGGCACTGAAAGATGCCTTACCATGGCCGCCAACTTCCAGCTTTTTTCTCATGTACGCCAATGAAGCCGATTCTGCCACAACCAAATGCATGATAACCTCTGTAACAGACCATTCCTTGGCATTCGGTTTTTTCTCCAGTGTGTCTATCGGATATTTTTCCAATTCGGATAGCAGTAGTTTCCGTTCATTCTCCATTAAGCTGAACTCTTTCAGCAGGTCTTTTTTAGTGCCCATATCAATGGTTTTTCCCTGTATGAATAAGTCGCGTGGCGTAGGTCATATCGTTGGTTCTTAGTAGGAGTAAATATGTGCCAGACGTTTCAATGCTGTGCGATATATCAATGTTATTTGCCCCAGCGTTAAGTACCACTTTAGCTCGATAGACGTTTCTACCAGCAATATCCAACAGTTCGATCTCTGCCTTGGAGTTGGATGGAGCTGTTACCATCAATTGAAACGCGTTGCCCGAATTTGGATTAGGATAGACCTTCAGTGTTAGCGATTCGTTCAGCTCATTTATTCCGGTACCTGTAAAGTTGGCACTACCTGGTGTTCCGAGTCTGCTTTCCCAAGCGGCCCAATTTGCAGGTAGAGTATTGTCTAGTTCTGGAGATAGCAATTCCAAAGTAGGCCCAAAGCCATCGGCAAGAATAGGCCATGGAAGCGTATCGGAATACGTTACTTCATCAACAAGAACTCCAGAACTATGGAACAGCCGGACCACATCTCCGCCATTGCCAAATCCGAAGGAGGGCTGCCCTAAAACGCGCGAAGTTGTTGTAACCAAAGCGTTGAAAGCCGCAGTATCGCGGGCTACGATCACAAACTGACCAGGACCGATGGCCGCGCCTGCTCCAAATTCAAAAATATGATCGTTCTGGTCGTCTTTCAGCATCCAGCCTTCCATGTTTACGGAATAGGTCAGCGGGTTATGAATTTCAACCCAATCTTCGGTTGCATGGCTTGCAGATGAGTTATAGTTGATCTCGTTAATAACCAACTCGGGCACGTTTGTAGTAACCACCATTGGGTTGTATGTGTCAAAGCCATCAACGTAGTTGAAACCATCATAAGCCTGTACCTTGTAGTAGTAAAGACCCTCTGTGGCTGGTGTTGTAAAGCTGAAGAGCGTATCGGTTATATTGGGCTGAATGATGATGGCGGTGTTCTCCAGATCGCGGTCTGGGCCAAGGAAAAAACGATACGAAATTGGGCGTTGAAGTGGACTTTCAGAAGGCGTCCAGTGCAAGGTGATGTTGGCATTAGGCTCTGCCACACCAATTCGTTCAATGGTAAAATTCCGAGGATATTCATCAATCTGTGCTAATGAATTGGTCGCCCTTTGGGATAGTATGTTCTTGTAGTCGCTCACTTTGGTCTGCCATTGAGCTGCGTCTACTACATCATCCGACTGATCTTCGGCCACAGAGGCCGCAATAACCGATTGAATACTATCAATGATCGGCTCGATAAAGCTGAGGTTGTAGATCGATGCGTCAAGACCAACGATCCTGCTCCGTATCTCGCTCAATAGCACATCATCATGAATGGCTTTTTCGTGGTACGGATTGTCAGGCATCCAAATGGTGGAGCTTCTATGATACGGGAAGCCGCTGCCGTAATAAGAAAGGGTCTTATCCATATCCCAAGGCAACATCATCCACTTGTTTTGCGAAGGCTCATAATGCATGAAATAGTTGTGGTAGTACGTGCTGCCCAAACTCAGTAGAATGTTTAGGCTTATTATGTTTACTACCTCGCTCCTAACAAAGATGTCGTTTACCAGATCGCCATAACTTGCTTGTGGTTGGTCGTTAATAGCATTGATAAGCTGCTGAAGGTCCAGCATGTTCACATTACTTCCTGTCTTTTGTTCCCAATGATATTGGGGTTGATCGAAAATGCTCAGCGAACTTCCATCTAACGAAGCCTTGTAGGTATTTCCTGTGGGGTCTAGACCGCGTACCTCAAAGAAGCGCTCGTCAACGGCTTCTACTAAAAGGTAAAGCCCGTAAAAGGTACCATTAAGGTAAATACGCACATGCTCAGTACTAAAGCAAGCTTGTCCGCTTTCTCGCATCAATCTGCTTGCTATGGATTGCTGAATGTAGCTTTGATCTTCCCATTCGGCATTGATGTTGAGGCTTGTACGGCCATCGATGTACGCTCCATCATTGAAACGGATCTTCAGCGATTTTTTAGGAAACTGACGGCTGCCATCTCCACGAATCCGAATAGACACATTGGACCATAATGTTCCGTTGTACTCGAACGTGGCAGGAATGTAGATGTCCTGATCGAAATTATCGTAGATGAATTGAAAGTCTGCCGGGTCGCAGGTAATGAAGAATTCTTTTATCTGCGCTTTTACGCTTGAAAAGCTACAGACAAACAGAACAAATAGTAGAACGGATCTCATCGGATAATGGCAATTTTCCGGGTTAGTCGTTGTGTTGGATAGATCTCTTCCACGAAGTAAACTCCTGCTATCGACCGTTCTCTGAAACGCATTACTTCTGCGCTTCGATTTCCAGATGCTACTCGTTTCCCATCAATGGAATAGATATTGAACTGTATCATATCTGCTGGTTTCGGTTCAATTGCTTCTTCCAATCCGGTAATTACGGTAGAAAGAAGACCCATGTTAGATCCATCGCTGGCGGTACCTAAACCTGGGCTATTCGGTTCCAACTGATATTCTGAGTTGAAAATGGGAGTTCCAACAATACATCCTGTTCCAGCATCGTATTCTGCATCGGTTGGAATGCTGTATGTGAGCGTAATGGCTCCGTTTATCGGTCCGTTGCTCTGATAATCGAAATTGTGAACGTTGTCTACGTTATTGTTGACCATGATAGAGTTGGTGCACGATATGGTACCCCAACATCCCCAATCGTACCAATCTCCAAACCGAAGTCCGTAGTCGTTATTAACCATTACGCAATGGTTTACCGTTACAGTTGGCGAACCGTATCCGGCCTCTATTCCTTGCTCGCAGTCTTTGAACAACGAATTGAATACGGACACGGAGTTTTGATTGGAGGCAGCAATTCCTTCGTGCTCAAAATACTCTATCCAAGAGTTTTTTACTTCCAGAATGGCTCCGTTGTGATCAATGGCATCGTCCTTTCCATACATGAAAACGCAAGAATCTACCACAGAAAGGTCGTTTGATGGGTTTGCTCCTGCGAAGTAGAAACCATCGTTATCATCATCCTGAAAAATGCCATTGTCATTCGGAATATCTAGAATATGTGAGCCACGAACTAAGGTTTGGCTACCAGCAAATTCGCCACCCATATCGCAGCGCGAGATGCCTCCATTGTTGAATTCGAGATACCCATTTTGTGAACCAATGCCTTTTCCTACACAATCAAAAACGAAGCAGTGGTCAAGTAGAACATTTCCGCCATCCGATTTCACTGTGGCCTGACTACCAGAATGGCCATACGCTCGGCTCGTATCATTCCCACCATTGTTGAATAGCGCGTATTCCAAGTCTCCCGTTCCTGATGCGAAGATCAAGCCTCCCCAACCAGACTCACTGTTTGCAGCAAATACAGTTGGGTTTTGCGCTGTACCAAGTACTTTAAGGTGTCCTTCAATAACCACATTAACTGCCGAGTCGAGCAAAACCCAACACCCGTTTTCAATCTCTAATGTGTCGCCACTTGAAATGGTTAATTGAGAGCTGATGTGATGCACAGAATTTGCAGACCACGTTTGGTTGGTGGATACAATACCACTGTGTTCTATGATAGAGTTTGAGTTGACTGTTGGGTTGATACTGAAGAAAGCAGAACTGATTCCCAGCGTGTTGGAACCGCTTGAATGACCAGTGTACATGGCTCGTCCTTTCTTGATCTTGATCAGACCATTCGCCTGCGTGGTGCCAGTCATGTTCAGGGAAATCTCTTCGGAATGAAAAAGATCCAAACCGTTCTGGTTTTCAACTTCCAACACAAAAGGATAGGCCTTTCCTGCCACGAACGATTGCGGTGCAACGACATTGTACTGTTGGGCTATACTTACTTGAACGATAAATAGGATTAGTAGCAATGTGGTAATTCCTCTCACTCTGATATTCTTTGAATCGACTTGGTTACAATCAACGGGTTCCAGTAGCGCCATTTACGGTAATCTTCAAATGTTTTAGCATTCCCCGAAACCCAACTTAGAAATGTGGCCTTGTCTGATTCCAGATGAATGGTTGCCAAATAAGCCTCTAGCAATCCTTTTGAACGGATCTCTTTCGTTCTTGTAAGTATAGACGATATTGGAAACGAGGTGTTGCCCCAATTCTCCAATAAGCAAATGCGCGTGGCAACCAACGCATTGAATTCCGAGGAATTCTGCTTGCAATTTTCAGATAACATGTAATGTAATTCCTGATCCATTTTGTCTGGATCTGGCTTCCAAGAGGTGGAAAAAACCACTTGCGAAGCATCGGATATTAGCAAAGCGGCAGTTCGTTTCATTTCTTCATCGTCAGACATGTTAAAGAACACTTCCGCATAGATCCAAGCCCATAGATCATTGCCAGCGGCTTTCATAAGTTTTGCTGCCCAGAAATAATTCTCCGCGAAATTGGGCGCTTTGGAAATTCCATTTTCGAATACGGCCAATGCCTCCAAAGGCTGTTCCATTTCCAGCTTTGCGTTGGCCAATTCCAAATACAGAATACCGGCTTCAGGCAGTTTTTGAATGCCATATCTCAAAGCATCCAACTCCTTCTTTCTTTCCGGATCCGGTGTTTTCTTACCGTCTTCAATCTCTCTGTAGCAATTGGCCAATTCAATAAAAAGGCCTGGAAGAACCTTTGAGTGATATTGTAATGGGAACAAATACTTCTCAGCTTTTTTAGGATCGCCACTTTTCAGATAAGCTTTTCCTATTTCGAACGAATAGTCGAAGTCATGTGGTTCGAGGTTCCTTGCCTGTTTCAGCAACTTGATACCTTGCGTAAATTCCCCTTTATCAACAAGCTTAATTCCTTCCACTCCCTTGGAATATGCATCGCTTGTATTTTGAGCGCACACACCAACGCCAAAGGCCATCAACAAGAACAGGTAAAACGTTCCTTTCATTTGGGTAAATGTACTGATTAGGGCTTGTTGGTGCGTGCAACATTTTATACTGTTCCCGATTGCAAGCTACCTGAATATTGCACAATAGCGTTAATTCTGGAATGATCTGTAACCATAAATAATTACTGACGTTTGACCAAGACCAAACCTAATCCTGTTAGACCAATTGGAAAGATTATTTGACTATTACAAGGAGCTCGAGAACGATAGATTGAGCTTTATCTTCAATGGTGATGTCAGTGATGATATTACGGACGGAATCATCCGAATTACTGAGTTCAACGTTAACAACTTCGAGGCGCTTAACAAGCTGAGCAGAAGAATATCCTTCATTATGGTGGAGTGTTTTCAGAACGTGGTGCGGCATGGCTCTAAGAATCTAGATCCTAAAAAAGACAAGGCAGGCGGTTTGTTTGCAGCCCGGCTTATGGGAGATGCCAACTATGTTAGTTCGATCAACCTAATCGATATAGATGAGGTTGAGTTGCTGCGCGAAAAGCTGAACCAGCTCAACTCCATTGAAAAGGATAAATTGAAAGCACTTTACTTGGAAGTGCTCAATAATGATGAGATTTCTGCCAAGGGCGGAGCCGGGCTTGGCCTCATACAATTGGCCCGAAAAGCAGGCCAACCGATATCCTTCGATTTTGAGGATTTGAATGAGCATTTGGCCAATTTCTATCTGTCGTTAAAATTGACGGGTAATGACGGAGAGACCAAACCAGGAGAAGCACTTCGATTCACGAAAAACTTTGATAAGCGTATCAAGGAATCTGATGTATTGATGGTTTACAAGGGCGATTTTGGAAAGGATTCCATCATGCCGATCATCCATATCATTGAAGAGAAGATGCGTGCGGAAAACGATGTTGGTCCGAAAGGATTCTTTCTGATTCTTGTTGAGCTGCTGCAAAACGTCAGCAGACATAATATCGAGAGCAATGGCATGAAAGATGGCATCTTCATGATCACGGAAGATAAAGATGGTGAATATTGGACATCGGTTGGAAATGTGGTCAATGAGCAAACCATGCACGTACTGAAGGAACGTTTAGCAGAGCTCAACGAAATGGATGCAATGGAATTGAAAAAGGCTTACAAAAAGACCTTGCGGGAAGGGTCTTTCAGCGATAAGGGTGGAGCCGGATTGGGACTCATAGAAATTGCCCGAAAAAGTTCTGATAAGTTGGTTTATAGCTTTGACGACATGGGCGATGGAAAATTCTTCTTCACGTTTAACGTAAAATTCAATGTAAATGGTTGATTCACTACGAATTGAGGCAACAGAAGACACACCAGAGATCGATTTCGATACTACCACGGGTGTATTCAAAGTAACTGGAAGAGCACTTCCTGAGAACGCGCATGAATTCTTCAAACCAATTGAAGAATGGGTTCAGAGTTATGTTGAATCTCCGCTTGAAAGCACGGTTGTGGAAATGCGCATAGATTACTTCAACTCTGCCGCAACGCGGTATATCTTCAACCTTTTAATGTGTTTTGAGGATATTGTGGATGATGGTGGTGACGCTAAGGTAATTTGGTACTACAAGGAAGATGACGACATGATTGAGACAAAGGGCGAGGAACTTGCAAGTATTCTTGAGGTACCTTTCGAAATGAAAACGCTCTGAGTTCTATGTCTTCAGGTTTATCCACCAAAGACGCGCGTGTACAATATGCCATTTATGGCGCATTGTTCGGGTTTGCTTTTCCAGTAATTGCTACTCTTTTTGATGCTTTTATGCGCGACATGGGTTTTGGCCTTTCGTCTCTTATTGAAGTGCAACGAACACAGCCGCTACATTGGATCATTGATACAGCCCCGTTATTCCTAGGTTTTTTCGCTTGCCTTGCGGGAATCAAGCAGCAAGAGGTGATTGAAGCCAATGATGGACTAGAGCTGAAGGTTCAGCAACGTACAGAAATGCTGCATGAGCAGAACGAAGAGTTGCGTACCATTCAAGATGAATTGGAGGATAGTTTGCACAGGATATCGCAAAGTATCAACTATGCACAGCGCATTCAGGAAGCCATCATTTCCAACACTCAGGAGTTGAAAGCACAGTTTCAGGAATCATCTGTCATGTTCCGGCCTAGAGATGTGGTAAGTGGAGATTTCCCTTGGTATGTAAGAAAAGACAATTACCATTTTATTGCTGCTGTAGATTGCACAGGTCATGGAGTTCCTGGCGCTTTCATGTCGTTGATCGGTTACTTTTTGCTTAATAAGATAGTGAAGGAGCAAGGCATGTTGGATACCAACGATATTCTCTGCGAATTGCACAAAGAGGTTGTGAACGTACTCAATCAGGAAACCGAATCTGATGTGCATGATGGAATGGATCTGGCGCTTTGCAGGATCGATGTGTCCAATGGCGAGATAATGTATTCTGGAGCTGGAAATCCAGTTTATCATATGAGAGACGAAGACCTGGTAGAATACAAGGCTGATTTTTGGAGTATTGGAGGAACTCAGTACAAGAAACGTAAGCCGTACACGGCTCAGAAGTTCAAGTACAAATCAGGAGATATGATATCTATGTTCTCCGATGGAATAACAGATCAATTCTCTGCCGATGGCTCTACTAAATTCGGGTATAGACGGGTTAAAGACCATCTTATCGCCAATTACAACAAACCATTGAGTGAAGTTCACGAGTCGTTTGAAAAGGAAATGAACCTTTGGATGGGAGACCATCGGCAAATGGACGATATGCTTCTAATGAACGTTCGATTGTAATGAAAACGCTTTCCATTACCGTTTCAGGTAAAGTCCAAAATGTGTGGTTTCGCAAATTCACGTGCGATAAAGCAATAGAATTGGGACTGTTTGGAACCGTTGAAAATCTGCCAAATGGCAATGTTTTTATTCAAGCCTCAGGTAATGACTCTCAACTCCAAGCACTGGAAAATTGGTGTTGGGAAGGCTCTTCTGAATCTAACGTTACGGGGGTAGAAGTGGCAGAAACCACCTTTACTGAATTCCCCGATTTTCGAATAATAGAGTAATTCTTACCAAGGGTTTCTTCCTCGCTCCGCTTCCAAAAACTCTGGCAATTGCTCAGGACTTAAGTTGCTGGCAATGATTTTGTTGTTCTTGTCTAGCACGTATAATTCGGGAGTAATATCTATGTGATACTTGCGCTCGTACTTGCTGCTTCTGTCTGGATCCAGAACGTTGGTGAAATTCATCTTGTTCTGCTTCACAAAATCGAGCCATTTGGTTCTGTCCTTATCTGTTGAAAGAGAGAAAACACCAACGCCTTTATCCTTCCATTGGTTGTAAACCCGAACCATATCTGGCGTTTCCTTTTGGCAATGTTCGCAATCGTAAGAATAGATGTATAGAACCTTGATCGGAGTGTTCAATCCGTACAGCGAAACTTCCTGTCCGTTCTCGTTCTTGGCTTTTATGTCCTGCCCGATCTTACCCAAAAGACTCGGCTTCATCAGACTTACCTCACCACGCAGTCCTTTGATCTCTTCCGGATTCGACCAAAAAGCCAATTCAGGAGTCCAGTACGTGTCAATCATGTGCACATAAAGCGCCTCGGTACCCATGGTTTTTGGTGTTTTGTACTCAAGAGCAATCCAGTTTACCGTGAACTTGAATAATTCCTTGTTGTCTTTGGTTTTGGCTATCAACTCGTCTGAATACTTGATGAGTGAATCTGCATTCTGCGGAGTCAGCTCACGAATGTACTTGCGGAGTTTATTGGCAAAAACAGGTGTACGGATTGTCCAATCCGCATTGAAATCTACACCGTTAAAGAATGCTTTTCGATAGCGATAAACCTGTGTTACTAGATCCAATTCTCCACTCTGTAATTTCGGATATGTAAGCTCAGGATTCTGTCCCGATATTTTGAATTGTGTGAAGAAAGCATTGGGATGATTCTCAGAAAACCAAGCAACATGCGCTGCTCTTTCGGCTATCAGTTTATCCTGTTCGGCTTTAACTCGAGTGTGATCTGCTGTACCTTCCGCTAGGTTTTGAAGTTGTGCGTTAACAGGAGCAAGTCTCTTATTAAAGTCATCTTCAAACTGCAGATTCTTATACAGAAGTTCGTTGTCTAAGCAGCCTTCAACTTTCATGGTTGGCACGTAATTTCCTTTTTGGGCCGACATGGAAAACTCCTGATCATCGGAAAGTAGCAGTTGGAAATAGCTGTTATCAGAACCAAGCATTACGTAGTAGAAGCCTTTCGGAAATAGCGAGTCTGCCTCAAAAACAAACTTGCCATTGGCATCGCTTCTTGCAGAGTCAATCAGGAAATTCTGATTGCCGAATGCGCCAAGCATTTTTGCAAAATCGTTTCCTGCACCGTTGATCTCTAGTTCAATCCGCAGTTTTCCTGTAGGAAGTGCGTTTTGCTCTACGGTTTGTGTTCTTTCTTTCTCTTG
>JAGYJL010000047.1 GCA_018402015.1 Flavobacteriales bacterium | reverse complement strand
GCGTGCTGCGAATTCCAACTTCCTCCACAATTCCTTCATGCCCATTTATTATGATCCAATCGTTGACCGTAAATGGTTTATCAACAAAAATGGTAATGCCACCAAAGAAGTTTGCAACCGTGTCCTGTGCGGCCAAAGCGAATGCTAGACCACCGATTCCAAGCCCGGCAATCAACGCGCCTACATCGTAACCCGCATTGTTGAGGCCAACAATAACAGCCATGATCCAAACGGCTGCGTGAATTCCTTTACGGAGAATAGGAAGCAGTTGGTCGTCAAGATCACTTTCAGATTTCTCAATGATCGGAACGAGATATTCCTCAATCAGTGCATCGATAACGCGGTTGATGAGCCAAGCAATATTGAAGATGATCAGCAGGTAGTAGATCCTGTTGATCCACACGTGTCCTACGTCAGGAAGGTTCAGCGAATCAAGACCATACCAGATACCAAGGATGGCCACGGCAAAGGAAATCGGCTCCTCAACCATATCAATTATGATATCATCGATATTGGTTTTGGTTTTAGCAGTGAGTTTTTTCACCACGTTGCTGAATACCCAAAACACAGCGCGACCTAGGAGAACGCTACCAATTATTATGGCAAAGGCCAAGAGCCATTCGCCCGTTGTATTCCAATAGAAATCCTTCTGTAGGAAGTCCAGCATGATCAGTTCAACTTAGCAAGAGCAGCAAGAGCTTTTTCGTAATTCGGCTCGTAGGTAATATCCTCAACCAACTCAACGTAATGGATTCTGTTTTCTTTATCTAGCACGAATACTGCTCGTGCCAACAACATTTTCAACGGACTGGTCACCATTTCCAAGTTGTACTCATTGGCAAAATCAGAATAACGGAAATCAGAAACCGCTTTCACGTTTTCAATTCCTTCGGCACCGCAAAAGCGCTTTAAAGCGAACGGTAGATCTTTGGTTACTGCAAGGCAAACAACGTTATCTATTTTGCCAACTGCCTCGTTGAATTTCTTCGTTTCAATAGCGCAGATGCCCGTATCTAAACTTGGCATGGAAAGCACAATTTTGTTCAAACCTTCGAAATCGTAAAGGCTTTTCTCGTTCATATCAGACATCACGAATGTGAAATCCGGGGCCAATTCGCCTACTTCTGGTATATAGCCTTTTAGCAATACCTGACTTCCTTTGAGCTTGACTGTTTCTTTTCCTTCTTCCATAATAATTGTTGTTTGTAACGGGCGCGAAATTATGAATTATGTGTAGTGCGAAAAGTTTTTGAGCTGCATGTTAAGCTCGCACCGTACGACCCAATAATACGCAACGTTGGTATGTGTTGTTGGAAGAATCATCTAAAAGTCAGGGACACGAGCCGCGTACAAGTGTATATTCGTATTTCTAACCAGGAAGTCATGAAGTTTTTAAAGGCAATACTTGTGGTTGCGCTTGTCGGTATCGCATCGCTTCTGCTGATAGGTGTTTTCGTTCCAGAGATCGATGACGAAATAGAGTTGCAGGTAAACGAACCTGTGATTCATGTTTTTGCAGGGATGTTAAATACCGCGGAGTTCGTCAAATGGGTTCAGGATCTTGAATCAATAGAACGAACAGGAGGTATCCTGGCAATGCCAGGAAGCACATTTGACATGCGTTTCAAGAGCGCTGAAACTTCGCAGGATTACAAATTGGAGATACTGGAACTTTCGCCTATGAGTTCTGTGAAGGTGAGAATGTATAACGATGTATTGGATATTCGAATGACGGTGAATTTTGAGGCTGATGCACTTGCAACAGACCTACTGGTTTACGTGCAGATCAAAGGCAATGGATTGGTAGCCCGAAGCATGATACCGCTCATGAAAACGGTCATAATGGATGAGATCAGACATGATCTCGAATCGTTCAAACGTTTGCAAGAGGAGTAAAGATTGAGAGTTCTATTTGTAGGTTCTGGGGCAGTTAATCTGTGTTTGGCTGGCTGGATGCATTCTGGTACAACGCATACCATGTTTCTTGTTCGAAAACCTGAAAATGAACTTATTAGAACGCAAGCGTTCCAATGTAGACTTCCAGGGGATGTGAACACGCGGGTTTACAAGTGTCAGGCTTATGCTTCATTAGAAGGAGTGGAACGCCCTGATCTTGTTGTTATTGGTGTAAAGAACTATTCATTAGTTGATGTTCTGGATACCATTGAACAGGCTTTTGGTAACGAGATTCCAGTAATGTCGGTCCTAAATGGAGTCAATCACGTGAAAATCATTTCCGATCGATTCCAGAATGCAATGTTCGCTACCATTGCATTCAATGCTTACAGAACATCGCCCGTTGTTGCTGTTGCCGTTGGCGGAGCGATTGCACTTTCGGCTACCGATTCAAGTAATGCTACGTTGGAAGAGGTGCACAAGATTTTAAAAAAGAAGATCAGTGTTACTATGGTCCAAAATCCGTTGGATGTGGCGCATTGTAAGTTGGTTATCAACTTAGGAAATGCCTTGTTCACCATTATTGCTTTCCATGATAACCGAAAGCGCGAACTGGATGTTCTTCAGAAACTCTCCACCGCAATAATGAATGAAGGTGTTGATGTTTTGAAAAAGTCTGGTGTGAAAGAAGCCAAGATAAGCCGAATGCCCACTTGGTTGCTTATTCGACTTACGAAATGGCTTCCTCAACGCATCATTCTTCCCATTTTCGAAGAAAAGATGCGTTCATCTTCCATTAACAGCATGGCACAGGACATAGCTGCGGGTTCAACTGAAACCGAATTGGAAGAGATCAACGGATATTTTCTGCAAATGGCGGAAAAAGCCAACGTAGATGTGCCTTACAACAAGGCCCTATATCACATATTTAAAAGTTGGGTAGCAAGCGATACTCAACCGATCAAACCCTCTGTACTGTTATCCAAGATCAACTCTTTTTCCAAGCGATAGCGCAAATGATCGGTTAGTACGGCCAATCCTTTATCGAAGGTAATGTTGTTGGTTATGATGATGTGTGAATCATCTCGATACGGCTTCAAGAACTTTTTGAATGAAGGCAGAACATGGTGCTCCCATTGGTAGCGGACCACCGCTTCCGGGTATCCTCTTTCGTCCCGATCGCGCTTTATTCTGCGTTGTAGCTTAATGTCTTCGCGCACATCCAAATAGAGCCTGAGGTCCAAAAGATGGCGTATTTCAGGATAGTGGAAAACGAACAGGCCTTCTACCACAATAATGGGAGCGGGGTCAATGATGATCTCTCGTGGTGCCCGCTCAGAATTATTGAACGTATATTCATGAAATCGAATCGATTCTCCGTTCAGAAGCTTCTGGATATCGATGAAAAATGCATCCTTATCAATAGACGTTGGTAGGTCAAAATTCACCTCGCCATTCTCGTCCAATTGTTGCTCTACTTTAGGCTTGTAATAATTGTCTTGCGAGATGATGCTTACCGTGCCAGCCGGCAGCATTTCCTTCAACTGATGTAGGAACGAAGTCTTTCCAGAAGCACTTCCTCCAGCAATGCCAACCACGTAATGTTTCCTGCCCATGCGACAAATATATTCTTTAGGAAGTTGGCCGACATACTTTCCGAAATGGGGTGTTATCTTTCGCTCATTCAAAGTAACAGATGTCGGGAAGTTTCAGAGGGAAGTTCATGTTAGAATTGAAGGATACAGAAGGTATCAACACTTACCTCCAATCTAAGGGTTTTCTAGAGGAAGGAGAACACGTACAAACCGTATCAAAGGCTGGTGAAGGCAACATGAATTTGGTGCTGCGTGTGGTTACCAACAGGCGCTCCATCATTCTTAAGCAATCGTTGCCTTGGGTAAATAAATATCCAACGGTAGCTGCGCCAATAGATAGAATTGAATTCGAGAACAACTTTTATGAGTTGGTACGGAAGAATGATACCATCCGAAACTTCACACCGGAGGTTTATTTTTTCGATAAAGAGAATTACGTCCTGAGTATTCAGGATTTCGGTCCGTCAAATGATTTCACATCCATCTATCGGAAGGATATTGAACTTGAAAAGCAAGATATAGCAGACATTGCACGAGTTGTTTCAGAGCTGCATTTCTCGTTTAAAGTAGGGAAGTCGGTGCCAGTTATTGAGAACAGAGCACTGCGGAGTTTGAATCATCAGCACATTTTCGAGTTACCACTGAATGTGGAGAATGGTTTCGATCTGGATCAAGTTATTGGTGGACTTCAAACTGGCTCGCAAAAATTCAGAGCAGATGGCAAACTCAAGAAACGGGCACTGGAATTAGGAGAACTTTACATGAGGTCGGAAGGTTCTAGCCTCCTTCATGGGGATTACTACCCGGGCAGTTGGTTAAAGACCGATGGCGGGTTTAGAATGATCGACCCAGAGTTCTGTTTTACTGGATTGGCAGAATTTGAATTGGCCGTAGCAGTGGCGCATCTCAAAATGGCGCAACAAAAGGACAGTATCATCAAGGATCTCTTCGTGTATTATCATTTCGATAGTCGTTTTGATGGATCGTTGTTCTCTCAGTTTGCCGGAATGGAAATGATCAGACGGTTGATCGGCCTGGCGCAGTTGCCGCTTGAACTTTCGTTAAAAGAGCGTTTAGATCTGCTTGACGAGGCGTATGAACTAGTATTGCACGGATGAGACTTGTAATCACACTTTTTATGGTCTGTTTCTCGCTCAACACAATTGCGCAGAAGCAACGCATTTGGATAGATACAGACATTATGATCGGTAAATTTAGGAGAGATGTGGATGACGGTTTGGCGTTGATGCTGGCTTTAAGAGATACCAATCTGCAGATAGAAGGAATCAGTTTTGTGCATGGAGTAGATTACGCTAGCGAAGTAACCGAAAAGCTTCTTGCACGATACGGTACAGGGTTGGAGATCCCAACATTTAAAGGCGCAGACGACAGCACGCAATTTGGTGATGAGACCGATGCAACCCTCGCACTTAGGAAAGCATTGGAACAAGGACCGCTCACGATCTTGGCGCTCGGGCCCATGACAAACGTTGGAACCGTACTTGAACTTCATCCAGAAGTAATTCCGAACGTGAAACAGATAACTTACTGTGCGGGCAGGCGGCCTGGGCAATTGTTCAATCCGGGTTCCGGCAAGGTTGTTTTCTCCGATTACAACTTCGATCTCGACCCATATGCAACAGCAATGGTTTTAAAGGCCGGTGTTCCAATTCTGTTATCCGGATACGATTGTTCAGACAATCTTTTTGTGAGTAAGTCAGATTTTATTCACCTGAAAAAAAGCGCAGATAAAACGGACAAGTGGTTATACCGAAAATTGAAAAGTTGGCATTCATTGTGGCGAACCTTTATTGGTTCAAAACAAGGCTTTATTCCGTTTGACGTTTCCACGGTTGGAGCATTGCTGTATCCAGAAGAATTCGATATCACACCAGCTATTCCAGCATATATTCCTATGCTTAAGAACGATACGAAACACACGGTAAAAACCCCCGAAAAGCCGTATCTGATCGTGATGGATAACGCTGCTGGTAGAATTGTTTCGTATTGCAATAGCACCAATCCGGAATTCAAAAAGCGTTTACTGCGTGCATTGGGTCATCCTGATCATCAATAAGGAAATTACCTTTACACAACACCGTGAAAGAACTGAAGAACATTCTGCAATTCATTTTGATGCTGCTCGTTGCAATTCCAGCAATGAGCGCTTCTGTAGATGGAAATGTGAGTGATACGGAAGGCAATCCAGTACCTTTCGTTACAGTTTATGTAGAAGGCACAACCATTGGAACTACAACCAATTCCGAAGGAAATTATCATCTCGAATTGAAGGATGGTTACCACACCATTGTTTTCCGTTACGTAGGATACAAAACGGAAATAAGACCTGTTACCGTTCAAAATCAAGCTCGGTTAGATGTCGTGCTGTCTCGAATTGTGTTTCAGTTGGGAGAAGCACAAGTAGATGGCAACGAAGATCCCGCAGATCGGATCATGCGGTTGGCGCGTTCGCGAAGAAAATTCTACCAGCAACAGGTTCGCGATTATTCCTGTAAGGTGTATGTAAAAGGGCTTAATTATGTAAAGAACCTACCGAAAAGGATCTTGGGCCAATCTTTGGATGTAAGCGGTTTGGACGAGACACGAAGCGGTATTATTTACCTGTCTGAAAGTTTGAGCGAGTTCCATTTCAGGGCGCCTGATAAGACCAAAGAGCGTGTCATTGCTTCTAAAGTTAGTGGTAATTCTCAAGGCTTTACTTGGAACAATGCAACTAGTCTTAACTTCAATTTCTACGATCGTACTTATAATTTGGAAGGGCTTAGCGAACGTGATCTGGTATCTCCGTTATCGCCTTCGGCCAATCTTTATTATCGTTATGTGTACAGAGGGTTTTACACCGAAGATTCCATCATCGTAAATAAAGTTGAACTCATACCAAAGGTGAAAGGCGTGCCACTGTTCCAAGGTCACATTTTCATTCAGGAAAACACATGGAGAATACACGGTGTGGATATATACATGACCAAAGAATCCGGAATCGACTTCGTTGATACGGTTCGAATGAAAGTGGATTTTATTCCGTTGACAAAAGACCTTTGGATGAAGGGTAATCTTAGCTTGGATCTGGTATTCAATGTCAAGCTATTCAAGGTAAAAGGTTGGGGAACATTTACATCGGTATTCTCGGATTACAGCGTAAGAGAATATCAGAAAGACACCACCTTGATAGCGCGATACGCCAAAATTGAGGACCCGACAGAAGAGGAAGCGGATGAGCCGGTATTATCGAAAGGCGATGTGGCAAGTGTAGGCGGAGACGCAACTCAGTTCGATTTTGAGAGTTGGGATAAAGGACCGATCCTAAAAGTGGAATCTGAAGCGAATGAGAAAAAAGACGATTTCTGGGATCAGGTGAGAACCGTTCCTCTAACTGCTTTAGAACGAAAGGATTATGTTCGGAAGGATAGCATTGAGGTAGTGAAGGAATCGCAGGTTTATAAAGACTCGGTCGATAGAAAGAACAACAAATTCGCACTTCGTAATCTGCTTTACGGCTACGAATATCAGAACAGCACCAAAAACTATTCGATCGATTTCCAATCGCCACTTACAGCGGTGCAGTACAATACCGTTGAAGGTTATTTGATCGATTACAAGATCGAATTCACAAAAACAGATCGTGATGAGGGCAGGCTTCTTTCTGTTGCTTGGAACAACCGATATGGGTTCTATTCTAATAAGTATTACTCCAAGGCAAGCATCTTTTACCGTTTCAATCGCAACAACAGAATGTCGCTGAGGGCAGAAGGTGGGCATTATATAGAGCAGTTCAATTCCGATGCCATTGGCTCGGTTGTAAACTCCTTGTATTCCATCATTTTGGAAGAAAATTACGCCAAGTATCAGCAGCATTCTTACGGTAAGATCAATTGGGGTGTCGAAGCGTTCAATGGATTCCGCTTGAACACTTCCCTGTACTTCGGTCATCGACAACCGCTTTTCAATGCAGGCAATTTAGATGGAACACACGTGGATTTTGAAGAGAAATATTTCTCTCTCAACGAGCCAGGAAATGAATCCTTGAATTACGGTAGCAAGGAATTCGGCACAAATAACGCGCTCATTCTTTCGGTCGGTTTCAATTACCGACCAGGCCAGAAATACATGGAGCGGCCAGATGGTAAGATCAACCTTGGTTCGGCATGGCCCATTATAGGCTTTGGTTACGAGAAAGGAATTGGTGGTTTCGGTCAGTTGGATGCCGATTTCGACCTGTTGAAATTGCGTGTTTCAGACGAGCATTCGTTCGGTATGGTCGGACGTTTTGAGTGGCAGGTCAGTGCAACGTGGTTTGCAAACAACAAGTTTGTGCCCTTCATGGATTGGCAACACGTCAATACATCCAAAGTGCACGTCATGCCAGCAGGGTTAAATAGATTCATGGCCTTGTCTTACTATGGCGCCAGTACGGATCGGTTCAATGTTCAAGCTCATGTAGAACATCATTTCAACGGCTTTATCCTAAATAAGATCCCGCTCATCAAGAAGTTGAAATGGCAAGTTGTTGGAGGTTTTCATTATCTCTACGAACCAACTTATGGACATTATTACGAGGCAACTGTCGGTATTGAAAACATCTTCCGAGTTATCAGGGTTGATTTTGTCGCACCGTTCAGAAATAACCAAGTTCAGGATTTTACTTTTCGCTTTCAGTTAGGTTTTTGACCTAGAAAAGACAGCCCCACTGTTTTGATCGCATATCCTCTCTTTAGGATTCTTAGAAACCCTATTTTAGCCGCTTCTGAATTTTACTCCATGAAAACATTTAAACTCTCACTGGTAATTGCCCTTGTAACGCTCGTTTCCGAGTTCGGTATTGCTCAGATAGTCATTGATAACACTTTAACTCCGCAGCAATTGGTGCAAGATGTATTGGTTGGTCAGGGTGTGCAGGTTTCCAACATCACATTTACAGGCACGCAGGCTCAGATCGGTTATTTCGATGCTACCAACGGCAATTTCCCGATAGAAAATGGAGTGGCGATTTCGACAGGCGATGTGAACGATCTGCCCGCAGCTGGTGCAGTTTTTGCTTCAACTAATCTATTTGGTGCTGGTGATGCTGATCTGAACACTATTTCCAATGCGACAACGAACGATGCTGCGGTCTTAGAGTTTGATTTCATCCCAAGTGGAGATTCAATCATTTTCACATATGTGTTCGGTTCTGAGGAGTATCCAGAATGGGTGAATTCTTCTTTCAATGATGTATTTGCCTTTATCATATCCGGCCCTGGATTTGCAGGTCCGTTCGCCAATGGTGGTGAGAATATCGCCTTGATTCCTGGTACCAATCAGCCTGTAACAATTGACAACGTGAACAACGTTACACCTTCAAACCCTCAGTATTATGTAGACAATACCAACGGAACGGCTTTGGGCATTGTGTTCGATGGACATACTGTTGCCATTCAAGCACGTGCTTTGGTTCAGTGCGGGGAATCTTATAATCTCAAGTTTGCTATTGCCGATGCTGGTGATGGCAGTTTCGATTCTGGCGTGTTTCTGGAAGCAGAGAGTTTCAGTTCAAATATTTTTGCTTTCGATATTATCACTCCATCCTTGGATTCTACCATTGTTGAAGGTTGCACTTCGGCCAACGTTAATATTTACTCGCCACCAACAGATAGTCTTCTGGCCTACGATATTATCGTATCGGGTAATGCCATTGAAGGGGTTGATTACACTTCAATACCTGATTCTTTGATCATTCAGCCGGGCGACTCTGTGTTCTCTTTTAGTATCGAAGCTTTGAACGATGGTATCTTGGAAACAGGTATCGACACAATTATCCTGACCATCTATACTGTCAACTCTTGTGGAGACACGATAGCTAACGTTGGAGTTATCTACATTACCCAAGATTACACGATAGATGTGGAGATTGAAGAAACGCCTGGTCCTTGCACGGCCTACGAGTACTCTATTCTGGAAGCGGTGATCGATGGCGGTAATCCGGGGTATCAATATTTCTGGAGTACAGGAAGCGTAACACCAACCATAGAAGTGGGATTTCCGCAACAGACAATTGTGTCTGTTTATGTAGAAGACCTGTGCGGTTTTGTGTCTGATACGGCCTTCCTGACGGTTGATCCAGGAGAGATTCCTCCACAATTAGGAGTTATTGTTTCTAACGATGTTGTGTTGAGTTGTCCAGGAGATCAAGCAACGCTCACCGCGATAGGTCAGAATGGAAGTCAGCCATTTACATATTCATGGTCGCCAAATGGAAACGGAAGTACTGTTTCAGTTCAGCCAAATGCCACTACAGATTATATCGTTACGGTTACAGACAACTGTTTGCTTACTGTGCAAGACACGATAACAGTTACAGTTGAGCCATACACGGCACTTGATGTTGCGGTAACTTTTACTGCTGAGCCGTGTCCTGGTGATCAGATCTCTCTTTTACCGATGGTTGATGGCGGAAGCGAGCCGTTTACTTTTGGTTGGTCAGATGGGTCAAATTCGCAGGTACTAACCGTGAGCCCAACAGAGACAACAAGTTATAGCCTCACTGTAATGGATGATTGTGGACAAGCAACTTCAACAACTACGGTAATTGATGTTCCAGATTATGATGAATTATCTGTATCTGTCACCAGTTTGGATCTGCTTACCGGAGATACCGTAACGATCTGTGAGTTGTGGTCAGATTCGCTATTCTCTGTAGTGTCTGGAGGACTTGCTCCTTACGCTTTTACATGGAATGGAACGCTTGTTGATGGTATGTATGTTAATAACGACACAGCTGTGATACGTGTGAATTACGAACTTCCTGCAGATTCAAGTGTATTTGAAATGTACAGCCTATCGGTAATGGACCAATGTGGTGATGAAATTACGGTTGAGGTTCCTGTGAATGTCATCAGTTGCGATGTTATTGCTCCGAGCATTTTCAACCCGAATTCAACATATCAAGGCACTACAGACTTCTGCGGAAACACACCTCAGAATAACGTTTTCAATCTTCCTTGCTTGAATCTCTACCCAGGAAACAATATGTTGATATTTGACCGTTGGGGTAGAAAGTGCTACGAGACGGAGGATTATCATCTTAACCCTTGGGATGGTGGAAACCAGTCTTCGGGCACCTATTATTACGTTTGTGAATTGCCAAATGGCAAAGAACCTGTAAAAGGATTCTTCCAACTTGCTAGATAAAAGACCATGAGAAAAGCGTTTGTCCCATTTATGTTGATAGCAGCGCTGCTTGGAGTTAGCACGCTACCATCTTGCGATACCATTTCTGATATTGTTGACAGCCTGCTAAGCGAAGGCGATGCAACTGAAGGATTGAAAGAAGCCTTGCGAGTTGGCACAGATACATCCATTGCTAAAGGAAGCGCACTTAATGGATATTTCGCCAATCAGGCCATTAAGATTCTTATGCCACCAGAGGCCGATCCGATTCTAAGTGCAATCAATCTTATTCCAGGTGGAAATACCTTGGTAGATCAAGTAGTTCTGAAGCTGAACAGAGCTGCAGAAGATGCTGCGCCTCAAGCGGCCGATATACTATTCAACGCCATTACAAGCATCACTATAACGGATGCTATCAATATTGTAAATGGTGAAAATGATGCAGCCACCCAGTTCTTGAGAAACGCATCGGAGAATGACATTAAGGCACTTTTCAAACCACATATTGAAAATTCTCTGGAAACGGTAGGTGCTCAAACCGCGTGGGGCGAACTGACAGGCGTTTATAATTCACTCCCTTTGGTGTCGCCTGTAAACACGGATCTTGCAGATTATACCTCAGACAAGGCTTTGGACGGACTATTCCACATGGTGGCAGAAGAAGAAGGTAAGATCAGAGAAGACCCATTGCACAGAGTAAGCGAGATTCTCCAGCAGGTATTCGGTAATTAATCAAAAACAAACCAAGTAAACACAAGAATGAAAAAGCTGATTATTGCATTTATGGCTGTGGCCATTGCGCTTCCAACCCTAGCGCAAAAGAGTTTTGAAGGTACCATCACCTTTAGTTTGGATTACAAAGATCTTCCAGCAGAAATGGCTGCCATGTCGGCCATGTTGCCAGACGAAATGACCACGCAGGTAACCAGCACCAAAACACGTATCGAACAGTCGTTGGGTATGGGTATGAGCCAAGTCACCATTGTTGATATCAAGAAAGGATCAGGTGTTCTTCTAATGGATCTAATGGGAAAGAAAATGGCCATGGAAATGACCAAGGACGAGTTGGAGAAAATGGACAAGAAGAAAACTTCTGAAAAGAAACCAGAGTTCAAGTATGTTGATGGAGCAACTAAGACCATAGCTGGTTATAAGTGTGAAAAAGCAATCGTGTCCGTAGAAGGAGCTGGTGAACTGGAAATTTATTACACCAAGGATCTTCCAGCCGGAGCAAGTAAACAGTTTGAAGGTCTCGAAGGCTTTCCATTGGAATACACCATTAAACAAGGACCAATGACCATCTTGGTTTCTGCAACAGACGTTAAGCAGGAGAAGTTGGATAAGAAGCTTTTTGAGATTCCGGAAGGCTATGATAAAATGACCTTTGAGGAATTTCAGAAATCTATGGGAGGCATGATGGGAGGCTAGAATCCTGATAAAGAATTTAAAAAGCACTCTTCGGAGTGCTTTTTTATTCAGTTACAAATTGTTTTTCAAGTAGTTAGTAATTAAAACGCACCTTTGCGGTCAATGAAATTTTCTGAACTTAATCTGCATGCAAGTCTAATGGAAGGACTTGATGCCATGGGCTTTGAGGAAGCCACCCCGATACAACAACAATCCATTCCTGCTTTGATTGAAGGTCGCGACATTATTGGTTGTGCGCAGACGGGAACAGGCAAAACAGCCGCGTTTCTAATTCCAGTGATAGAGCACGTACTTAAGAGCAAGAATACCGGTGTAAAAGCCTTGGTAATTGCTCCAACTCGGGAATTGGCCATTCAGATCGATCAACAGCTTCAAGGCTTGGGTTATTTCGGTGGCGTTTCGTCCATAGCTATTTATGGCGGCAAGGATGGTACTTCGTGGGATTTCGAGAAATCATCGTTGCAAGGTGGCGCGGACGTCATCATCTGCACTCCAGGAAGACTGATCGCTCACATGGGTTTCAACTATGTGAATTTCGAAAAGTTGGAATGTTTGATATTGGATGAAGCGGACCGTATGTTGGATATGGGTTTTCATGATGACATCATGAAAATCGTAGAACTGACCCCGAAAACCCGTCAAACCATGTTGTTTTCGGCTACTATGCCTCCCAAGATCCGTAAACTGGCAGAAACGCTATTGAACAATCCGATCAATGTAGAGATAGCGGTTTCCAAGCCTTCTGAGAACATCAAACAGATTGCGTATTTGGTGCATGATGAGCAGAAAGACCGCTTGTTGGAAATACTTATGGCAGAGCGCGATGTTCAGAGCTGCATTATCTTCTGTTCGCGCAAATCGGCAGTTAAATCTGTTAACCGAACGCTGCAGAAAAAGGGTTGGAAATCGCGAGCTATTTCGTCTGATCTAGAGCAAGCAGAAAGGGAAGAGGTGCTTTCCGGATTCAGAAATAAGAAGTACAATTTTCTGGTTGCTACCGATGTGGTTTTCGAGGGAATCGACATCGACAACATTGAAATGTAGTGAATTACGAAGTGCCGAAAGATGCCGAGGATTACGTGCACAGAATTGGTAGAACCGCTGCGCTGGCGCTCTGGTTTAGCCATTACCTCGATCGATTCCTTCTTGATGTGAATGGCTTTGCCGACATCGGAAAACTCATTGAGCGTTCGATTGAAAAGCCTGCGTTACCGGAAGAGAACTTGGACCTGGCCCGGAATACAACCCGGGCGAGCGCAGAGGGCAAGGCGGACATGGACGTTCTGGCGGTGGAAATAAACGCTTCGACAGTAAAGAGGGTGGTCAGAAAAAACGACCGTTCAATCCAAAATGGAAGAAGCGGAAAAAGAGTGGAGGAGGAGCTGGAAATTCAGGCGGAGGTTCCGTTTCAAGCTGATCATTTTAACCGCAGTAGCATGGAAGAGATCGTATTTCCGTCAAACTGTAGCACGCTTACTTTAACCTGACCACCGCCAAGTACCGCGTTCGCTGACTCAGCATAAACAAACGTTGAATTTGTTTTGCTTAGGTCACGTTTTTCAAAGCTCACCGATTTCAATTGTGTAATATGTGATTTCACCATTTTGTGATCCATTCCCATACTGAATCCGAACGGCCAATTTCCTTTGTAGCCACCTTGGTTGGTAAAAGCGGTCAGTTCTACCATCATCACCTCAAACTTGGGTAGCTCGTGCTTTTCAGCCGCTCGATTGATGAAAGTGATTATGATGCCTTTTTCTGGATTTGACCATGTTTTTGACATGCCATCCGATTCCAAGGTTTCAATGAATGGACCACAGTTCTGGTTGAAATCTGTCAGCACCTTGTAAATATCGCGTTGACCAAGAAGCACAAGAAAATCTTCACATGGATCTTGAGCGAATAAAGATGTAGCGAACAGTAACTGAACAAAGAGAAGCTTCATCGCTTGAAGTTAGCCTTCCAATTCGCTTAACTCCAACCAACGCAGTTCTTTTTCCTCTAGTTCGTCTGAAATGCGCTGAAACTCTTCAGATATTTTCATGAGTTTCTCATGGTCATCAACCACAGATTCCATTTCCGAAGTCAATTCAGCTTTACGTTTTTCCAGCTTGGGGATTTCTACTTCTAAAAGACCGAATTCGCGTTTCTCATTGAAACCCATTTTGCCTTTTGAAGCAAGGCTTTCGGTTTCCTTTTGCACTTTCTTGGCTGTTGCTTTTTGCTTTTTATCCTCATCCAAGGCAGCACGGTATTTGTCGTAATTACCTACAAATCCGCGAATTTTTCCGTTGCCTTCAAAGATGAAAAGCTGATCTACCAACTTGTTCATGAAGTGTCTGTCGTGTGTAACGATCAGAATACAACCTTCAAATTCCATGAGAAAATCCTCCAACACGTTCAGCGAAAGGAGGTCGAGGTCGTTTGTCGGCTCATCTAGAATAAGGAAGTTCGGATTTGCTATGAGAACAGTGAGGAGATACAATCGTTTCTTTTCACCACCACTCAGTTTCTCAACATATTGGAAATGCTGACTTCTTGGAAAAAGAAAGCGTTCCAACAACTGTGCTGCCGAAATGGTCTTGCCCTTTTTCAGTGGAATGAATTCGGCAATATCTGTGATGACTTCCTTTACCCGCTTGCCCTCTTTTAAATTCAAACCATCCTGTCCGTAGTAGCCGAAATGAATGGTCTCGCCCTTCACAATTTTGCCACCATCCGGTTCAATCTGCTCCATGATCATCTTTAGAAGCGTTGATTTTCCACTTCCGTTGGCGCCTACAATACCGATGCGTTCTCCTTTTCTGAATTTAAAGTCGAAGCCATCAAGCAACACATTATCGCCATAGGCTTTGCGAACCTTATGCAACTCAAGAATCTTACTTCCCATGCGCTGCATGTTCACTTCCATGGTCAGTTCATCTTTCTTCAGGTTGGTTTTTGCAACCTTCTCTGTGTCGTAAAATGCATCTTCACGCGATTTGGATTTGGTGGTACGAGCCTTCGGTTGTCTACGCATCCATTCCAATTCCTTGCGGTAGAGGTTTTTGGCCTTATCAACATTAGCAGCTTCAACTTCTTGTCGAGTAGCGCGATTATTCAGATAGGTGGAATAATTTCCCTTGTGCTTGTACAGTTGGCCATTATCCAATTCCAATATCATATCGCAAACCTCATCCAAGAAAACACGGTCGTGCGTTACCATCAATATGGTTCTTTCCGATGAAGCTAGAAAACCTTCCAGCCACTCGATCATTTCAATGTCTAAATGGTTGGTCGGCTCATCCAGAATCATCAGATCTGGTTGCTCTATCAGCATCTTAGACATTGCAACCCGTTTGATCTGTCCGCCCGAAAGCGTCTTTATCTTCTGATCGAAATCTGTGATGTTCAGCGAGGTGAGAATCTCCTTTGCTTGTGCTTCAATATCCCACGCATTGTGGCGGTCCATTGCATCAAACGATCGTTGCATACGTTCTGGGTCGCCTTCATCAAGCATGGCTTCTTCATACTCTCTTACCACCGACATGATCTCGTTGGTTGGGTCGAAAATGGCATCCATTACAGAATGTTCCGGATTCAATTCGGGCTCTTGCTGTAGATAGCCTAAAGTGATTCCATTGCGTGTAACCACTTCACCGGTTTCTGGTGGCTCAAGTCCAGCCAAAATTCTGAGCAGGGACGTTTTTCCAGTTCCGTTCTTGGCCACCAATGCCACTTTCTGTCCGCGGTCAATACCAAAGGTGATTTCTTCAAAAAGAACGCGTTCTCCAAAGGAACGCTTAAGATTTTCGGCTGATAGATAATTCAATGGAAGATGTCAGATTATAGAAGTCAGACTTCAGATTTCGGCCGCGAAGGTCGTTAAATCTTTACGCTTTCGATTTCTTCAAAACCTTCTCAGCAATACTAGCTGCTGTTGCAGATTCTTTGCACTTCGCTAATTCTTCTGGTGTGCCTTCAAAAACAATATTTCCACCATTTTTTCCACCTTCAGGGCCAAGGTCAATTACATGGTCGGCACATTTAATTACATCAGGATGATGCTCAATTAGAATAATGGAATGGCCATTATCTAAAAGTGCATTGAAGGCTTTTAGCAGTTTATGAATGTCGTGG
The DNA here is from genome assembly GCA_018402015.1 of Flavobacteriales bacterium. GTDB lineage: Bacteria > Bacteroidota > Bacteroidia > UBA10329 > UBA10329 > UBA10329. The sequence continues at coordinate 4,197 of JAGYJL010000047.1, read as the reverse complement.
AAGTGAAGGCCTGTTGTCGGTTCATCAAAGATGAAAAGCGTTTTGCCAGCGTTTTTTCCTTTCGTAAGGAAGGAAGCGAGTTTGATACGTTGCGCCTCACCGCCTGATAGCGTGCTGCTACTTTGTCCGAGTTGTACATAGCCAAGGCCAACTTCCTGCAATGGAGCAATTTTACGTGCTACTTTCGGGTCGTGCAGTGTGAAGAATTCCATGGCTTCATCCACGGTCATGCTCAGCACATCGTGGATGGTTTTTCCGTTGAATTTGATTTCTAGCACTTCTTGTTTGAAACGCTGTCCTTCACAGCTTTCGCATTTCATGATAATGTCGGCCATGAACTGCATTTCAATCTTCACGGTGCCTTCGCCTTCGCATACTTCGCAGCGGCCACCGGCTACATTGAACGAGAAATGCTTGGGTTTGTAACCGCGCAGTTGAGCCGCTTTTTGGTCGGCAAACAGCGAGCGTATTTCGTCATACGCCTTTATATAGGTAACAGGATTGGAGCGTGTGGACCGCCCGATCGGGTCTTGATCTACGAATTCCACGTCATCAATTCGATTCAAATCACCATCCAAACGTTCAAAAAGTCCTGTTTTCCCAGAGTAACCACCAAAACGTTTTTTCAGAGCAGGGTAGAGGATGCTTTTCATGAGCGTGCTCTTTCCAGAACCGCTAACTCCGGTTATTACTGAAAGACAAGCGAGCGGAAATGAAACGCTCACGTTCTTTAAATTGTGCTGACGTGCACCAACCACGTGGATCTGACCTTTGGCTTTTCTACGCTTTTCTGGAACAGGAATCTCCAATTTCCCGCTCAAATAACCAGTTGTAAGCGTATCGGCAGACTTCATCATTTCTTCCAATGTTCCTTGGAAAACAACCTCGCCACCGTGGGTTCCAGCTTCGGGGCCAATGTCTACGATCATGTCTGCAGCGCGCATAATATCCTCATCATGCTCAACTACAATAACGGTGTTTCCTATATCTCGCAGTTGTTTGAGAATAGTAATGAGCCGTTCTGTGTCTTTTGGATGGAGCCCAATGCTTGGCTCATCCAAAATGTACATGGAGCCAACCAAGGAACTTCCTAGCGAACTTGCTAAGTGAATCCGTTGCGCTTCGCCACCAGAAAGTGTTGCAGATTGCCTGTTCAGGTTCAAATATCCCAAACCAACATCTTTCATGTATCCCAAGCGAGAACTGACTTCTTTCAGAATTCGCTTGGAGATCTCGCGTTCCATGTCGTTCAACTCAAGTTCTTCGAAGAACACAGCCAGTTCGGAAATAGGCATTAAAACCAGATCGGAAAGGCTTTTGTTGCCGACCTTTACATAGGTGGCGTCTTTTCGGAGTTTGGTGCCTTTGCATTCTGGGCAAGGTGTTTTTCCGCGGTACCGCGATAGCATGACCCGATATTGGATCTTGTAACTGTTCTCTTCCAACATGCGGAAGAAAGCATGTAATCCATCAAAGTATTCATTACCATCCCAAAGCAATTGGATCTGCTCGTCTGTTAGGTCGTAAATTGGACGGTGAATTGGGAAATCGAACTTATTGGCTGAACGTACCAGCTGATCTTTGTACTGACTCATGCTTTCGCCTCGCCAGCAGAACACGCCATCTTCGTAAATGCTCAAGCAGCGATCGGGCATGACCAAGTCTTCGTCAATTCCGATTATACTGCCAAATCCCTCACACTTTTTACACGCGCCATACGGATTGTTGAAACTGAAAAAGTGAATAGAGGGCTCTTCGAATCGGATTCCATCGGCCTCAAATTCGGTGCTGAACTGAATGGTTTCCTGGTTTCCATCTTTTTCAGAAATGACGAAGCAACTATTATTTCCTTCTACCAAAGCCGTTCTAACTGCTTCAGATACGCGTGTGTTCTCTTCAGAACCATCTGCCGCAAATCGGTCAATCAGAACAGCAAGCTGGTTTCCTTCTGGTTTGATCAGTTCAGAAGTAATCTTATCCAATCGCACTACTTCACCGTTCAGTTGAATACGCGTATAACCTTGATGTTGGAGAATATCGATGCGTTTTCCCAGCGCCTTATCAGGCATGGTTCCGAATGGAGCGAAAATCATAACCTTACTTCCTTTCTCAATATTCAAAATAGTTTGAGTGATCGTTTCGATCGTGTGTCGCTTAACTTCCTTTCCTGTAACAGGGGAGAAGGTTCGTCCTATTCGAGCGTATAGCAATTTGAGGTAATCGTAGATCTCTGTTGTTGTTCCGACCGTTGATCTAGGATTGCTTGATTTTACTTTTTGATTGATAGCAATAGCAGGAGAAACACCCAAAATGCTGTCCACTTCAGGCTTATCGATCTTGCCTAAGAACTGCCTAGCGTACGCAGATAGACTTTCTATGTAGCGTCTTTGGCCCTCGGCATAAAGCGTATCAAACGCCAATGTTGATTTTCCTGAGCCTGAAAGTCCGGTAATAACGATCAACTTCTTATGCGGCAATACAAGATCGATGTTCTTCAGGTTGTGCAGCCGTGCTCCTTTGATAACGATGTTGTGCTTCGGATTAGGCTGTTCCTGTTGGGGCATTGTTGCAATAATTGTTAAAAGGGTTGCAAATTTATCATTCGTCAATCCGTGTTCGGATTAAACTTGCAATATTTGTTTCAAGCAACAGCAGAAAATATTTTTAGTTGTTGCACAATAAGTGAAAAATAAGGCCGTTAACGTTAAAGATCGGCCACAGGCATAAACCAAAAACACACTGCATAAGGAAAACTTTACTCGAATAAGATTTTATTAAGTCTAACCTAAAGAGTGAAGCTATGCGTGTATCTGCCCTAAGTGATCAGGAACTGATCCGACTATACATCCAAGGAGAGGAGATTTGTTTTGAAGAACTGGTGAACCGTCACAAGGACAGGCTGTTCACATATCTTGTCCTGTTGTTGAAAGATCGAAATCTTGCACACGATTTCTTTCAAGATACCTTGGTCAAGGTGATTCAAACATTGAAATCTGGAAGGTATTTGGAAGAAGGAAAATTCCGACCGTGGATGCTGCGTATTGCGCACAATCTGGTGATCGATCATTTCAGAAAACAGAAGCAAATGCGCATGCAGCATGCAACGGAAGAATACGATGCATTCGATTTTATCGGTAGCGAGGATCTTAACAGAGAAGAAGAATACATCCAAGAGCAGATTCATTCTGACCTCAGAAAACTGGTTGCATTGCTTCCCGAAGATCAGAAAGAGGTTCTGTTAATGCGTGTGTATGCAAAAATGCCTTTCAAGGAAATTGCCTGGGTAACGGAAGTGAGTATAAATACTTCGCTCGGAAGAATGCGTTACGCGCTTATTAATCTGAGAGCGTTAATGGAAGAGCATAAAGTAAGACTGGTTGCTTAACCACTGAATTTAAGTACAGCGATGAAGCGCCCTGAGAGATCGGGGCGCTTTTTTTTTCGGTTGCACAATAAAACCTAAAAGGAAGCGTATTTAGGATGTAACTAAACAAACAGATATGCCAAAAACATTTACTCTTCCAAAGAATCTTCAAACCGCAACGTCAGCACTTACGGAGCAAGAGCCTTGTGAATTGCTGTTTCAGTCTCAGCTCGTCAACTTTTTGAGCGAGGAGTTTGAAGGAACCTCTTTTTCTCCGGACCAAAATGTTGTAGACAGTATTCTGGCCTTCAGCAAAGCGGTTGAAGTGAAAGAATCCTCAACAATGGTAAATGATCATTTGATCGTTCTGAACTAAGAACCATTATCGTACAGTTCCGTGGCGGGCTTCCTAAAGGGAGCCCGTTTTTTTTCAATTATCCGTGTAAACGCGTCCTTGACGCCACATATCTACAGCGCTGTACCAACTGCTTTTGTAAATCGGAGAACGGTCTAATCTGAAATCGTTATCTGTAAATGGATTCTGAACCTTGTAAAATGTAAGGCCAAGCGATGAAGGATTGTCTTCTTCGCCATAGATCCAATGTTCTGAAGTAGAATTCTTGTAGATGATGTTGGGAGGACCGAAAATGAGATAAATCAGACCTCGATCTGTCATCCAACCTTCGGTGTAAGATGTAAAGAACAAATTCGAATTCTCTACCCGCGAGTAAAACTTCTGAATCAGCAATCGAGCCCGATCTGGATTACCAGCCAATTTCAACCAAAAACGGTCTACTTCTGCCTTCGGAAAATCGGCTTCTTGCAATGTTTTG
>JAGYJL010000046.1 GCA_018402015.1 Flavobacteriales bacterium | reverse complement strand
CCACGTTCCTTTTAATGAAAATCTCACTCAACAGAATGGCTTTTTCCATGCAGGAGTTATTAGCACAGTTGCAGATAACGTGGCAGGCTACGCAAGTCTTTCGTTAATGAAAGAGAACTCGATGGTTTTGAGTGTAGAATTCAAACTCAACTTACTTCGTCCGGGTGCTGGAGAAAGACTCATTGGCAAAGGTGAGGTACTGAAGTATGGTAAAACACTTACCGTCTGCCGAGCAGATGTTTTCATCGTAAATGATGGAATTGAGAAATTGTGTGCCGCGGCTCAGCTTACCATGATCGAAATCGAACCAAAATCACACCCATAAAAAAAGCCACCTTAGTGTGGCTTTTCTATCTAATTCAACCTCAATAGTTATTGATTGGCCCCAACTTTCACCACTTGATGCGTGGTGTTCATCTTACCATCTTCAGACTGCATCTGTATCAAATACTTACCCGTTGCTACTGATTGCATTGGCAACACATACTTAGTGTCATAAGCATTGATAACATCCTTGTGCATCAACTTTCCACTCATGTCGTACATCTGTATATTGATGTCTTTCTCGTTGTTTCCCAATTCAATGTTGAGGAATTCAGATGTAGGATTAGGATAAAGATTCAAACGAATGTCCGATACAGCCTCATCTATAGCTGTAACAGTAAGATTTGTTTGATGAAAACCCTGTGTAAGGATATTGCTTCCATTGTCGTAGGTATCTATCATCACTTCTCCAAGTGTCCAACTAAGTTGGGTTGTGCCATTGTCGAAATGTTCGCCAGCACTGGCAATTACTTCAGGAGTAACAGATTGCGCCATTGAGCATAAAGGGAGAACTGCTACTGAAAGGATAGTTAAAAACTTCATGATTTTCGAATTGGTAAGACGAATATAGAGATCAAAGTGCAGATTAGCTTTACACCTTCAAAATCTCCTGTTATAAAACTAAAATGAGTCAAGTAGTTCAATTCAATTTCCCAACGGTAATCCGATTCGGTTCAGGTTCAATCCATGAGCTTCCTCAACATCTTAAAGAACAAGGAAAACTGAGACCGTTGGTCGTTACAGACCCGATTGTGGCCACGCTTCCTTTCTTTCTTCAGATCATTGACGACATGAAAAAAGCAGGTCTTGCTCCTACTGTTTATGCAGAAATGCACAAGAATCCGGTAAAATCGGATGTTCTGAACGGAAAGGCGGCCTTTGCTGGAGCTGATTGCGATAGCATTGTTGGAGTTGGTGGTGGTGTAGGATTGGATGTGGCTCGCGCCATTGCCTTGGCCATTAATCATCATCGTGATCTTTTTGACTATGATGACTTGATCGGTGGCGATCAATACGTTACTGAGGATGTGCCTTATTTCGTGACCGTTCCTACTACAAGTGGAACCGGAAGTGAAGTGGGTAGAAGTGCCATTATTGCCGATGACGAGACGCATCAGAAGAAAATCCTTTTCTCTCCAAAATTGTTGGCAAGCCGTGTTTTTGCCGATCCGTCCTTAACATTTGGACTTCCTCCTTTTGTTACCGCTGCAACTGGAATGGATGCGCTAACGCATAACATGGAGGCGTATGTGGCCAAAAACTATCACCCAATGTGTGATGGTATTGCATTGGAAGGAATCAAATTGGTGGCTAAGTCAATTGAAAAGGCTACGCACGATGGACAAGATGAGCAAGCTCGCGCAGATATGATGCTTGCGAGTTTGATGGGAGCCGTGGCTTTCCAAAAAGGTCTGGGCGTTGTGCATTCGTTGGCGCATCCACTTTCGCAAATGTTAGATACGCACCATGGTTTGGCCAATGCGGTCAACCTTCCGTATGGTATGGAATTCAATCTTCCAGGATTTGAAGACAGATTTGAATCCATGGCCAACGCGTTCGGACTGAAGAATGGTAACGGAACTCAGCTGATCGATGAACTTTTCAAGTTGAATGAGCGATTAGGTTTACCAACCCGTTTATCAGGAATTGATGTGAAAGAAGAACATTTGGAGCCGTTGGCCGACCTTGCTTTTGCCGATTTCTGCCATCCGAATAATCCGAAACCTGTTTCTAGAAACGAGTTCCTTGCCTTGTACAAAAAGGCACTATGATTCTTACGGATTGAGTTGATAAACGAAATTCAGTGAAGGAGAATCTGCATCTAAAAGGTGAAAAGCTGAAAGTGTTGTTGAATGCGCATCGAGATAAATTCTCGTGTGTCATTCAACCGCCACTATCGCTGGAGAATACGTTTGAACTCCATCTCTCAGATTCCGACAATATCGTTTCCAAGATAGACCCAAACAATGCTGATCTGTGCTGGCAGGTCATAAAGCAGACCTTAGCTGCCGAAAACAAGGTTGCAGCCATTGGTGGTTATGCTGAAAAACGCACTGCTTATCGCATAAATCCGTCTCTATTTGGAGAGGACGAGGATGAGCGCTGCATTCACTTGGGCGTGGATATTTGGATGGAAGTAGGAACTCCCGTTTATGCTCCTTTAGATGCAGTGGTTCATAGTTTTGCTGACAATGCGGGAATCGGTAATTATGGTCCAACCATCATTTTACAGCACGTGCTTGAGAAACAACCGTTCTTTACACTTTACGGTCACCTCAATCGCCAATCTCTAATTGGATTGTATCCCGGAAAAAAATTGAAACCAGGGGAAAGCTTTGCTGCTATCGGTTCCCCTGCCGAAAATGGTAACTGGTCGCCTCATTTACACTATCAGATCATTGCTGATATGATGGACTGCTCTGGCGATTTCATCGGTGTTTCCACAGAGGCCGATTCCGAATTCTATCTTACACTTTGTCCAGAACCTGTGGTACTGTAACTTCGGACCATGAGTATCTCTGCCGAAAGCGCTGTCGCAAATATCCGATCGGGCGATAGCATCTTCATTCATTCCGCTGCAGCCGCACCACAACACCTCATTCAAAAACTTTTTGAAAGAAAGGATGAGTTACGCGATGTGACCATTTATCAGATTCATACAGAAGGTGCAGCTCCTTACGCTGACGATTCGGTAGAGGCTTTTAAGGTGAAATGTCTGTTCGTTGGGCCAAACATCCGAAAGTCCATACAACACGGACACGGAAGTTATATACCGGTTTTTCTCAGTGAAATTCCTCGTCTGTTTAGCAGCAGAACTCTTCCTATTGATGTAGCGCTGATCTCGGTTTCTCCTCCAGATGAGCATGGGTATTGCTCTTTAGGACCTTCCGTAGACGTTTCACTAGCGGCTGTTTTAGCGGCCAAAACAGTCATCGCACAAGTAAACAAATACATTCCCAGAACACACGGAGATGGCCTCATTCACATTGGCAACATCAACCATCTGGTGAAATTCGATGAGCCAATTCCAGAAGTGGAATCTGGAAAACTGACAGAAACCGAATTATCAATTGGGAGAAACATTGCAGAGTTAGTTGAAGATCGCGCTACGCTACAAATGGGTATTGGCAACATTCCCAATGCTGTTCTTGCTGCCCTTGGCAATCACAAGGATCTCGGTATTCATACCGAAATGTTCTCTGACGGTATTCTTCCGTTGGTAGAAAAAGGTGTGATAACTGGACGGTACAAGAAGAAACACCCTGGAAAGATCATTTCCTCCTTTGTAATGGGCAGCCGATCGATCTATGATTTCATTGACGATAACCCTCTGGTAAATCTGCTTTCTTCTGAATACGTGAACGATGCGCGAGTCATTAGTCGTAACCCAAAAGTAACAGCCATAAACAGCGCCATTGAGGTGGATCTAACGGGTCAGGTTTGCGCAGACAGCATTGGTCACCGAATTTACTCTGGCGTTGGTGGACAGATGGATTTTATCCGTGGAGCCTCGCTTTCTGAAGGAGGGAGGCCGATCATTGCACTGCCATCCACCACTAAAAGTGGAGAAAGCAAGATTGTTCCTGTGCTAAAGTCGGGAGCTGGCGTGGTAACCACACGGGCCCATGTACATTATTTGGTAACCGAGTATGGTGTTGCCAATCTTTATGGAAAAACTTTGGCAGAGCGGGCAAAGCTCCTAACAGAAATTGCCCATCCAGACCATCGTGAAGATTTGGAAAGAGCCGCGTACGAAATGCAACGTTGACACAACTTCTGGGATTCGAATAAAGGTTAAAGGGAAGTTTGAAGCGGTATGTCATTAATTTCTGCGACATTTGCGCCTCGGCATCATAATTGCTAAAGAAAATTGAACTTAACCTTACAACAATGAAAAACACATTTTTTGCTTTGATTGCGCTTTTCGCAACAACAACTTTTGCCGTTGCTCAAGATGCCAAAACTTCGGGAGCTGCGTTTGAATTTGAAACGGAAACACTAGACTACGGCACCATTGAGAATGGTTCTGATGGTAACCGAGTTTTCAAATTCAAGAACTCTGGAACTGAGCCATTGATCATCTCTAACGCAAAAGGGTCATGCGGTTGCACCACTCCAGAATGGCCAAAAGAACCTATCGCACCAGGTGCCTCTGCTGAGATAAAAGTTCATTATGACACAAAGCGTACTGGAAACTTTACCAAGACCGTTACTTTAACATCAAACGCTACTGAAGCAACCAAGGTACTTACGATCAAAGGAGTTGTAAACGCTCCTGCTGAAGCACCTGCTGAGCATCATGAGGGTGATGGTCATAACCATTGATCTTACGCAAAATTGAGTTTGAAGGCCGATACAGAAATGTATCGGCTTTTTTATTTGTGCGAACGAAGCTTGATCTCTTCCGCCAAGAGTTCTGTAGGATCTTCATCCGTGTTAACCTGCAGAAAGCTTCCGCCTCCTGAACCAGCTAACTTCTTCATCAACCTTCCAGCTTCCTTGTCGTCTCCAAACCCGATAATGGACAACACAATTCCCTTATCGGAATTGTCTTTAACCAATTGTAAAGCTTCCTTTTCTGAGAATTTGGAGGAATTGAATTTTCCGTCTGTGGCAATGATGAGCTGATTATTCCCTCCCACTATCAATTGGCGTTCTAAACTCTGGTAAGCAGATTCCATTCCCTTTACACCATTCGTATATCCGTACGGCTTCAGGCTATCGACCAAAGCAATAATGGCCAAATTATCGGCAACTGGTGTTGGGGGTAACACTTCCCAAGAAGTTGAATTATACGCAATCATGGTCAGCACATCCACTTCACGAAGCATTAGAACCAATCTTCGTATAGACGATTTGAGTTTATCCATCTTTCCATCATCATTCATAGAACCAGACACATCCAATAGTAACAGGACATTATTGGGTCGATATCGTTCTGACGAAAATTCAGGTTCTTCTTCAGATCCCGATAATTCACTTTCGGTTGCAGATTCGGCTTCAGCTAAAGCAGCTTCAACCTGCTGTTCTACCGTCATTTCAGGCTCTTTCGTATTCAATTCATCAAGCTGATCATTCAAATTGATACCAAGGTCAAGTTCCTCTAACGGCATCTCTGGAATTTCTGCTGTTTCAATAGATGCCGCAACGGGCTGATTCCATTGATCATTCGAACTTGTGTTTAGGCTCTCTGGCTCTGCAGATGCTTCAGCGATTTCTTCTGCAAGAACATCGTTGGTTGTGATACCAAGGTCGAATTCCTGCAACGGAGTTTCTTCTACTTCTTCGGCAAACTGTTCATTCGTGTTGATTCCAAGGTCAATCGGTTGTTCTGCTACCGGTTCGTCAAACTTGTCGGGAACAATTTTGGATTGTCTAGGCTTTACTGACGCTAATTCGTTCCGGTATTTTTCCGCATCGGCCGCAACCTCAACTAAAGGCTCCTCAGTTTCAGATGGTGTTCGTTTAAGGTAAACCACATGCGAACGATTCCGCTTGGTGAAAGTCACATTCTCTTCCAATCGATCGTACCCATCTTTCGAAGCTATAACGATGTAATTATCAGGTTCTATCCAGTTCACTGCAACTCCGTCTAAGTTTGTTCCATTTATGGCTTTGCGTATCCCTCGATCCAATATTTCCACCTGCGCATTAGGAATCGGTCTGTTTGTAGAAGCATCTACAACTTGAACAACGTTCGGTTCGGATTGTCTAACTGGAGCAGATTCTTGAAATGATGGACAGGCAGTGAGCGCATTCGCATATATCGTCTTAATATTTCCTTTTACAACAAGCTGTTCGGCCTTGTTAGAAGCGTTCGTGTAAATCTCAACTGTTCTGCTGAAAGGGCCAGTTTCAGCAGTGTAATAGATGATCACTATCTCTCCGGTTTCGCCAGGCTGAATAGCTCTATTGGGATACTGAACCATTACATCCCTCGTATGCTTCTGAGGCAGAAACATCAGCCTTTCTTTTCCACTATTCGTAAATGTAAATGTTGCTGGCGGGCTGTTCCAATCCCGAACAGTTCCGAAGTTGACCGTGGTCTGCTCCCATTTCAACTTCTGAGCTGAAACCTGGAGGCAAACGCTACAGAAAAAGAATATGAATCCGAGCAATCTCATTGGCGATAAAGTTAACCAACGCAGCATCTATCGACCTATTGCAAACCTATCTTTGCCACATGATCAAAATCGGAGTTTCTGCGTGCTTTTTTCATCCTGATCTGGATAGGACAACCTTCGGACCAAAAACGCTTTCGTACCTCGAAAACGACATGGCGGCTTACATTGCACAACCTGGAGTTATGCCAGTACTGATCCCTGAATTGCCAAAGGCCGAAAAGCTGGCCATCATCAAGGAAATGGACGGACTGGTCCTTCAGGGCGGAGCAGATCTCGCTCCGGAATCGTATGGAGAAAAACCAATTGGTAGATGGCTAGGAGATAGAATACGAGACGAATATGAATTAGAGTTGATGGACCTTTTCCTGAAGGAGGAAAAACCGGTTTTGGGTATCTGTAGAGGGTTTCAACTCATGAATGCGTATTACGGAGGAACTCTTTTTCAAGACATCGAAACGCAACGTCCGAACAGCATCAAACACCGCGATGCAGTTGAGTACGATCACGTTCATCACGGTATTCGGTTTGAACCTGGCTCATTCTTAGAAAGTCTCTACTCTGAATCCCAAAATCCAATGGTGAATTCCGTTCACCATCAGGCCGCCAAAGACATTGGAAAAGGACTTATTCCACAGGCTTACTGCCTAGAAGATGGAATTCTAGAGGCTTTCATTCACGAAAACTCTGAGCCGGGTAAGATCCTGGGTGTTCAATGGCATCCAGAGTTCTTTCACACCATGGGCAATAAACTCATTGACGAGTTCAAGATAATCAACACGTTTCTATCATTCGCTAAAACAGATAAATGAAAATCATCAATCCCGCTACGGAAGCGGTCATCAAAGAAGTTGCAGAAGACAACGCAGCAAGCATTCAGGCCAAGTTCGAATCTGCAAAAATTGCCCAGAAAAAATGGGCAAAGGTTCCGCTGAAAGAGCGGATAGCATGCATTGCCAAATTCAATGAATTGATGCTTGCCAACGCAGACAAGATAGCAGCAGATCTAACTTCTGAGGTAGGAAAGCCGCTCGGTCAAGCAAAAGGAGAAATAAACGGAGGAGTTGGCAGAAGCCAATATTTTGTTGAGAATAGCACAAAATATCTTGCTGAGGAATGGGCAGTAACCGAAGGTGCAACAAGGGAAAAGATCGTTTACGAGCCTCTAGGTGTGATTGCCAATATTTCTGCTTGGAACTACCCTATCCTTGTAGGTATGAACGTGTTCATTCCAGCTTTGATCGGTGGTAACGCAGTTCTTTATAAACCGTCTGAATTCAGCACGCTTACAGGAATGAACATGGCAGAAATGCTGTGGCAAGCTGGTGTTCCTAAAGATGTTTTCCAAGTAGTTGTAGGCGCTCGCGAAGCAGGAGAAGCCTTATTGGAACTACCATTGAACGGTTACTTCTTTACGGGTTCTTACAATACTGGAAAATACATTGCTGAACGAGTGGCAGGTAAACTTGTGCCGATCGGATTGGAGCTAGGTGGAAAAGATCCAATGTACGTGTGCGAAGATGTGGATTTAAAATCGGCTGCAGCGGCTGGGGTAGAAGGAGCTTTTTACAATAACGGTCAAAGTTGCTGCGCTGTTGAGCGTATCTATGTTCATGAGAATATCTACGATGAATATGTAACTGCTTTTTTAGAAGAGGCCAAGACAATGAAATTGGGAGAACCTACCGAAGAAGGAACGTTTATCGGTCCACTAACAAGGCCTCAACAATTGGCTGTATTGGATGATCAAGTTGCTGATGCAACTGCAAAAGGAGCACAACTACTTGCTGGAGGAAAACACGCTGAGCGGAGCGGATATTACTATGAGCCGACCGTGCTTTCGAATGTAGACCATTCAATGAAAGTAATGATGGATGAAAGCTTTGGACCGATAATCGGTATACAAAAAGTAAAGAATGATGCCGAGGCGATCTCGCTGATGTTAGATACTCCCTACGGACTAACATCTGCGGTGTACACGCAAGATGAAGCAAGAGCGCTCGAGTTGATGGATCAACTTAATTCTGGTACCGTTTATTGGAACTGTTGTGATCGTGTAAGTCCAAACGTTCCGTGGAGCGGACGTGGCGCTTCTGGCCTTGGATCTACTCTTTCTCATGCAGGCATAAGAACATTTGTTCAACCGAAGGCTTATCATCTGCGAGGTTAAAAGTCAGGATCAATCAACCGTAAAAAAAGAAAGCCCCGCCAAAATTGGCGGGGCTTTCTTTTTAGTCTCAGATACTTACTGCTGCTTGATCAGCTTATATACGGTCATTTGGTTATCAGCAAATACGCGTAGGAAATAAACTCCATCTGGCAATTGCGCGATATCGTATTGCTTACGTAATTGGCTTGTGTTTCCAATAGCGTCATCAAGCCATACTTGCTTACCAACCATGTCATACAACCCAATGGTTAACTGACGCTGTTGAGTCAATTCAACCTCCACAGTGAAATCACCGTTGTTCGGATTCGGGTAAACGCTCACATCTCCATCGAAGTTAACTTCCTCAATTCCAACACAGCAGCTCATCTCATAAATGAATGAACAACCTTCGCAATCTTCTCCGTCAGTAACGCAAACCAAATAGTTTCCGCTTCCTGTCGGGTTGATATCATAAGAACTTGAAGTTGCTCCAGGTATCGGGTTTCCATTCAGGAACCACTGGAAGCTAGTAAAGTCAGTAGCATTTGTCACTGTCAACACATCGCCAGATTCTTGTACAATCGGTTCAGGATCCCAAACAGTGACCAACGTTGGGAAGCCCACCAATGAACTATCAATACAGCCGTTTCCATCAAGTACAATAACCGTGTATTGTCCTGATTCGATGATATTAACTGCTTGAGTAGTTGAACCATGACTCCACAGGTAAGATGCGTAACCTGGGCCAGCATCGAGTGTTACGGAACCTCCAACGCAGAATTCCAACGGCCCACTTGCCGTGATAACTGGAGGATTCTGGGGCTCATTAACCACAGTAACGATTTCCTCTGTTGCAGAACATCCGAATACATTCGTTACTGTAAGTGTAACGGTACCAGAAGTATACACGGTCGTTGTTTCGGTGTTCGAACCTGTAGACCAATCGTAAGTAGTGTAACCGCCAGCAGCAACAAGTACAGCAGAATCACCTATACAGAACTCCACAATACCATTCGGAGTAACTGTTGGCACAGGAATAGGATTAACGGTAACACCGATGGCATCTGTACCTGTACATCCATTAGCATCAACAACGGTAACCTCATAAACACCCGTTAGATCAACATCAATTGCTTGAGTAACCTCATTGGTTGGTGTCCACACATAACTTGTGTAACCAGGGCCTGCATCAAGATTGATAGCACAAACAGTGGTGTCATTACCCAAGTCAATCTGAGGTGCTTGCAAAACAACGTAATCTTCAGAAGCAGTTGTTGCGCATCCATTTCCTGCAGTGTAGGTGTAATCGACATTGATCGCCCCAACCCCTGCAAGGTCTGGGAAGAAAAGATCTCCAATGATCACTGTACCGTTGTAATCAACAGTATAATCGCCACCTGCAGGCGAACCACCTGTCATGAAAACGGGATCATCGTTCGAACACGCAATGGTTGGCAATGTAAGAGTGACCGCAGGAACCGGAATTACCTGATAGGTAAATCCATTACTTGTGGCTGTACAGTTATTTGCATCCGTTCCAACAGCAACCACTGTTTGCCCATCAACAATAGAACTGGTTACAAACGGGTTTGTAGATCCTGCTGAAACACCATCCACAAAGAATTCGAAGGTATTCGTTCCAGAAGAACTTGCAGTGAATTCAATCTCAGTTCCATCGCAGATAACCAGATCGGATGGAGAAGCAGCTAATGCAATAGTGAAACCTCCCGGATCGCTCAAAGACACAGCATCTGAAGCCTGACAACCATTTACGTCTGTAACAGTTACCGCGTACGCACCAGCAGCTAGATCAACAGCATTCGGAGTCGTTTGACCATCAGTCCATAGATAACTGCCGGAACGCCTCCAGAGGTGACAATATTCGCAACACCATCTGAAGCCCCACAGCTTGATGGATTGATGCGCGAGTTACACCGTACCTCAGGATGAACAACATAACACTTTGTAGCGGCACATAACTGTGTGTCAAGTCCTAATACCACAATGATATCTCCGTCAGCAACGAATCCGTTACATAAGGATTGTTTGTAGATACCTGAACTCCGTTTACGTAAAAACATAAGTGGTTGCTCAGTTCCAGTGAAGGTTACAGACTCTCCTCCATAAATGATATCATCGGAATCGCGAAAGGTCAAGGGTTGCAGACTATATCACTCAGAGAAGCGCTTAGAAGCAGTACAACCTGCATCATCAGTAGCAAAGACAAATAGTTTCCAGCATTTAAGAAAGCAAGTGTTGGGCCCCTGCACCTCCATTACTCAAGTGTAAGTATATCCTGGAGTTCCACAGATGCTTCGGCAGTTATCGCACCATCGCTAGCACCACAAGAAGTTGGGTCTGAGGTGTTAGTAGTACAATGGTTGGACTCGGATTAACAGTAACTGTGATCGGTGCACTTTCCACGTCACAGGCATTTCTGTTCCAACTACCGTTACTACCTGACCATCCGTCAAAGAAGACATTACAAACAGTGATGTTGAACTTGCTGGTCCTTGAGAAACTCAACGAAGAACTCATAAGTTATTGCAGACGCGAAGAATGATGGCTCACAGCCGATACAGATGGTCGTATCAGCATCGTCAACAATCAAACAATTGGACCTGGATTAACAATCAGTATGATAATGTTGCTAATTGGCGGTACAGTTGTTACCATCTGTTCCAGTTGCCACTACTGACTCACCATCGACCAATGCAGTTGTAACGTAGGTTGTGTTTTCCAACGAATGTTAAATTCATAGTCAACAGAGACAGAAGCTGTGGACAGCAGCTCTCACTGCACAAATCTCATTTGTCGGGTCCTCGCTGCTCGACAAAGTCACAGGCAGAGCGCCAGGTCGTTCAGGCATATGTCTCTGAAGTCGTACAACCGTTATCATCTGTTACATCAAGAACATGGACCAGCTGGTAATCCACTGATGTTTGGCGCAATTGAACCATTGCGCAAGCATAAGTGTATGGCAAGCCCCTGCAAGAAACAGTAAAAATTGTACCGTCAGATAGTGCGCATGCTGAAGGGTCTGAAACGGTTTCCACAATTTCAGGCACCTGATTAACAATAAAGCAAGACCAGGAGAAGTGAATGAACAGAAGTTAAAGTCTGTTCCACAACATACACGTTATCTCCATTTTTGAAGCGAAGTTGTTGTAAATGGGTTCTGAGCACTTACAGGTGAACCATTGATAAAATATTGATACTGAAACGCCCCAACAGCGGTAAAAGCGGCAACGGCATCTCCTTCACAAATTACCTGATCATCACTAGTAAGCGTAACAACAGATGCTCCAGGATGTTCAACGAAACAGAAGAGAAGTCTGAACAACCATTAGCATCATTGCAGTCACTTCATATGGTCCGGCTGATGGCCCAACGTCGTAGCTCCTGCTCCACCATTGCTCCAAACGTATGTGTAAGGAGCTGTGCCTCCACGAGACCGCTGTTATTGTTCCATCTGCAGAACCACATGCACCCGGACTAGTAATACCGCTGAATCCTACTGGCGGGCAGCGGTAACATTGACTCAACTGGCTAACGCAAGCTGTTGCGTTGCAAGGTCAACGGCACGAACATAGTAAGTAGTAGTGGTCAAAGTTGACTGAAATTGATCCACCAGCAAACTTCCTACATACCACAGCCATTGCGCGTTAGTACCTAGAGATACCGTTAACCGTAAGCGAAACTGGTTCTCCAGCGCAAACAGTGGTTGTACTAGCGGTAATGGATGTTGGGTCAGTTGAAGGCGTATCAACAATAACATCGAAGAGCATGAAGCCGTACTTGACGCGTCAACTGCTTCGTAAGTAACCGTTGTAGTACCTGGCGCGAATGTTCCTCCAGAAGCAGGACCACTGACCAAATTCACTTTGAACTCCTGAGCAGTTGTCTGTTGCAGTGGGTAAAGGGTAAGCAACAGTAGTATTACAGCCAGCAAATACAGTTCCGGACAAGTTATGACCGGATTTTGGTTATCCACTACTGTTACAGTGAAACTCTGGGTTGTGGTATTACCAAACGGATCCCACTGCTTGAAATGATACAGTAGAAACACCCGTTGAAAACAAACCACCATTAACAGGCCCAGATAGTTGAGTAACAGTAGCACCACACAGGTCATTGGCCGTAACTGGGTCCAGCTAACACTCGTACATGAACCTGGATCGGCATTAACAGTAATATTAGCTGGAAGACTTAACGTTGGGCGGTATTATCCGGGGCAGTGGTAATTCTAACTTCGTAATAATTTACACACAGTGGGTCTCCTGCTCCGTTGTCACCCGCATCTAAATTCCAAGCACCAAACGGAGAAAGACCATTGTACGTGTTCAGGTTTCCATTGTTTGGACGAAACGTGCCAGTAACTGGTGTTCCAGAAGGAATAGTAGGAGCTTGCTGACTGAATGTAGTGACCACAGAACTTGTTGAGACATTTCCACTCCAAGTTCCCGGCAAAGCAAGAATCTCAGTGTTGGTTGGTCCATTGACCCTGAACGAAGTTTCTGCGTGAAACGAGGGTCCTCCAGTAGGCGAGGTACACGTACCTGCTGTTTTGGCCCACGAAATGACGACATCAACATCTGTAACTTCGCAACCTGCGGTAAAATCACCCTGTGAGAAGGATACGGAAGGCAATGCAAATCCGTAGTTACTTACCCCGTCAATACTGACCGAATTGGGCGCAACGTAAGAACGAGAAACGGTTTGGGCAAAACCGTTGAAACAGAACAACGTTACGATAGCAAACGTTAACGCTCTAGTATAGTTTTTCATCATAGAAGTGTATTCGGGGTTAGCTTGGCAAAATAACTCAATTTTCCATCGACTAAAGTAAGATTTTTCGAATCACTGTTTCAAGTGTTACACCTGACGAAAAAAGGGCACCATTACTGGTGCCCTTTACAACGAACAAAACTATACGTGCTACCGCCTTATGATCGGTTTCACCAAAAGACCTGCGGCTGTCCTAATGTTCATATAGTACATTCCAGCGCTTACGTTGGTAAGGTCAAATTCCTGAATAGTAGATGAGACATTGAACAACGACTTGTCATTCATCACGCTTCTTCCTGTCATATCTCTCAACTCAAATACGGCATCCAATTGCGTATCGAAAACGATGTTTACAAATACACTGGCATCCGTTGGGTTCGGATAAACCTCAATGTGATAGATCGATTCGAGATCAACAATTCCAGTAAACGTAAATTCTACATTGAATGATGTGCCTATACAACCGTTTTCGTCTGTAACCTCGCAAAGGTAGTTTCCGCTTACGGCAGGCTCATATACTGAACTGGTAGCTCCTGGAACTGGCGCTCCGTTCAGATACCATTGATATGAGTTGAACGGACCGTTGGTAACGACCACGCTATCTCCCTGTTGTTGAGCAATTGGCTGCGGATCCCAAACTTCTATAAAGATCGGACTTCCGGCCAAAGTACTGTCCAAACAACCGTTGGCATCTATAACTGTAACTCCATAATCTCCAGTTTGGGTAACCACTATCGAGGGGGTAGTGGAACCGCTTGTCCAAAGTATGGATGTGTATGGACCTGGTTCTACCGAAAGACTAACACTTTCACCTTGACAGAACTCAGTATCTCCACTTGGAACAATGAATGGAGCAATGACGGTATTTACGATTACCTGAACCGGTGCTGAAGTACTCTCGCATCCGTTGTTAGGGTCTTCTACGGTCACTTCAAAAGTGCCTGATTCGTACACTTGTATCGTGGAGCTTGACTCATTTCCAGGATTCCAACTGTACGATGCGAAGTTGTTGGTTGCTGAAAGGATAACAGTATCTCCTTCGCAAATTGAGATCGGTCCGGCTGGATTGATTACCGCATTAGGTAATTGCAGCACAGAAACTATGGCATCATCTGATCCTGCGCAACCAAACTCATCCCAAACCTGAACCTCTACAACTCCAGAGGTACTTACTGTAATGGACTGAGTCGTCTCACCAGTACCCCACAGATATGTATCGTATCCAGCACCCGCATCCAACGTTACGTTCTCACCATCACAGAAACTCAATGGCCCGTTGGCTACAATTACAGGATCCAAAAGATCACTAACTGTAACAGCAATATTGTCTGTACCCGTACAGCCATTACCATCTGTTACCTGAACAGTGTAAGCTCCTGTGGTGGTTACTGTAATTGACTGTGTGATCTCAAAGGTAGACCATGAGAAAGTAGACCCTGAATTTCCTGCATCAATTGTGAGTGATTGGGCTGTACAGATAGTTGTATCATTTCCTAGATCAACGGTTGGAGGTTGATTAACAACTACCTGAACTGGCGCTGATGTACCAGCACAACCTGCTGCAGTTATCACGATTACATTGTACGTACCAGCCTGACTTACCAATGTGGTTTGGCCGCTGGTATTATTACTCCAGTTATAGATGGAATAACCAGCTCCTGCATCAAGCAACAGACTTTCACCATCACAGATTTCAGAAACACCACTTGGTGATATTACCGGTAATGGAACTTCATTAATGGTTACTTGTTGGGTAGAAACATTGGTACAACCATTCCCGTCAGTGTAGGTGTAATCTATTGAGTGAACACCAACACCAGCAGCTACCGGGCTGAACTGCGAACCGATTATTCCAGTTCCGCTAAACACTCCTCCAGCGGGCGAACCGACCAAGTTGGCACTAGAGGCATTTTCGCAATATGACAGGGCAAGACCAGTGAACGAAACCACGGGAAGCTGATTAACAGTGACCTGTTGCTCATCGAAATTCGTGCAACCGAAAGGGTCTGTGTAGGTGTACTCTATTGTCCATGACCCATCTCCAGCATTTGATGGTATAAAGTCGTCTCCGGAGATGCCCAAACCACTGAAAGTACCGCCAGCAGGAACACCAACAAGCGTATATGCATTGGCATCATCCTCACAGTACGCAGCAGACAAGCCAGTAAAAGAAACGGATGGAAGTCCGTTAACATCTACGGTTTGTTGTTGGCTGTTTGTACACCCATTTCCATCGGTATAGGTGTAAGTAATGAATATCGTTCCGACCCCGGCAATGGATGGAACAAAACTATTTCCGCTGATTCCCAATCCGCTAAACGTACCGCCAGCTGGCGATCCTGTAAGCGGAACCGCAGTTGTTTGATCTATACAATAAGTAGCAGCTAAACCGCTGAATGATACTGTTGGAAGTGGATTGAAATCCACAACAACATCTTCAGAATCTATGCAACCATTATTGTCTTCTGTCCAAGTAAAAGTGTACTGGCCAGTAGCATCGACAGTAACAACCGCATCAGGGTCAGCATCTGAAGGACTGAAAACAGCGGTTCCTGGTCCAGAGTAGATCCAAACACCGACACCTACAGAAGGAGTAGCATCAAGTTCGAAATCAAGATCGCACTCTGAGCCACCTTGTCCTGCGTTGGCAATCGGCTGCTGATAAAAATTCACCGTGATACTCGCTGCATCGGAGCAAACTCCGTTTACTTCTGTCCAAGTAAAATCGTAAGAACCGTAAGTATCTACCGAAACGGAGGCCGTGGCGCTATTAGGGTTGGTGAAGAACGCGACTCCTGGCCCAGTATAGGTCCAAGTTCCCGTACCGAAACTAGCAACACCATTAAAAGTGAAATTCAGATCACATTGATCTACAGCAGTTCCAGCATCTGCAACTGGTTGGTCGAAGAAGGATACTTGCACGGAGGCATCATCGGAACAAGAGCCGTTTGTTTCGGTCCATGTGAACGTATACGAACCAGACTGAGAAACAGTAACGGTTGCATTAGCGTCTGTGTCATCTGTAAATGTAGCGGTGCCCGGGCCAGATGCTGTCCAAAGTCCAAAACCGACACTCGGAACGGCAGATAAACCGAAGTCAAGAACACATACTTCACCTCCAACACCCGCATTTGCAACTGGTTGCTCGAAGAAACTAACTGTTGTTGTGCGACTATCAACACAAGTACCGTTTGTCTCAGTCCATTCAAACTCATATACCCCGTAAGTATCTACAGTAACCAACGCTATCGGTGAGCTTGAGTTATTGAATGTGGCGTTTCCTGGCCCATTACTCAACGACCACTGACCAGAGCCAACACTTGGCGATGCTTGGAGTAGGAAGTCGAGGTCGCACTCACTGCCACCCTGCCCTGCAACTGCCACAGGTTGCTCGTAAAAATTAACTGTTACAGAGGCAGCATCTGTACATGTTCCACTGATCTCCGTCCAAGTGAATACATAAGTACCATAAGTGGACACAGTAACATCTGTTGAAGCTGACAGATCGTTTACAAACGTTGCAACACCGGGTCCAGAAGCTGTCCAAAGCCCTACTCCAACAGAAGCTGTTCCGGTCAAGGAGAAGTCAAGGTCACACTCATCTCCACCTGTTCCAGCATCAGCCGATGGCTGCTCATAGAAGTTGACCAAAATCGACTCGCTATCAGAACAGGTTCCGTTTGTCTCCGTCCAAGTAAAATTGTACGGTCCGTAAGTATCTACGGCAACATCGGTATTCGGGTCAGCGTCATCTGCAAAGACAGCAACTCCCGGACCAGTATATGTCCATTGTCCACTACCTACACTCGATTCTGCAGAGAACGTAAAATCCAGATCACACTCATCGCCACCCGAACCTGCATCGGCAACTGGTTGCTCATAGAAATTAACGCTTACTTGATCTACTGACACGCAGTTGCCATTGGTTACAGTCCATGTGAATGTGTACGTACCATAATTACTAACCGTAACATTGGAAGTTGGACTATTTGGCGCATTGAACGTTGCCGCCCCAGGACCAACAGCGGTCCAAACTCCTAAACCTACCGTTGTGGTACCACTGAAAGTGAACCCGAGGTCGCACTCATCTCCTCCTGCCCCAGCGTTGGCAACCGGAAGTTCATCAAACGTTACTGTGATAGATGCATCATCCGTACAACCGTTATTATCCTCAGTCCAAGTGAAAACATAAGTACCGTAAGCATCTACCGTTACGGTTGCGTTAGGGTCGTTAGCTGATGGTGAATAGTTTGCTGACCCAGGTCCGGTAGCGGTCCAAGTTCCTACACCTACGCTAGGTGTGGCACCCAAAACGAAGTCAAGGTCGCACTCACCACCGCCAAAACCTGCATTAGCCACTGGAATTTCTTGAAAAACAACAGTGATCTCGTCCCAATCAGAGCATTCCCCGTTCACCTCTGTCCAACGGAAAACGTATGTTCCAGGGGCAGAGACTTGAACGATAGAAGTAGCGCTATTGATGTTTGAGAAGAATGGAAGACCTGGGCCACTGATCGTTGTCCAAGTTCCCACGCCTACCGATGGAACCGCGTTAAATGTAAAATCGAGGTCGCATTCTGAACCTCCAGTTCCAGCATTTGCAACTGGTTGATCATCCACAAAAACCTGCTGAACATCTGAATCGGTACAGTTATTAATATCAGTAAACTCATATGTAATGCTGTATGGTCCTGTAGGCCCTGCTGCCAATGGACTGAACGTTGCGGAGCCACCACCAAGATCTGTCACACCTGTTCCAGAGAACAATCCACCATTCTGATTACCAGTAAGCGTTACATCAGCATCAGTTTCGCAGTAAACTGCATCAAGACCTGTGAAAGAAACTATTGGAATAGGTGTTACAACGACAGATGCTGTTCCATCAAAACCCGAAGTTCTCACGCATCCCGAAGCATCCTGAATACTAACGTAGCTGTATGTTACTGTGGTTGGTGGCGTTACAGTGTATGTATCGCCTGTTTCAACCCCGTTAACGTTAAAAACAGAAACACCATCCGTTATAGATATGTTGTATGGTCCTGTACCGGAAGTGAAATTGAAAGTAATCTCTGTTGTTTCACCCTGACAGACCGATGCTGGAGGTATGCTCATGTCGCCATTAGGAACCGGATCGATCGTGACTGTGAATGAGCAATCATTTTGATTGCCAGAAGCATCAATCGTCAAATAAGTAACCGTAGTGGTTCCTTCTGGAAAAGGAGAACCAGAAGGAAAACCAGCAGTGATCACTGTTGAAACTCCAGGGCAGTTATCTGTGCCAACTGGTGTAGCGTAGTTAATGACAGAACCGCAATTGGAGAGCGTTGACAACTCCGAAATGTTGTTAGGACAGTTGATCTGCGGATCTTCAATATCCAGCACCTCTACCGTGAAGTTGCAATTGGTGATATTACCTGCTGCATCTGTAGCCCTAAAGCTTACTGCGGTAGAACCAATTGGGAAGGTTGCCCCACTGGCAAGACCTGCCAGTTGTGAGGTTGATGTTCCGGGGCAGTTATCTGTGCCAACAGGAGTTGTGTACGTAACATTGGCAGAGCAATTACCCGCTGGAGCATTTACCTGAATATCCGCAGGGCAACTCAATACAGGTGGTTGCGCATCAGATACGGTCACCGTAAACGTGTGATCACTAATTCTACCATAGTTATCTGTTGCTCTGAAGGTATTAGTTGTAACACCAATTGGGAAAGCACTTCCACTTGGGAGACCTGCGGTTTGAACCACTGACTGAATACCGCACAGATCTGTTGCAGAAATAGCTGGCCACGTAACCACTGCTGTACAATTGTTGGGATCCGTATTGACATTGAAGTTACCAGGCGCATTAGAAAAAACAGGGTTTGTTACATCTGGCGTAGTCGTTACTGTAAGGTTCATGTATCCTACTACCAGTGGATCCGAATTAGCCGCATCTGTAGCTGTAACGTTCCATGTTCCTATGGCAGAGGTTCCTACGAAGTTGCCCATGTTATTCGGGTTTGACCCAAAGGTTCCAGAAACCGGAGTGCCAGGACCGGGCGGTATTGCAGATCCAGTGGTGAATGTGGTGATTACCGAGTTTGCTATCGATACATTGCCAGTCCAAGTTCCCGGAATAGCAAGTGGTTGAGTTAGGCCCGGTGCCTGCAAGGTGAAAGATGTTTCTTCGTGGTATGACAGACCTCCTCCGTTAGCAGAAGGGCAGACGCCATCCGTTTTAGCCCAATCTATTCTCACACTTACTGAACTCACTTCACAACCTTGAGTGAAATTCGCGCCTTGTGTAAAATTTACACTACCTAAAGATGCAGTAGCACCATCAATACATACCGAATTGGGCCAAAGATTATTGGTTGTAGATCCTGTTTGGGCAAATCCCGAAAACGAAAAGACAATCAAATAAGATAGGAGGAAGTAGATTTTCTTCATGGATAACGGCTTATTTGTTCACCACGCCTTATGTAAGGCAGATGACAAAAATATGTAATAAATCGAAATTCGGAGGTCGTTGGTCGAGTTAATAAACTGATTCAGCGACACTTATCAAGATAAGCACAATGCAATTTCAAACACATTATCTTGAAACCACAATCCGGAACACTTGGCGATCATTCTGCCTAGAGACCTCTAACAGATAGACTCCAACAGGTAATGTGGATATATCCTGTAATGGGTTTTGCCCCAGTACAAGTTGTTTTCTGGTTCGTAAAACAGACCTTCCTGTTACATCAAGCAGTTTTATAGTAGCAAACTGCGATACTGAACTGATTATGGTTGGAATTCCATCTTCATATACAAATCGTAGATCTCCTAAATAGTTGGACGAAACACCAATGGTGATGTCTTCTACAACTTCAAGCACCTGATTCACGTTCAAATCGGAGAAGGTTCTCTGTATTCCTGATGGAAAAGTGACAATGACCGAATCGACCTGAGTAGCGCTACCTAGGCCAAAATGTATGATTGAACTATTTTGTGAAGCGTGTGATGAGCCACCGTCTACCTCAGCTATAGTGCTGACCCCATTCTGCACCAATCGAACATGAGCACCAAAAGCATCTCGATTGCTCTGAACTCCGATAAGTCGAAACCCGATCCAATTTCCAACCTCAGAACTTGCATTACGGTATAACTCGAAATGAGTAGAGTCCTGATATCTATGAATATTCTGAACAACAAAATCCAATTTCCCATCCTTATCAAAATCGGCATAGGCTGCACCACGGGCTCTAAGAACCGAAC
>JAGYJL010000045.1 GCA_018402015.1 Flavobacteriales bacterium | reverse complement strand
CCCGAATGTTGTTACCGTCACCTCGTTTCCATCACTCAATAATTCAGGCGATGACATTATTCTTCAGGATGCCAATGAAGTTACCGTTGATCAGCTTAGCTACGACCTGAGCTGGTATCAGGACGAATCGAAAGAGGACGGGGGTTATTCCATTGAGCAGATCAATCCCTTCGCATCTTGTGTAAATGCTGCCAATTGGAGGGGCTCATCGCATCCGTTGGGCGGCACGCCTTCAGCACAGAATGCGGTATTCGATGACTCACCAGATACGGTCGGACCAGGCCTGGTTGGCATTGAGATTCTTGGACCGCAATCTCTTCAGGTTAATTTGAATGAGGCTTTGGATGCTTCTGGAGTGTCTGCCTCGAGTATTCTGGTCGAGCCCAATCTCGATGTTCTGTCTGCCGTGCCTGTTTCTCCATCCAACAGCTCAATAACGGTCACCTTCAGTAGCCCGATAGACACGGGCGTGGTCTATTCGCTTACGATTCTGGGAGTATCAGATTGCGAGGGAAACTCTCAGGGAGCTGATTCTTCACAAACCTTTCTATTGCCCTATGATGCCGCATCTGGAGATTTTGTGATCAACGAAGTATTGTTCAATCCGTACACAGGAGGCTCTGATTATGTCGAATTGGTGAACGTAACGGACAGACCACTGAACCTGAAAGGGTGGTTGTTGGCCAATTATGATGAGGAAGATGGAATCAACAGTTTGAGATTGATAACGGCTTCTAATTACGCTGTTGAAGCAGGAGGTTACGTACTACTTACTCGAGATACTACTGATGTTATGATGAATTACATTCAGCACGGTATTGGCAACTTCATTCAAGCATCGTTGCCCAGCTACAATAACGACTCTGGTACCGTTTACCTACTAACGGTGGACTCATTGGTCAGCGAAAGATTCTCGTATACCGAGGACATGCATTTCTCCTTGCTGAGCAGTGTTGATGGCGTTTCATTGGAACGGTTGGATGTATTCCGTGATGTAAACGACATGGGCAATTGGCACTCTGCTGCGCAAACGGTTGGATTCGGAACACCCGGAATACGGAACTCACAGTTCTTCCCAACTAACCAAGCAGATGGTGAAGTGAGTACTGAACCAGAGATATTTTCCCCTTTTGATGCCGATGGGTACAACGATCTTCTGAATATCTACTACCGTTTTTCCATCCCGGGGTTTGTAGCTACCATTAGAATTTACGATAGTAATGGCCGACCTGTTCGCACATTGGCCAATAACGAGCTTCTTGCAACAGAAGGAACGTACACGTGGGACGGCACCACGGACAAGGGCGAAAAGGCTCGGATAGGTATGTACATTATACTATTCGAAGCCTTTAGTGATAGTGGAGACAAAAGCGTCCACAAGCTCTCTACCGTTTTAGGCGGAAACCTATAACAGGTCGTTGGCCAAGTTGGCCAACTCGGAACGTTCCCCTTTTTCCAGTGTTACGTGGGCGCACAATGCGTTGCCTTTCACCTTATCTATTAAATAGGAAAGCCCATTACTCTGCGTGTCGAGGTACGGAGTATCGATCTGAAAAACGTCACCCGTAAAAATAATCTTGGTGTTCTCTCCTGCTCGAGTAATGATGGTCTTTACTTCGTGCGGAGTAAGGTTCTGCGCTTCATCAATTATGAAAAAGATGTTGGAAAGACTGCGTCCGCGGATATAGGCTAAAGGTGTAATGAGCAGCTTTTCCTGCTCAACCATTTGCTGTATCTGTTTCACTTCCTTTCCTTTCTCAGAAAACTGATTCTGGATGAACTTCAGGTTGTCCCAAAGTGGCTCCATGTAGGGGTTTATCTTGCTTTTGATGTCTCCCGGCAAGAAACCGATATCCTTATTGCTGAGAGGTACTATCGGCCTGGCCAAGTAGATCTGTCGATAATCTTTTTTCTGCTCCAAAGCTCCGGCCAATGCAAGTAGCGTCTTGCCCGTACCAGCTACGCCTTGTAGTGTTACCAGTTTTACGTTAGGGTCAAGAATAGCATGTAATGCAAAAACCTGCTCGGCATTCAGCGGACGTATTCCGAAAGCACTCACCTTTTCTATACGATGCAGCAGTCCGGTTTCTGGATTGTTGTGCACCAGTGCTGACTTTTTACCATTCTTAAGAATGTAATAATGGTTGTTAGGTGCATCTGTAAGTCCAACCGCTGCTGGTTCGCAGGTGCCGTCATTATACAGGTCGTTTATTACGCTTGAATCAATGCCATCTACCGTAGTTTCTCCTTTATACAAGGAGTTCATGTCTTTTATTTTGCCCGTTTCGTAGTCTTCCGAATTGACATTCAGAGATTTGGCCTTTAGCCGAAGATTGATGTCTTTGCTTACAAGGACAACCTTTCGGTCTTTGAACTCTGTCTGAAGCGAGAGTGCGGCATTGAGGATTTTGTGGTCGGCCTTGTTTTCACCAAAGACCTTATTCGCATCCACATCGCTTTTCTCATTCATAACCACTTTGAAGGAACCCTTCTTAGCTCCAACCAATGGAATCCATTGTTGCAGGGTTTTTATGCCGGCCATTTCATCCAAAAGTCGGATGAACTGTCTAGCCGCGAAATTCTTGGTGTCGTTTCCTTTCTTGAAGTTGTCCAATTCCTCTAGGACCGTGATCGGAATTGCCACATCATGTTCATCAAACTCGTTAATTGCGTTGTGATCGTAGATTATGACCGATGTATCCAGTACGAAAATCTTGCGCTCATCTTTCTTTTTAGCCATGTGGAAACAGATTGAGTGTGATTGGAAAGTTACTGTTTTGCACATGGGATAATCGGACGTAACTTTGTTCAGCGTTGGTTTTTTTCAACACGGACATGTGAAGTGTTGAATAACCATTTGAATTGTAAGATGATAACAGACCCTAAGGAACTAGAAGCCCGGTTTTTTCAGTGTACGTCTTTGGAAGATGCGTTGGAGATAGTTCGATCATGTGGTATTGAGAACGGAATGATCTCTATTCACAATCCTCAAGGGGAATATACAGCTGTATCGGAAAGTTCTACAGCCTTTGCAGGCAGAAAACCAAAGGAGTTGATCAGCAATTCTGCATATGATTATTTTCATCCAGAAGATTTTCAGACGATACTGAAATCACATGCTAAGATCGCCATCAGACCCGATGTTGATAAAGTTGAATATCGTCTACGAATGCCGGAATGGAGACTTTAAAGGAAGTCTGCTCACTAAGTAGGCAAGTTCGGGAACAAAATGGATTGGAATTCCTTCTTGCACTTACGTTTGAGAGGCGTTAGTTGTCGATTTATCGAAAATAATTTGGCTTTTATGTTGTTTATCTGAGTTGTTAGTGTAACTTTGGTACACAGTTCCAATTCCTGGTTTCACCCCCATCGTTTGACGCTTCGGCTGATTCGGTGGGGGTATTTGTTTGGTCACATTCGTAGGGAGCATTATTGCTACCTTTGCTCAAACTCAAATTATTTACAGAATGCAAGAGGTGGCTGCTAATACACAGACTGGGATAGATGAGGTGCTAAAAGCCCTTAACATCAAGGATATGAACCCTGGATATTCAACAGGGAAAAAGGAAGGAAACGGAGCTGGAAGCCCATTAGATTCCTATTCTCCTGTTGATGGTAACCGAATTGCCTCGGTTGGAACCTGCGGTCAAGAAGATTACGAAAAAGTAATTACCAGCGCTCAAGCAGCTTTTATAGAGTGGAGAAAATGGCCCGCCCCCAAAAGAGGGGAAATTGTAAGACAGATTGGTGATGCTCTTCGTGCGAAGAAAGAGCCGTTGGGCAAGCTCGTTTCATACGAAATGGGCAAGAGCCTTCAGGAAGGATTGGGCGAGGTACAGGAAATGATCGATATCTGCGATTTTGCAGTTGGTCTTTCGCGACAGCTTTACGGTCTTACCATGCATTCTGAGCGACCACTTCATCGTATGTACGAGCAATATCATCCGCTTGGAATTGTTGGAATCGTTTCTGCATTCAATTTTCCGGTAGCTGTTTGGAGCTGGAACACGATGCTTGCATGGGTCTGTGGTGACGTGTGTGTTTGGAAACCATCAGAAAAGGCTCCTCTATCTGGTGTGGCGTGTCAAAATATTGTGAAAGAGGTTTTTGAGACCAATGATGTTCCAGATGGCGTAAGTTGCATTGTGCAGGGTGATTACAAGGTTGGAGAGATGATGACGGCCGATAAGCGCGTACCATTGGTATCTGCCACCGGTTCTATTAGAATGGGAAAGAAAGTTGCTGCAGCTGTTGGTTCAAGGTTGGGTAATACGCTCCTAGAACTTGGAGGGAACAATGCCGTTATCATTACCGAGAATGCAGACCTGAACATTTCAATTGTTGGCGCACTTTTCGGAGCTGTTGGAACTTGCGGTCAGCGCTGTACCAGTACCCGAAGACTCATTATTCACGAGAGTGTTTATGATGAAGTTAAGAACAGCCTCAAAAAAGCATATGGTCAATTACGTATTGGAAATCCTCTGGATGAGAAGAACCACGTTGGCCCACTTATCGACAAGCAGGCTGTTGATGCCTATTTGAACGCCTTAGAGCAAGTGCAGGCCGAAGGAGGAAAACTTGTTGTTGAAGGAGGTGTGTTAGAAGGTGAGGGATACGAAAGCGGTTGCTACGTAAAGCCAGCCATTGCAGAAGCCCAGAATCATTTTAAGATCGTACAGCAAGAAACCTTTGCACCGATACTCTATTTGCTCAAGTACAGCACCATAGAGGAGGCAATAGCCTTACAGAATGGTGTAGATCAAGGACTTTCCTCCGCCATTATGACAACAAACTTGCGCCAAGCAGAGTTATTCCTGTCCTATGCAGGCTCTGATTGTGGAATCGCCAACGTGAACATTGGTACTTCCGGAGCGGAGATAGGCGGTGCTTTTGGTGGAGAGAAAGAAACAGGGGGAGGTAGAGAATCTGGTTCTGATGCATGGAAAGTTTATATGAGAAGACAGACAAATACCATAAATTACAGTACCGAATTGCCATTGGCACAAGGGATTAAATTCGATATCTGACATTTGGTTTGAACCGCTTCCTGTACATACCGCTGATCTGTCTTGCGTGCTCTTGTTCTAAAGACCCCGCAGAGGTTTACTATGAGGACCAGCGGTACTATTACGACCTGCCTTCCTTTATGAGCAAGCAGGCGGAGAACCTTCAAAGCAAGGGGCAGTGGGTTAGAAAACATGTAACCAAAGACGGTCACAGCCACATTATCGAGCATGGCGATGTCGATTGGAAAGAGGAATTGGACCTCTTCATAGAATCAGACATAAATCGGCCAGCTTGGCGAGGCGAATTCAAAGTTGATACGATCAATCTGGAGCGGGAATACGTCATCACGTACAAGACAACTAATGAGCAGATTCCCGTCAAAAATGTAGTAGTTACCATAGACAAGGACACCAGACAATGCTTGAAACTGACCGTAGACAGGCGGACCAAGAATTTCCTCTACACCTCCGATCAGAGTCTATATTTCACCACTGGCGAAGGTTACATGATGAAGGGCAAGCTTTCTGTTAGTTTATTGTTCGACTCGGAATACTCCATTGATAGCGAGTTCATTGAAAGCTAAGTTGTTCCCGCTGGTTTTGGTGTCGGCTATTTTTGCCGGATGCAGCGCACCTGAACCCCCGAATCTGTTAGGAAAGTGGCTCGTAGAGTTGAATATCGGGTCACAAATTCTTCCATTCAATGCAGAGGTGGTCGATGCCGATGGTAAGCTGCAGTTTTATGCCATAAATGGAGAAGAAAGAATTCGGGCTGATGAGTTTGAGTTGCGTTCCGATAGCTTTTTTGTCCGATTGCCAGTTTTCAACACGGCCCTTGTTGGTAAGCTTACTGCAGATGGTCTGCAAGGCGATTTCTGGGACTACTCTCGAAAAGGCGAATATCGCATTCCATTCAAGGCTAAGCGTTTTGGTGTAAGCAGGTTTACGGTTGCTCAAAAACCTTCAGTAAATGTTTCTGGTAAATGGCGCGTTGTTTTTAGCCCAGGAAGCGACAACGAGTATCAAGCCATTGGGAAATTCGATCAACAGGGCGATAAAGCCTTTGGAACCTTCCTTACTACCACAGGCGACTACCGATATTTGGAAGGGAATGTTTCTGGCGATAGTCTGTTCCTTTCTTGCTTTGATGGTTCCCATGCATTCCTATTTAAAGCAAGGGTAGTGGACAACCGGATTGAAGGCGATTTCTGGTCTGGCACTCATTGGCAAGAGAATTGGACCGGTGAGCGCGACAACGAATTTGAGTTACCAGATTCTAAGACGCTCACGTTCCTGAAACCAGGCTACGAAACGCTCGATTTCAAGTTCAAGAATCTAAAAGGAGAAACCATAAGTATTACAGACAGTGTCTATCAGAAAAAAGTAGTTATTGTACAGATAATGGGAAGCTGGTGCCCCAACTGTAAGGACGAAACGGCCTATCTGGTATCGTTGTACAACAAGTTCCATCAACAAGGATTGGAAATCATTTCGCTGGCGTTTGAGAAGAGCGACAATGAAGAAACAAACCTACGGTCGCTACAACGTTTAAAAGACCACTTTGAGGTTCCTTACGAAATTCTGTTAGCGGGAAAATCAAGCAAGACAGAAGCAGCCTCCAAACTTCCAATGCTCAACCATGTCCTGTCATTTCCAACTAGCATATTCATTGACAGAGACGGGAAAGTAAGGCGCATACATACAGGTTTTTCGGGCCCGGGAACTGGAGAATACTATCAGGAATTCGTTGAGGACACAGACAATTTTGTAACCCAGTTACTGATAGAGTGATCAGGATACGGCACGCATTTTACGAGCAATTAGAATTGCCACCAACGATGCGGTAATGGCCAAGTATCCAACCAGTTCGTAATCCTGATACGCTCCTGAAGCGGTTTTTACAACGATCAACCCGGCAACGTAACTGGCAACGCCAGCGCCAAGCTGCTGAATGGCCGAGTTCACGCTCATGAAACCACCTCTTCGTTCGGGCTTTACAGAAGATGTTATCATCGTCATGGCTGGAATGATCCTTCCCGAAATAAGTATGAACATAACACTGGTAATCACAAGAACGATGTAGAGATTCATTTGTGGAAGATGTGTTATGATCCACAATGGAATGAGAGATAGCAACGTTACGGCCGTAAAAAATCTGAGCTGGCCGAATTGATCGGCCCAACGGCCAAAAATGGGCGCGGAAAAAAGCGTACAGAATCCGCCAACCAGATAAATGTAGGAGAGTTCGCCCTCTGTAAAGCCAACGTTAGAAACCATGTACGGAGCAATGAACGTGATAACGCTGAACTGCCCGAGCATCAGTAGAACGATGAATATGTGAGCAGTTACTTGATTTCGATCGGAGAACATTCCACTGAGCAATGTCAATGGGTTTTGGGGCAGATGATTCAAATGTCCCGTGACGTTTGGAACCATTTTAATATTGAACGCAAGTATTGGTAGACCAACAAGCCCTAAGAATAGGAACGGTGCCTGCCAACCGAATTGGTTGGCCAGAAAAAGGCCAAAAGGAACCCCGAATACAGATGCCGCAGAAAAAGCCGCCATAATGGTTCCCATTGTTTCCGAACGCTTTTCCAATGGCGTTAGATCACCAACAATGGAAAGTACGGTTGCGCCCAATAAACCCCCGAACGAACCGGTTGCACAGCGCGCAACAAGCAGCATCTCGTACGAGTCGGAAAGGGCACAGGCAAACGTTCCGAGAAGGAATCCAGCATAGAGAAACAGCAGCGAGTACTTACGATCAAAACGGTCCATGAAAAACGAACCAAGCAGCCCGATAATACCAGCGCTGAACGTATAGGCCGCTACCAAAAGGCCAAATTCTTGAGGTGTGATGCCCCAAATTCGCTCCAACTGCGGCCCAAGTGGCATCATTATCATGAAGTCCATGATATGCGTGAACTTGATGAAGGCCAGAAGATAGGAAAGTTGTTTCGTCAAAATAAAATCGGGGATTCTCGGTAAAGGAACGAGAATCCCCGATTAGGACAATCAGCTAAGTGAAATGTTCAGTTACTCGGCCCCTTTCAATCCCTCCTCGATCATTCCGTAGAATTGATCCAGTTTTGGAAGGATGATGATACGCGTTCTTCGATTGGCAGCGCGGCCTTCAGCGGTTTCATTGTCGGTGATCGGAACGTACTCTGCGCGACCAGCAGCGGTCATTCTTGCCGGATCGATCTTAAAGTCGTTCTGCAAAACCCTGACAATAGACGTTGCACGCTTAGTGCTCAGATCCCAGTTGTCTTCAAGGTCTCCTTTTCGGTACGAAACATTGTCAGTATGTCCTTCGATCATTACCTCAAAATCAGCCTTTGCTTCCAATATCTTAGCAACCTTGGCCAATACATCCATAGCACCACTGTTAAGGCGGTAACTGCCACTTTTGAATAGGAATTTGTCTGAAATGGAAACGAAAACTGCGCCTTTATCAACCTTTATCTGAATGTCTTCATCACTTAGATCACCAATGGCACCTTTAATGCTCGTTACAAGAGCAAAGGTCACAGAGTCTTTGCGGTCAATTGCATCTTGCAAACTGCGAATCTGCTTGTCCTTCTCATTGATCTTCTCCAACGATTTCTCAAGGTTTTCTGCCTCTTTTTTGGAAAGTGTGGCCATCTCACCCATGTTGCCGATCAATCGGTCGTTCTGCGAACGTAGCCTAGCCAACTCCAAACTGTCTCTTTCGGCCTGTTTCTTCAATGAAATAAGCTCGCGCTGAACACGAGAAAGGTCAGACAGGTTCTTTTCGTGAATATTCTTCAGCCCAACATATTCATCGCTTAGGGCGGTGTGTTTCTTGGTTGATACGCAAGATGTGAATAGCACTGCAGAAAGTGCCAGAATGATATACTGTTTCATGTTTCTTAAACGGAATTTACGCGCAAAAGTATGTGAGCGTCTTGAGCTTACAACGCGGCCAATGAATAAATGTTAACGTGAGAACGTTAAAAAATGAAAATTACACTACCGCAGTGCTTTCTTTCCACTCTTCTTTCTCTTTCAGCGAAGCTTCAATATCTTCCAACCTTCCCTTTGGAATGGCAGCTATAAGCTTCTTGGTGTACTCCGTTTGCGGATTTGAATAGATCTGATCGGCATCTCCCATTTCCTCCACTACACCTTTGTTCATTACAACCATGCGGTCGCTCATGAATTTCACCACAGAAAGGTCGTGCGAGATGAAGATGTAAGTAAAATCGAAATCGCGTTTCAGTTCGTTCAACAGATTGAGAACCTGTGCCTGTACGGAAACATCCAAAGCCGAAACCGACTCATCGCAAATAATGAACTGAGGGCGCAATGCCAAAGCGCGCGCTATGCAGATACGCTGGCGTTGACCTCCAGAGAATTCGTGCGGATAACGGTAGAAATGTTCCGATAGCAGCCCAACGCGCTCCAGCAATTCCATGACTTTTTGCTTCCGTTCGCTTTCGTTGGCGTACAGTTTATGCAC
This sequence comes from Flavobacteriales bacterium, assembly GCA_018402015.1. Taxonomy (GTDB): domain Bacteria; phylum Bacteroidota; class Bacteroidia; order UBA10329; family UBA10329; genus UBA10329. The sequence goes on along the minus strand of JAGYJL010000045.1, from coordinate 12,206 downwards.
GGTCATTGGCTCTAGAATAGCTTCGCCAACGGTAATTCTTGGGTTGAGTGATGAATACGGATCCTGAAAGATGATCTGAATGTCTTTTCGCACTTCGCGCAGCTCATCAGTACTCATGCTGTGAAGTGGTTTTCCTTTGAAGATCACTTCCCCATCGGTCGGGTCAACCAATCTCAGAACCGTTCTGCCCAAGGTGGTTTTTCCGCAACCCGATTCGCCTACCAGGCCTAACGTTTCGCCCGGATAGACATCGAACGTTACGTCATCAACAGCCTTCACCTCTTCTGTCACTTTTCCGAAGAAATTCTTCTTAAGTGGGAAATAGGTTTTGAGGTTCTTAATACGTAGAACTGGCTCTTTGGCATACATTTCCTCATGGTCCTTCTTTCGCTCAGAATCAGTTTGAATTTCCTTCTCCGTAGCATCAGAAACACTTTGCTCAATCTCTTCGATGTTTCCGGCTTCATCCACCGTCATGAAGTCTGAGACAACAGGAAGTCGCTTTAGACGAACGTCCAACGGTGGTCGGCAAGCCAACAGCCCTTTGGTGTACGGGTGCTGCGGATTGCTGAAGATCTCCAGAACCGGTCCTTGCTCAACGATCTTTCCTTTGTACATCACCACAACCTTATCGGCCAATTCGGCAATTACACCAAGGTCGTGTGTAATGAACATGATGCCCATATCGTGCTGCCGCTGAAGTTTCAGCATCAGGTCCAAAATGGTCTGTTGCACGGTAACATCCAAAGCAGTGGTAGGCTCATCGGCAATAAGAATGCTCGGATTGCAGCTCATGGCCATAGCAATCATTACACGCTGCTTCTGTCCACCGGATATCTGGTGTGGATATTGGTCGAAAATGGCCTCTGGCCGCGGAAGTTGTACTTCTTTGAACAGCGCAATGGTCTTTTCTTTCGCTTCCTTTTTAGTGACTTTCTGATGCAGAAGAATTGCCTCCATAACCTGATCACCACAGGTAAAAACAGGATTGAGCGAGGTCATCGGTTCTTGAAAGATCATGGCAATATCGTTACCACGAATGGAGCGCATCTCCTTCTCACTCAGCTTTACAAGATCTGTGGACGTTCCATCTTTCTTATGAAAGACGATTTCGCCACCTGAGATTTTTCCTGGGGGGTTTGGAATTAATCGCATTACAGAAAGCGAGGTAACGGATTTACCCGAACCCGATTCGCCCACAATTCCAATGGTTTCGCCACGATTAAGCGTGAAACTCACATTGTTTACAGCCTTAAGCACTTTTCCATCGGTGCTGAATTCCGTAACCAGATTCTTTATTTCGAGCAGTTTATTGTCTGACATGCGCTTGATTTGATCAGTAGTCAAAATTATAAATAGTGAGAGAGAGCTTCGGTTGCCCGAATTCGATGCTTTCATCGGCCAATGTGAACTCCACTTTGCCATCTTCCTGCCAAACGAGGAAGCCTCCGTCAACATTCACCTTTCCGTATTTGGTATTGTAATGCTCTATGAGCGATTCCTGAAAGCTACTTAATTCAGTAGAGTCGGGAAAGAACATATCTGCCTGAATGGAATAGAGTGCGTCTTCGTCAAAATCGTAACGCGAGACGAGCTCAACACCATCAATTAGTTGCTCATAATTCAATGAGTTTTCGGTCTTATTAAGCGACTCAATACCTTTCAGGCTGTTCTCAACAGGTTTCCGTTTGTCGCCAATGTTGTGCCCACGAAAATGCCCAGTTCCTAATACATCTGTTACCGTGCTTTTCTGCTCGCCACAGGAAACCAGAACAATTGCCACAATGATGTAAACCAACTTTTTCATGCTTCTACCACTTGGTCATCGGTTAGAATTTGCTCCCCACGGAACCTTAGAAGCAACTGCGCCACAGCCAAGGTATCGCGCTTGCAGTATTGTTCTATTCGTTCCAGATCTTTCTCGATATAATAAACCCGTGCAACATCCTTTCCTTCAATGTCTGTTTTAGGTGTAGGAATACCAAGAACGTGCGTTAAAAGCTTGAGCGATGTATAGCTTTTCCAATCTCCGAACTTCCAGAGTTCCATTGTATCCAAGTGCTGCACTTCCCAAGGCTTTTTGCCTACCATGTTCAGAATTTTCGGGATGCTGATGCTGTTTATGACCATCCTTCTGGCAATGTACGGAAAGTCGAACTCCTTGCCATTATGCCCGCACAGCAATTGTGTAGGAGAGTTGTAGTGACGATTCAACATATCGGCAAATTCTTCGAGCAGAATCTTCTCATCGTCACCATAAAAAGAACGCATTCTGAATTCACGTTTACCTCCTTCGCGCAGGTTGAAATATCCCACCGATATGCAGATGATCTTTCCGAATTCGGCATAGATGCCAGCACGCTCAAACATCTCTTCTGGAGTTTCTTCATCCTTGGCCAATTTACCGGCCTTATCGTCCCAAAGCGTGGCTGTAACCTCATCCAATTCCTGATAGTTTGCAACCTGAGGAACCGTCTCAATATCGAGAAATAGAATCTTGGTCAGGTCGAGGTGGAGTAACATATCTACTTTATCAGAATTCCAGGTAACTCTATCAAAGGTATTTGAATGAGGTTTTCTTCCACAATACTATCGGGCACAAAAATGAATTTCCTGTCGTGTATGGTGCCATCGATGTAGAACGTTAACATGTACTCGTTATTGAGGCCGAACACCTCGGGCATGATCTTTTCTACTTTCAGCGCAGCGTTAGGCCCAATGGAATCAAAGAAATGACGCAACGTTGAGGTCTTGATCGGTTCCTCGTTTATCACTCCGTAACCTTTGGAAGAAACGATGATGTCTTGCAAGGGCACGTTCTTGTGATTGAGAAGATAAACGCCCCATTCAGCGTCACTTCCTTCTGTTTCTCGAACAACGGCCATCGAAACATCGGTTACTTTCGGAATATGGATGTCTTTTCTCATAAGCTGCAAACGTATCCAAAATTGGAATATGTAAGCCAGCCAACAACATTGAGCGAAAGCAACGGTTAATTTGGTTATCACAATGAAGCGATTCGTCATTTTCCTTCTGTTCCTTTTGCCAAGCGTAGTTCTGGCGCAATACCCGCATCCGATATTGCGGTCGTTCTCTGCCATTAAACAACCCAATGGTGTTTTCTTGAAATGGGTTATCAAAGGCGGTAAGCAATGTGATGGTACGCGCGTCTTCAGGTCTGCAAATGATTATTTGTTCGAACAGATAGAGCATGTAGAAGGCATTTGCGGCAGTTTTACGGAAGACGAGACCTACACGTATTTCGACAGCGATCCAGCATCGAACACCTATAATCACTACCGTTTACAGATGGGATTTCAAGGCTTTACAGATACGGTTACAGTGTTCTTCGAAGACTTTGGGGTTTCGGAACACCTTGTAGTATCGGATCATGCATTACAGAAACACCGAGTGTTATTTTCTAACGATAATAATGCCGTGGCAGAGGTTCGTATTTACAACCATTCAGGCGCATTGATAATGACGCAAGAAGTTTCAGACAGCGACTTTTCTATAGATACTTCTGGATGGAGAGCGGGTATTTATGTCTTCACAATTTCAGGAGTTTCTGCAGCAGGTATCAGTGGAAAATTCTATGTTGCACAACCATGAGGTTTCTGTTGTTGATCAGTGTAGCGTTGCTGTTTGCTTCGTGCCAAAAAAGGTCCGACTTTTTCGTTTTCGATTGTATTGTATTTGATGAAACGGTCAACACTCCGGTTTCGGGCGCGTCTGTTGTTATGAAAGTGCAGCGCGCTTCGGGCGGTTTCAACCCTAATTTCGAAACCGTTGGAACAGCTACAACAGATAGCGATGGGCGGTTTTACATGGAGGTGGAAAAGGATGTCTATTACAGCTACAGGGTGGAAGTAACTCATCCTGATCACTTCTTCGAAGCGTTCAGCATCAATCCAGACAATGTGCCTTTCAGCACCGCCTATTCGAGCACATTTGTGGTCGATCCAAAAGCTTGGGTCTCAACCCATCTCATCAATCAGAACATGTCGCAAACAGCAACCTTCAACCTGGTGGCAGAAAATGGTAATTGCACCGAATGTTGCCCAGAAGGAAGCACCATAATTCAAGGCTCTTTGGTCGATACGGTTTTTACCTGCCCCGTTTATGGTGAGCAGCAGGTTTCCGTTGCCGGAAATTATGTGGATCAGAACGGAAGCGTGCATCAGATAGCCGAAACAGCATTTGTACAAGCATTTGATACCACAACCATAACCGTAATTTATTGAGAGACATTAGTTGGGTTGTATCTTTGCCGAATGAGCGAGAACACCCAACCCCAACTTGGAGATTTTACACCTGATTTTACTCCTCCATCAAAAGATTTTGTTGAAAGCCTTACGGCCTTAGGTCGTGCGTATTTCCAGCCGCAGTTTTATGGCATGGATAACGTTCATGCAGATAAGCCGGCACTTTACGTTACCAATCACTCGGTTCTAGGGGCATTGGACGGAACACTTTGGGCAGCCCAACTGTACATGGAGAAGGACATTTTCATGCGCTCGTTGGTAGACGACCTTCATTACATGATGCCAGGTTGGAGAGACATTGCTCCTAAACTCGGCTTTGTGCGAGGTTCGAGAGAGAATTGTGCAGCCATGATGGAATACGGAGAACACATCATGGTGTATCCTGGCGGAGGTAGAGAAACGTGTAAGCGCAAGGGCGAGAAGTACAAGCTTACGTGGAAGAAGCGAACTGGATTTGCCAGAATGGCCATCGAACACGGGTACGATATTATTACAGTGGCACAAGTGGGTCAGGAAGATGCCTACGATATTGTGGTAGATGGAGACGAGATAATGGATAGCAAGTTCGGTGATTGGTTACGAGAAAAAGGCATTGCCGAGAAGTATATGAAAGATGGCGAAACGGTTTTTCCTTTAGCCAGAGGAATTGGACCAACGCTGATCCCTCGTCCAGAAAGACAGTATTATGCCTTTGGCGCCCGTATTTCCACAAAGGAATATGAAGGAAAAACAGACGCAGACACGCTTTGGGAAGTTAGAACCAGAGTAGAGAATCAACTAGAGCTCGACATCACCAAAATGCGTATCCAGAAATTGGAAGATGGCGATGGCAACTGGTTGCGCGCTTTACTCAACCGATTTTAGGCCAGTAGTTTAATTGCTCCTACAAGCAGAATTATTATCGCCAAAATACCTAGTGGAATCAGAAAAAGTGTCAACGCCCCAAACCAAACGGGCCTGTTCTTCTTTCTTTGATTGATCCAGAATCTGGTTCTGGTAGCAATGGCACCAGCAAGAATGTAAACCAACAGTGTCGGGTTGTTCGGAAGTTCTTCGTTAAATCCAAAGCGAGCAATTCCGATGGCAATAAATGAACCCAAGAGGATTGGAATTGCCGTGAACACCAAATTTCCAATAAGGGCGGCAGAATAATCAGGTCCTTCTATTCGAACGTTACAATCCAATGTGCTCTCATATCTGCGCTTAATTTGCTGCAATAGTCGTTCAATTGATCTTGTTCCGAATATTGATTCACCCTCAACGTTGATCATCAATGAATTGCCCTTCAGTTCGGCAAACACGTTATCCTCGGCACGGAAAAGGCTTTTGCCTGCTCTACTGGCAGAGTAGAGCCAACTTTCTTGTTTTTGAAAATGCCCGAACCCCATTTCTTTCATGATCGGATGGAATTTAGCCAATAACGATTCTGGATCAGTTGTACCCGTTGACTCAACGATCAATGTCATTAACGGTGCGTTCGGAGAGAATGGTTTCATGAAATTGAACTTACTTAGTCTTTCTTTATGGGAAAAATCTGAATATTGGTGTTTGGAGTGAGTTGATGACCGACCGCTACAATAGACGGCAATGCGTGGAAATCCGAAAGTCCTGCACCGTTTCTGAATGTAACATCACCACGGCATTGTACTGAATAGGTCGCCACTTTCTGAAGCAAGGAATAGGGGTCCGCATCGGTGTTAAGTAGAAAAACATCAGCCTCATTCGCGTTTCCGGTTCTAGCAAATCCGGTTATGTAAACACCAGTTGAATCTTCGGTAAGTTGCAAGCTTTGGTAGCTGTTGTAGTCCTTGTCGGTCCAATTCTTCCGTATCGCCTCGCGACTATCCCAGCTGGTCCAAGGCTCAAAGCCGAAATCCTCAGCATATGGATCAGTATGGTTTGAGGTATAAAAATCGATAACCGTACTGTCCCAAGAACCAACAGCTAGCAGAAAATGTCCATTACGTTTCAGTAAAGCCACTGCTCCGGCAGTACTTCGTTTAGCTTCTCCTTTTCTTTTCAGGGTGTATGCGGGAGGTGCCGATATGGTATTGAAACTCGAAACATCAATGAATTGAATCATCGATTCGCGTTTTCCAACAGGATCTTCGATCCCAACGGCCAACCAGTTTTCCGCCACCTGAAAACCACCGGCATGATTGAAAGGTGCCTTTGCCAGCTTCTTGATTCCGAGAAACTTGAACTCGCCAACCAGCAATTGGAAAATGGCCAGATAGGCAACATCTTTGGAACTACCCGAAACGATAAGTGTACCGTTAAAAAGCTGCACGCCCTGCAGATGACCTCCGCTCAGACCGAATTCAGAGGGAACAGCAATGGAAATTGATTGCGACTCTACAGAAAGGGTCTCTTCTGAGTTGGGAAGTGGTTGAGCATGAATAATGCTTGGTAAGACGATAAAAGCGCACGCGATCAAAAGCGCTTGAGCGAAGTGTATTTTAAGGAGTTTCATAGGAGCGGTCAAAGATGGTCAACTTTGCTATTTTTACCCGCCCACATTTCCTATATGACCAATTTTTACCGCCTAATTTTCCTGTTCACACTTGTTACCACACATGCATTAGCACAGGATGTGGTTTTGAGCGGGACCATCACCGACAACGAAACCAATGAACCGTTAGTTGGCGCCAGTGTAATAACCAAAGATGGGAAAGGTGTAACAACCGACCTTGATGGTAAATACTCCCTCAAACTACCCAAAGGTCTGCATAAGGTTACGTACTCCTTCATCGGTTACGAACCGAAAGTGAAGGATATTGATCTAAGTTCTGGCGCTCCTGTTGTTAAGAATGTGAGCCTTGGAATGAAATCGGAGCAGTTGGATATTGTTGTGATCTCTGCTAGCCAGTACCAGAAGAGTATTGCAGAGGAAACAGTATCGATGGAAGTAGTAAGCAAGGCGCTTATACAGAACACCAACGCCACCGATCTTGGCGAAGCGATAGATAAAACCCCAGGAGTAACAATTCAGGATAGCCAAGTGAGCATTCGTGGAGGTAGCAGCTGGTCGTATGGAGTTGGAACCAGAACTGCTGTTATGCAAGACGGAGTGTCGCTAATGAGTGCCGACCTGGGCGAACCGCAATTGAAGCAGGCACCGTTGGAAAACGTGGAGCAGATAGAGGTTATCAAGGGCGCATCGTCTGTGGTTTACGGTAGTTCGGCCCTGAATGGGGTTGTGAACGTTATCACTGCTTGGCCAAAGAGCGCAGAGCCGGTTACCACTGTTACCGCCTTTCAGAAGTTTTATGACAACCCACCGGATCTTTACAGCGATCAGACCTACACGCGCCAGCGCGATTCAATGGGTATAACAATTGACACCATAATCCACTATCCGAAAGACACGCTCAAGTGGTGGGATAACGGTCAAGTTAGAGGCGCTTCAGGCATCAACTTCAACCATGCCCGAAAGATCAAGAATGTTGATCTGATCGTTGGGGGAAATTTCTTTCATCACGCAAGCTTTCTAAGTTTTGCCGATGAATTACGTGGAGGGCTCAATTTTAAGACCCGTATTCACGATAAGAAGCGACCAGGAATGAACTACGGCTTGAATGGCAATATCGTATATGAGCATTCTGGACGTTTTTTCTTAGCTGAGAATCCGAACGAAGGCGCCTTGCGCTCAGGCATCCCATCAAGCGACCTATATCTGCGAGCAAACATCGACCCGCACTTCCATTATCTCAATGAGAAAGGATTCAAACATTCCCTGGAATCTCGCTACATGTACATCATGCGGATTTCCAAGAATTTGGAGACAACCCCGCATGCAAAATCACATCAGATCATGGTCAACTATCAATTCCAGAAGCTATGGAATAAATGGTCGATCACTACTGGTATTCCTTTAAACGTTGGCCTCTCTAGCAGTAATCTGTATTCTGGTCTTCGAGTGTCATACTCAGGTGCTATCTACGCCCAAGGCGAATTCAAAACAAAGCGATTGAGCGCGGTTGCTGGCTTTCGTTACGAGATCATTGGAATTGATGATTACAGCGAAGCAAGTTCTCCGGTCTTCCGTTCGGGTATCAATTACCGAATCGGTCAAGGAACCTTTCTGCGTGGTTCGTTCGGACAATCATACCGCATTCCAACCATTGCAGAGCGTTATGTAAGTGATGACCTAAACCCTTCGGTTCGGATCATTCCCAACCCTGAACTGACCGCAGAAAAGGGATTAAGCGCTGAGATCGGATTGAAGCAGCTCATTGCTGTAAGTAAATGGCAAGCCTACCTCGACTTCTCCTACTTCTATCAACAATACAAGGACTTGGTTGAATATGGATTCGTATCGCAACAGACCCGACCTGATCTGTTTGTCGGTCTTCCTCCCAGCTACATTATTGGGCTTTACCCCGAAAACGTAAGCAATGCTCTTATTACAGGATTTGAGCTTGGTTTGGCTAGTCGTGGTTCGGTCGGGCCAATAGGTATAACAGCTTTGATAGGTTACACCTACAACTACCCGGTTAATCTTGATTCTGCCAAGAATTACGGAGCGGATGAATATTTGAGAGAGTTCTTCACCTATTTGGTAGATCGGGTAGAAGCGGATAATCCGGATCGAGAGATTTTGTTGAAACTGCGTCCTAGGCACTTGGTTAAAGGAGACGTACAATTGAGCTACAAGAAAGCTGCGATTGGTCTAACTATCGTTTATGGTAGTTATCCTGAGAACATTCCCCCAACGGAAACTACTGCGGTCGATTTCCTTTCAGGAGAGTTTGGAGCCACCCAACGTTATAGCGATGCTCATGAGAAGGGAGATCTTGTTTTGAATCTTCGTGCTTCGTATGATGTGTTGAAACAGTTGAAGGTGTCCTTTATCGTGAATAATCTCACCAACAGAATTTATTCTTATCGACCGAGTAAAGTGGAGCCGATCAGGAACTTTACGTTACAGCTAAGAGCTACTTTTTAGAAGAGTGTGGCACTTGAAACGAGCTGATGACCTGGTTGTCCTCGTCAATGATGCTCAGTTCCACATGGTCGTCATTCACGATGCGCACTTTTCCGAAAGCGTTTTTCAGATTCTTGTTTCCTAGTCCGTTGCCGCCTTTGTTCCAGATCTTCTTCATGCGGAAAGTGGAAGTGAAGGTGCCAATGAGCTTAAGGTAGTAGGCCAACTCTGTGCCGGTAACGCTTAGGCCGCTTGCATTCAGTTCGGGAAGGCCAGCATTCTCACCATCATCCATCACATTATGGTGCGTATCTCCACTGATCACGATCACATCCTTGATGTCATTTTCCTTCAGGAATTGCATGAAATCGTTGCGCTCTTCGGGGAAACCCGCCCAATATTGGCTGAAGCCCCACGCCATGTGAAAGCCGTAGAATCCTTTCATGCTCATGTTCTGGATCTTCACTCCAGCGCGGATCAATTTTTCGCAGGCACCATTCAGCGGAACACCACTTACAATGAACTTCCAATCGGCATCTGATTCTTTCAGTTTCTGCTTCAGCCAATCCATCTGCTTTTTGCCGAAAAGCGCGTAGTCCGCAGGAGGGTCCCATCGCCATTTCTTTTTCTTCTCATCGTAAACAAAACCGTCCATGTTCGGTCTGTCCTTGGCACTGTTACGGTCGAGCACAAAGAACTCCGCATTCCCGAATTTGAACGAATGATAGATGCCTTCGCTTGTATCCACTAACGGATAGTGCGGAAATAATTCATCATAACCATTGATGGTGTTTCTACGCCAGAATGCAGGGAATTCAGGCGCGAACATTTCATTCACCACTCGTCCATTTTCCTTGTGTGCTTTCCAATCATTCTTGCAGTACCTTCCACCGCTACCGCCCACGTAATCGTTGTCATCGTAAACGTAATCTATGGGAATGGTGCGAAGCATGTACTTCATCTCCTTTTCGTCATACCGTTTGCGATAGCTGAGTGCTATTCCATCCCAAGTAGATGAATAATCGGGCGCGATCTGATAGTCAGGATAGGTGTAATCGCCCGTATGCATCAGAAAATACGGGTTATGCAGGGGCATAACGTCAAACACTTTCATGTTTTCGGTTTCCTGACAGGAGCCAGTTACAAAAGTGTATTCGCCTTTTTCTCCAACAGTAGGGAAGGTCCTGAACCAGCCATTAATGGTATCCAATTGTTGTCCCACAAAGACGCGATAATAGTACTTGGTGTTCGGTCTAAGTCGGTCAACATCAATAATAATGGAGCTGTCTTTATGTGCAATCGGGCGGCCCAGAAATATTTGCACCGAGCGGAAGGAGGTGTCGGCCGCTACATGCAATGCTATGTGGGCATTAGGCACAGCAGTCCGTAAGAACATACGTGCTGCGGTATCTGTAACACTTCCAATTACGGGACCGTGTGAAAGATTTTGGGCAGTACAAAATAACCCTACGAAAAGCAGAATCAGAATTGATGCTGCTCGATTCATCTTATCCTTGAGACTTCCACGGGCCTGTAATGGCCAAGGTCAGTCCTGCATGTTGAATGTTGACGAACATGGTCTTGCCGCTTGGCGAAAAGCAAATGCCCGTGAATTCAGACTCGTGCTTGGTACCGTGTCCGAAGGTGAAGATTTTACCTTCGGGCGTTACACCACGTAGATAAGCATCGGTGTCATCTTCACAGATCATCACATCGCCCCATGGAGCAACACATAGGTTGTCGCAGTATTTCATGATGTCCACGTCATTCGGCTCTATGAAAAGCTCTAATTGGCCACCATTCTCATCTGGGGTCAGTTTAAAAACCTGACCTTTCATTAGATCGCCACCGTTGGTGCAGGCAAAGTAGATAACACCTTCATCGTACCACATACCTTCTCCGCGTGCAAAGATGGCCGCCCCTTTCTCATGACCCCTGATCCGAAGATCATCTTCCGGAGCTTCCACATCATCCAGATCGATCCAATCCAGCGCCATTGGAATGTTGGTCAGAATATCTGGCCCTAAACTATCAGGCCAATTCCGTGTATCGAATTTCGGTCCGTTCTTAATGGCCAATGCCTGCAGTTTTCCACCGGAATGCAGATCATCTTTCTTATTAGGGATAAAACGGTACAAAAGACCATCATGACGGTCTTCTGTCATGTATAGAATACCACCGATCGGGTCGTAAGCAACTGCTTCGTGGTTGAACCTACCGGCTTCCTTTATCGGTTTAGGAGCCGCTCGCATTACTTCGCTTGTAGCTGGCACTTCAAAGATGTAACCATGCTCCATCTCAACATTACCTTCAAAGTCGCCAGTTTTCGTAACGTCTTCCTCGCAGGTAACCCAACTGCCCCAAGGCATTACACCACCAGCGCAATTACGGTAGGTTCCTGCAAGGCTCAGGAATTCTTTCTCAACCTCCTGTGTCTCTTCGTTGAAAACGAGTGTGCTTGTACCGCCAAGCCCTGGGAATTCTCCTTTGCCAAATTCGTAGAAGTCCTCTTTCGGAATTGCTCCCAAATTGGAATTTTCAGCACCAAACGCCCCAAGATCCTTATCGGTTGGTACGATCTCGTGGTTTCTTACAATAATAACTCTGCCGTTCTCACCAGCAAAAGTCCCCATACCATCTTGCTTGCCTGGTACCAGTAATCCATCATCCATTGGGTCGCCTTGGGTAGATATTACTTTGTAGCTGAAGCCTTCAGGAAGGTCGAGCATGCCGTTTGGATCTGGAACCAACGGACCATAATCCAAGGCCATGCCAGTAGCTTCGCCACCAGGCGTTTTAACGCCACAGGCATAGAGCTTAAGCCCCATAAATCCTATTCCAATAAATCCGGTGGTTCTGATAAAATCTCTTCTGCTTCGCATGATGTTCTGTTAGTGAGCGCAAGTTACTACCTACATCATTAACCGCACAATCGGATTAGTGTTCTTAACGGAACCTTTGCATATCAAAATTCAACTCGGTAATAAACCAGCGGCAAAAAGCCAAGCTGATAT
>JAGYJL010000044.1 GCA_018402015.1 Flavobacteriales bacterium | reverse complement strand
GGCAAACTCAATTCCCCCGATGGCTCCCGTCCCGATAATTATCGGGAGCTATCGGGACGGGACCCTGATCTCCATTCGTAGAATCTGTCGCCAATTCGTAGAATCTGCCGCGCATTCCTAGAATCCTTCACCCGTTTGTAGAATCCGTCATAAACCCGTAGAATCCGTCATGCATTCGTAGAATCCGTCATGCATTCTTAGAATCCGTCACGCATTCGTAGGATCCGTCATGCATTCGTAGCGTTTACCTCCGATCCGTAGTGCAGGAACTGAATGCTGCATATGAGAACCTGCGCCTACCTCATTTTTAACAGAATTTCACAACCTCCCATAAAATAAGCGTAGGTCTGTCAGCGTTCTCATAGCGCCACGGGCAACCCGGCATCAGTTGCTTAGCAGTGAGAGAGTTATCGCGAATGGATGCCGCATCCGCACAGCTATAAACAAAAGAACGCTATTGCTATGAAAAAGGTCGTTTTGAAATGGGGCAACTCCGTTTCCAAAAAGCTTATCAAGGCAAGACTCGTTCGGCAGTCCATGGCCGACAATGCCGTGCTGTTCCCAAACCCGGACCCGCCTCTGCAAGAGATCGCAGACAAGGCAGACGAATTGGAAGCAGCCGAGGCAGAGGCGGAACAAGGTGGCACTGACCGCACCATTGCGCGTGACGCCCGCTTGGCAGAGCTCAAATTGCTCATGCAGCGCGAGGTGCTCTATGTGCAACTGATCACCAAAGGGGTACCCGAACTGGTGGCCCTGGCCGGTCTCGACACGCAGGATGACCCGACCAAATGGCCGAAACCCGAAGCAATGTCGGAGTTTCTGGCCATTCCGGGCGGGAATCAGGGCACGGTGCTCCTCACCATGAAGGCTCCTAAATACAAGCGCATGTTTGTGATAGAGCGCTATGTGGAGGACACCGTGAAGCCTGCCGACCCGAACGCTCCAGAGCCAACGCCCACAGTGGGCGGACGCTGGGAGAAGATAGCCGTGCAAGGAAAGCAGAAGTATGTGGTCGAGGGACTCGTCTCCGGCCACAACTATCGCTTCCGTGTGGCAGCTGTCAATGCAGCCGGAATGGGCGACTACAGCGCTGAGGTGGCCTCTGTGGCCCGATAAGCCGAACCGAATGGCAGCGCTGCATCCGTTGGCCGCACGAGGCCCGAAGCAGCGCGGGGCGGGGGTCTGACTTAGTGCACCTCTGCCCCAGACACTGCACTGTTCTCGTAAAGCAGTGCTTCGAGGACCCCGATGCTGCTTGCGCAGCATCGGGGTTTCTTTTTGGGGTTCATTGATGAACGCATCGACATCTTAATAATGTATGTAAGTTTGAATCACCAACCTATACAAAGCCCACCAAATCTGGTGGGATATGTACGTAAATAGAGCCAAGGAGTAATACATATAAATAAGTTGTGGCTAATTTAAAAAATGAAATCCTACTTAATAATCATATTCGGACTTATATTCTGTTCATGCGTTCAGACGACCAAATCTGAATCGACCGAAAAGGTGGAAGAATTAGTATCTTCTTTACAACCAGAAAATATTTCGAATCGAAAAACTGCATTTGGCATAGCAGATATAGAACATAAGGTGTTTGAAATTGGAAATAAAACCCACTTTACTGACACTTGCTCATTTTATTTTGAATGCGACTGTTGTTCAGGTGAACTACTATTTAACTCTGACTCGACTTTTTTCTATTTGGACTACTGCATGTCAGACCAGACTGCTCGAAAAGGAACCTATGAAATGGAGAACGGTCAATTGAAACTGAAATATGGAGCAGAATGTGTTTCAAGAAAGTATAATTACGAAAACGAGATTGACTCTTCAGCCGTGGACTTTTTCATGACTGATTCGGTCTTGAATGAAATTTCAATTGCTTATTCATTATCAATATGTAACTATAAGCTTTTACTTTCTGACCAAGAAAATGACGACATGGCAATAGAAGTTAAATCTAGCTACACTGACAATATTGAGTATTTGAGAAAAGAAGGTTTTATAGAACGCTTTGAAAAACTAAAAAATAAAAACTAGCCACAACAGCGCATATAGCTTATAGCGGGTTTGCGTTTTGACAAGCAAATTTTTTGGTTCTAGTTTAGTTCAGTAAACAAGGAAAAATATATCTTCGAATTCCGCTACAAGCCATATGCGCGAACCGTTAGCCCCAACGTAAAGACCTTCATCCCGACCAGAATGATCATCGGGATTTAATGCGCTCAAAAAAGACCGTGCCCCGCTCGGGCGCGTCTGTGACACGTTCGTTGATCATACCAGCAAGTGGGCGATTGTTTTCAGACGCTTGATCTCACCACCGCAAACCCCGATCCTTCGATATACTTCGTCAAGCTCAGCACAGGCTAATTTTCTCGTACCTCGAAAATCACTCGCTATGACCGGGACTACTCGTTCCGTCCCCCTGTTACCTGTAACCTGTTACTTGATCTGCTGATTCCCTGACAACCTCATCACTCTTCACCCATCACTTGTCCCATCTGAACCCTCAAAGTGAACAACGCAGCTAGCAGCATGAGCCCACCGCCCAACATGACCGCGGCCAAACGGTCGTTATCCAACACAGATTCCATCACCCAGCCGAAACCTAGGCTGGCAATGATCTCGGGCAACACAATAAAGAAGTTGAAGATGCCCATATAAATGCCCACTTTTTCCTTCGGCAAGCTGTTGCCCAACATGGCATAGGGCATGGAAAGAATGCTGGCCCAGGCAATTCCAACTCCGGTCATGGAAAGGAAAAGCATGTTCGGGTCGCTCACAAATTTAACGGATATGAGTCCCAGACCACCCGCGGCCAAACACAGGGCATGCGTTACCTTCATGGAAAGTTTGCCGGCCAGCCACGGTAGTGCCAATGCGAATACGAACGTGACCAAGTTATAATAGGCCAAGGTCAATCCTGCAAACTCAATTCCTTCGGTGTACGCTTGCGTTCCATCTTCGGCTCCAAATACGTTTCGGGCCACGGCCACAGAATAATAGAACCACATGAGAAACAATCCCGGCCAGGTGAAGAATTGAACGAGCGCCACCTGCTTCATAGTGGTTGGCATATTGCCAATAGACGAGAATATCTCTTGAAATGCTGCACCGATCCCTTTGCTTTCGGCATTCTTCCTTCTGAATTCTTCCAGATCGGCCGGAGGATAGGGTTTGGTCGTGAAGATGGTAACCGAAACTGCTCCGATAAAAGCGATGGCGCCCAGATAGAACGAGAATTTCACAGAATCAGGAATCCCGCCTGCTACGGTTTCGTTCGAAACTCCGAACCAATTGCTCATCATCCATGGCAGAGCCGAAGCGATCACAGCACCCACTCCGATCATGAAACTTTGCATGGCGAATCCTTTACTGTGCTGCTTTTCTGGAAGCATGTCCACCACAAAGGCGCGGAAAGGCTCCATGGAAACATTGATGGAAGCATCCAAAATCCACAGAAGTCCGGCTGCCATCCAAATGGCAGAAGAGTTAGGCATGAACACAAGTGCAATGGAACTAAGAATGGCGCCAACAAGGAAATATGGTCGTCTTCTGCCCAATTTGGTCCAGGTTCTATCGCTCATGTAACCAATGATCGGCTGAATGATAAGTCCGGTAAGAGGCGCTGCCAACCACAACATGGGAATCTCTTCAGGCTTTGCGCCAAGGTATTCGTAAATGGCGCTCATATTGGCCATTTGCAGTCCCCATCCGAACTGAATTCCCATGAAACCGAAGCTCATGTTCCATATCTGCCAGAAGGATAATGTTGGTTTATTCGATTGATTCATTGGCTCTGATTGACTTAGTGTAAATATAACACTTAGTGTATATCGAGGCCTTCTTGAAGCAAGTGCTGAAACAATCCGATTTTTTCATTCGTTTCCTTTCTATACCATTGTTGTTGAATGTAACTTTGGAACATGTCCGACCAGATGCCAGAAATCGATCCAGAGAAGGAAAAGCAGGATATCCTGAAAGCTTATAAGAAGCTACTCCGTTCTACTAAACGCCATGAAGCCAAGGGTGATCTGAAAATGATACGCAAGGCTTTTGATGTGGCTTTGGATGCACACAAGGATATGCGCAGAAAATCGGGCGAACCGTATATCTACCATCCGATTGCCGTTGCAGAAATTGTAACCAGCGAGATCGGCCTTGGCGCCAAATCCATTGTTTGCGCACTCCTGCACGATACGGTTGAGGATACCGACCTTACGGTTGAAGACATGCGCAGAATGTTCGGAGACAAAGTAGCGCAGATCATCGATGGTCTGACCAAACTGTCGGGCATCTTGGATATCCAGGAAGACAAGAGTCTACAGGCAGAGAATTTCAGAAAGATGCTGCTGACCATGAGCAGTGACATTCGCGTTATCTTGATAAAACTGGCCGACCGTTTGCACAACATGCGTACGCTTGATTCCATGCGCAGAGACAAGCAGTTGAAGATCGCATCGGAAACCATGTATCTGTACGCTCCGCTGGCCCATCGCTTAGGTCTATATGCTATCAAAACAGAATTAGAAGACCTCTCGTTCAAGTACATTGAGCCAGAGTTGTATGATGAGATCGTTTCGAAGTTGAGAGACACTCAACGTCAGCGAACACGGTTCATCAATAAATTCAGTTTCCCAATTATTAACTCGCTGAACGATGCTGGTGTTGATTATGAGATAAAAGGAAGAACCAAATCGGTGTATTCCATTGCTCGAAAGATGAAAGCCCAAGGGGTTTCGTTCGAAGAAGTGTACGACATCTTTGCCATTCGCATCATTACCAACAGTAAACTGGAAAATGAGAAGTCCGATTGCTGGAAAGCATACTCCATTGTAACAGACCATTACGTACCTAACCCAAGTCGTTTTAGAGATTGGGTAAGCAAACCGAAATCCAATGGTTATGAGTCGCTTCACACAACCGTGATGAGTGAGACCGGAAAATGGGTTGAAGTTCAAATACGCACGCACCGTATGGACGAAATTGCTGAGAAAGGTCTGGCTGCGCATTGGAAGTACAAGGAGTCGAGCAACTCTACTGAACAGAATCAGGTCGCGGAGAATAGTTTTGACGAGTGGCTGACAAAGATCCGGGAATTGCTGGAAAGCCCAGATCCAAGTGCAATAGATTTTATCGATGATTTCAAACTGAGTCTATTTGCGGAGGAAATTTTCGTATTCACCCCTACTGGAGAGGTAAGAACATTGCCAGCCGATGCTACTTCACTTGATTTCGCCTTCGAAATTCACACAGAAGTTGGAATGCGCTGCATTGGAGCCAAAGTGAATGGTAAACTCTATCCACTTAGTCATCAGCTAAAAAGTGGAGACCAAGTTGAGGTTCTTACCAGCAACAAGCAGCGCCCAAAAGAAGACTGGCTAACATTTGTTGTAACCACCAAGGCCAAGAGTAAAATAAAGCAGGCGCTAAAAGAAGAACAACGTAGGGTTGCTGCTGATGGTAAAGAAATCCTAGAACGTAAGTTGAAGCAGATAAAAATGACGCTCGACCGCGATCTTACGGATAAACTGCACAAACATTTCCGTGTTCAAACCAGTCAGGATCTATTTATCAAGATCGCTAAGAAAAGCATCGATTTCAAAGAGATAAAGGACTTCATTGAATCGACCAAAAATGCCAGTAAGTGGTACAACGTTCTGCGTAGCCGAATTACAGGCACTGGAACAGAAAAGCCAAAGGAATCTGCACCACAACCTCCAAAGGATAAGGGAAAAGGGAATACGATTGTAATTGGAGACGCAAGCCAGAAAATGGATTACGTAATGGCCAAGTGCTGCAATCCTATTCCTGGCGATGATATTTTCGGGTTTGTAACCATTGGCGAAGGCATTAAGATCCATCGCACCAACTGTCCGAACGCTATTCACATACGAAGTAACTATGCTTACCGAGTTGTACCTGCAACGTGGGCAAGCGAAGAGGACCACACCGCTTTTGTAACGGGTATTCTCATTACTGGAATTGATGATGTCGGTCTGGTCAATGCCATTACCACTGTTATCTCGAAAGACCTGAATGTTAACATGAAAAGCATTGCTTTTGATAGTAACGATGGTGTGTTTGAAGGACGCATAAAGGTGTTGGTGGAAGGAACTCACCACTTGCAGAATCTTATCAAGAATCTGAAGAATGTAAGTGGCATCAAGAGTATCATTCGTCAGGACGAAAAAGACAACTGATGGAAGTTATAGACACCAACAGGAAAGCCAAATACGAGTACGCGTTTATTGACGAGTTTACAGCCGGACTTCAACTTTTCGGCACCGAAATAAAGAGCATACGCAACAAGGATGTTAGTATTGCAGAAGCCTATTGCGCTTTTATGGGCGATGAGCTTTTCATTATAAACATGCACATAGCGCATTACGAGCAAGGCACATATAATAATCACGAGCCAAAGCGCGAGCGGAAACTGCTGCTTAACCGCAACGAACTGAAGAAACTTCAGAACAAACTCAAAGACAAAGGACTTACCATCATTCCTACCCGACTTTTTATATCAGACCAGGGCTACGCCAAACTCAACATTGCACTTGCAAAAGGAAAGAAGATTCACGACAAGCGTGATACGATAAAGGACAAGGACACAAAACGTGAAATGGATCGCGCCATGAAGCGCTAAAGATCACTTAGCGCAGATCGTGCTTATCTTCTAACATCGGCACAAAACGGAAGGTGCCATGCTCTTTCACCACCACAGATCCATCGGCTTGCTTGGTAATGGTTTTCATCGTTTCAGAATCGCCCTCTGTTACAGGAATAACCATAATTCCACCTGGTTTCAATTGCCCCAACAATCCTTCTGGAACAATCGGAGCTCCGGCCGTGATGATTATCCTATCGTACGGAGCCCAAGTCGGAACCCCCAAGTTGCCATCGCCATAGAAACACTTTACACGATAACCAAGCTTTGGTAACAGTTTGGAGGTCTTATCATACAATTCCTTTATACGCTCTATGCTGAACACCTTTATACCCATGGCATAAAGTACTGCTGCTTGATATCCAGAGCCTGTGCCAATTTCAAGAACTTTCATTCCCTTTTCCACCTGCAACAACTCACTTTGAGTAGCCACAGTAAATGGCTGCGAAATGGTCTGTCCGGCACCGATTGCAAAAGGACGGTCTTCGTACGCGTGTTCCTCAAAAGCACTGTTCAGAAACAAGTGCCGAGGCACTTTTCCTATGGCCTCTAAAACGCTTTTATCCTTTATTCCCTTC
Organism: Flavobacteriales bacterium; assembly: GCA_018402015.1. Lineage (GTDB taxonomy): Bacteria > Bacteroidota > Bacteroidia > UBA10329 > UBA10329 > UBA10329. The sequence continues at coordinate 14,632 of JAGYJL010000044.1, read as the reverse complement.
TCTTGGAGAAGTGCAACCAACTTACGTCTGTTACCTTGTTGTTTATGTGAGTCGCGGATCAATGGAGATGTTAAATTCTGAATGTTGAAAACAGTATTTCTGTTCGGAAATTGAGGTGCCTAAATGTAATAATTTGCAGGGCTAAGAAATCGAAACTGAAGCCCAATTAATCAATGAATGACCTGAAGATCGGAGTGCTTGGAGCTGGCCACCTCGGAAAAATCCATCTTAAACTTCTTTCAGAGACAAAAGGCTTCGAAATTGTTGGTTTTTACGACCCGGATCCAGAGCAGGTGGCAGTGGCCAAAGAACGATTTGGAATACAGGCCTTTGATAGCGTGGATGATCTGATCGATGCTGTTGATGTAGTGAATGTGGTCACTCCTACTCTTTCTCACTTCGAATGCGCTTCCAAAGCCATTCGTAGATCCAAGCATGTATTCATTGAAAAACCTGTTACCAACACGCTTGAGGAAGCAGAAACTCTCATGAAACTGGCCATCGAAGCCAATGTAAAGGTTCAGATAGGTCATGTAGAAAGATTCAATCCTGCTTTCATTGCTGGCAGACCTTATCTCACCAAACCGATGTTCATTGAAAGTCATCGCTTGGCGCAATTCAACCCAAGAGGAACAGACGTACCTGTTGTGATGGACCTGATGATCCATGATTTGGACATTATTCTAAGTATTGTAAACTCCGATGTAAAGAGAATTAGTGCCAGCGGTGTTGCAGTAGTTAGCTCCACTCCAGATATTGCCAACGCCCGTATTGAATTTGCAAACGGATGTGTGGCCAACGTAACAGCAAGCCGAATCTCGTTGAAGAACATGAGAAAGACTCGTATTTTTCAGCATGACGCATACGTTACCATCGATTTTCTGAAGAAGAAAACGGAAGTTGTAAGACTTGATGCCAACTCTGAACCGAGCTCAAACGACATGTATATCGAACTTCCAGACAACAAAAGACGGAAGATCAATTTCGAATTCCCAGAGATAAAAGAGACCAACGCAATTCAGGAAGAACTCATTTCTTTCAGAAAATGTATTGAAGAGAATTCTCAACCAGAGGTTACCATTCAGCACGGGTATAACGCTTTGCAGATTGCTCATCAGATCGTTAGTAAACTGCATCTCGGCCCCGACCTGATTTCCTCTACCATATAATAAGTTTAAATTCGCGTCCGTTCTCGCTTGAACAACGGAATGAACAGCCGATCGACCTTTACTACTCTTCTCTTCATTGCATTTGGCCTTTTAGGTTCAACTTCTTCTTGCGACCTTATAAATCCTGAGGAGCAGATACCATCATTCCTGTGCATAGATACCATTGCAATAAACCCAATTTCGCAGCAAGGAACAGATGACCACAATATTGTAGACGCGTGGGTTTTCGAAAATGAACAACTTATCGGTGTTTACGAATTACCTGCGGTTGTGCCGATCCTTAAAACTGGCGAATCCAACATTCGAATTCGACCTGGTGTGAAGATAAATGGCCTATCCGCATCGCGTTGGAGATTCGAGTTCCTAGAAGATTATGTTGGAACAGTAGAATTGTTTGAAGACAGCGTAGTTTGTGTAAATCCAACACTTCCTTTTAAATCGAATGTGGTTATACCTTGGGTAGAAGATTTTGAAAGCTCCTCGCTGATATCACTCACATCAACCAATTTAAGCGAACAGAACGTGTTGGTAATAACGGGAGAAGAAGCCTACGAGGGAAGAACCGCCTTGCTAAGATTGCCTGCAGGAGAAACGATCTTTGAATGTAAAAGTGCCGAGTATTTTCCACTACCCGATGCGGGCGCTTCCGTCATTCTAGAGTTCACTTATAAATGCAATCATCCATTTCAGGTGGGGTTGTTCAGTAGCAATTCAACAGGTTCGGTACAAACACCTATTCTACTGCTTAATGAATCGGAAGAATGGAATCATGTGTATGTAGGACTTACTCAGATAACAAGTGCAATTTTTACCGCAACCGGACATTCGCCCTACTTCGGATTTATTCGGGACGGAAGCACCGATGGCGATATAAACGTGTATATCGATAACATCAGATTACTCCATTTTTAATGAACAGAAAGCTCCAAACTTTCAAGTACGTTCTGTTCGATTGGTTGTCCGCATCAGTCACTTGGAGTTTATTCTTCTTTTACCGAAAAACCTTTGTGGAGAGTCAGAAGTTCGGTTATCAGGTAATGGTAAACATGGATGAGCGTTTCATCCAAGGTTTGATTCTCATACCCATTTTCTGGCTGTTGTTCTATGCCATGCTGGGAACCTACAGGAATGTATATCGTAAATCGAGGCTGCGCGAACTGGTACAAACGTTTGCCACTGCAGGAATTGGTGTTACAGCCATTTTCTTCGCCTTGATCTTGGATGATGAGGTTATAAACTACACCACTTATTATCAATCGTACGCAGTACTTTTTGGTGCCCATTTCGGGTTCACATTCTTGTTCCGATTTGTTCTTTCCAGCATTACGGCAAACAAGATCCATAGCCGTAAAATAGGATTCCCAACACTGATGGTAGGCAGCGATGCCAAGGCTCTTGAACTGTATGATGAACTGGATTCTCAGCAACGCTCCTCAGGCTATCAGTTCAAAGGATTTGTTCGGGTAAAAGAACGTGACACCTATCTGTTGGAAGAGCATCTTCCCTTTTTAGGAACGATAGATGAACTCCCAAGAATCATTGAAGAACATGCCATTGAGGAAGTGATAATTGCGCTTGAATCAAGCGAACATGAGAGCCTGCAGAATATTCTCAATCAGTTAGAAGATCGTGATGTAGTGGTAAAAGTGATACCCGACATGTACGATATTCTTTCTGGATCTGTACGAATGGATTCCATTTACGGAACTCCGCTCATACAAGTAACGCAGAATATAATGGCGCCTTGGCAGCACATCTCAAAGCGTGTTGGTGACATTGTAGTTTCTATCCTTGCTTTGGTGGTTCTGAGCCCTGTTTATCTTTTAACAGCTATTGGCGTAAAAATGAGTAGCTCTGGCCCTATTTTCTACGCGCAGGAACGCATCGGGAAAGGTGGAAAACCATTCTTCATTTATAAGTTCCGATCCATGGTTGTTGATGCGGAGAAACAAGGTCCCGCCCTTTCCAGCGATCATGATCCGCGTATAACGCCATTCGGAAGGTTTATGCGGAAAGTGAGATTGGATGAAATTCCGCAGTTCTTCAACGTACTGAAAGGTGATATGAGCCTGGTTGGCCCAAGACCCGAACGACAGTTCTTTATTGACCAGATCGTACAACAGGCACCGCACTACAGGCATTTGCTCAAAGTAAAACCAGGCATTACTTCGTGGGGAATGGTGAAATACGGTTATGCCGAGAATGTGGATCAAATGATCCGGAGAATGAAATTCGATCTGCTGTACATCGAGAACATGAGCCTATTGGTCGATATCAAGATTCTGATCTACACCGTTCAGACCGTGCTTATGGGTAGAGGAAAGTGATTCGGTTTCTTCAAAGAATAAATTGAAGAGAATTTCGTCTTTATCACAATGAAAATCCTTCAACTATTAATTCTTCTCTTGATTTTCAAGTGTGGCACTGCTCAAGAAACCCTTCAATATCGGGTGTTGTTCGACCTTGACCGATCAGACCTGACGCATGAATCAGAAGTTGAACTTCTCAATTGGCTTTCTTCCATACCAGATTCGATATTGAAACTGGAAATTATCGGCTATGCAGATTTTCTTGGATCGAGTGAATACAACTTCAAACTTTCTGAGCAACGGGCCAGCCACGTTCTTGACTTTATAGAACAAGTAAAACCCTTCCGTTATCAACTGAGTTTACATTCTGCCGAAGGAGAGAAACACTCCGTAAAATCTGCTGATCCGAACGGAAATCCAGCAGACCGAAAAGTTGAAATAACAGTTACCAATTATCCGAGAAAACCAGAGCTTGCAAAGCCGGTCGTTAAAAAGAAGTTGAGTAATGAGCTACCAACAGGGGCCATAGATCTCATTCCTGAACTGAAAGAAGGCGAAACCGTTGTGCTACAGAATCTTAACTTCTTTCCCGGTAGGCATTATCTCATTCCAGCTGCTCTTCCAGAATTGGAGAAATTGGTTCAGATATTGAATGACAATCCAACGTTGGAGATTGAGGTTCAAGGACACATTTGTTGTAAACTCGATTCTATCGATGGTCTGGATGTGAACACGCAGACCTACTCCCTTTCAGCCAATCGTGCCAAGTACATTTTCGATCAGCTCGTACTGGCAGGAATCAATTCAAACAGGGTAAAACATCGTGGTTTTGCGGGAAGCAAACCGCTGGTCTTTCCAGAACTGACCGATACAGACCGCGCCCGAAATAGACGGGTAGAAATCATGATACTGAAAAGGTGAGGTTATTCTGCTACGTCAATGAAGGTCAACTCCATGGCCGAAGAACCAGATAGGTCTGAACGCAATTCAACTTCATGCGTCTCAATACCATCAGACACGGTCATGGTGACTGTATTAGGTGGTAAGGTTCCCAAATTATGAGCGTGTAGATAAACGTAAACGCGTTTGTACGCAGATGCGTCATACTTTACCGACATCTTCTCTGCTGTAATACTGTATTCCTTCACAATGCAATCGTCACCAACATAGATGGAGACAATGTCACCGTCTATTACTTGAGCATCCCAGATCTCGAACGTTAGCTGCGTACCAGTAAGAGTAAGTCTGTGTTCTCTACGTATAGGTTTAACTCGTCTATTTTCTTTTCGCTCGGGCAATTCACTTACAATAGAACCATTAGCCACTTTAGCTGTGGGTTCAGAAGTAAGCACTGAATCAGGCTTCGCCAGGACCACATTGATCGGAGCAGGGCCTTTTACAGGCGTGTCAAACTGCACAACGTCTTCAATTGGTTCTGCGTACTGAACAATTTCAACTTCGGGTTCTATTTCTACTGGCTCTTGCTGCTTCTTGGGCTTCTTTTTCGGCTCGTCTACCACGTTCGGCACAATCTGCCACAGCTTAATACTCTTGTCAACACTACCGGAGAGTAGGTAATTCGGACCGCCTTCTAGATCGAATGCCATGATGGTTCCCTGCTCTGCTCCTTGGTCTAAAACGCGCTGCTTCTTGTCAAGGTCCCAAACATTGAACCGACTGGCATGATCGCCAGTAACCACATATTTCTGATCATCGGTAAAAGCCAGATTGCTGAACTTTCTCCCGCTATCTCCAGACCGGAAGCTAGTCAACAGGAAAAATGTCTCCGGGTCGCGCATGTCAACTCTAGAATTGCTGCACCAACTCAGTAGTTTAGTACCATCCGAACTGAATTCTAATCCATTTACAGCGCAAGAACCTGTGTTATACTCTCTAAGGACTTTTCCCGATTGAAGGTCGATCGAAATCAGATAATCTCCAGCAGCTATAACTATTTCCTTTCCATTAGGATGAAGAATCCCACACTGAATAGGGTCTTTCAAATCGGTATAGATTACTTCTGGGTCTTTACCTCCCTTGAAAGAAACTCGGCTCAGATTTCTGTTGGTTCCAGCAAAATAGACCATTCCGGTTTCTACAGAAAGCAGCGCGAAGTTCACCTTATTAACTGGGTTGTCTACTGCTACCGGGCTCAAAATACGCTGGAGACAGAAGCCTGAACCAGCATCCCAAACTTTCACTTGTCCGTCTTCTCCAGCAGAAATGAGGCACTTTCCATCAGATGAATAACGAACATCGCAAATAGAACCGTAATGACCTTCTAGTTTCTTTACAGAGCCCGCACCATCCACATCCCAAATAAAGAGCTCTCCTCTGGTACCTCCACTTGCAAAATGGTTTCCGTCTGGCGAGAAAACCACTTTTTTAACGCCATGACTATGTCCATTGAAGGTTCGGATGTGTTCCAATTTCAGGTCTTGTGCCTCTGAAAAGAGCCACACAAGCACGAAAAGACACGTTAGAGTAACTCTCAACATATTATAGGACCAACCGAGTCATAGTTAGCCAATTTTTCGGAACGATACAAATATCGGTACGTGTGGCACGCTGATCAACCATTCCTGTTGCAGTTGTTGTAACACAGGTCGCTCAATCGGTGAATCGTTTAGTGTTATAGCAACTGGTTAATTCTCAAATTTGCGCAACATGTCAAAAGGTATTGCCTTCATGCTAGTAAGCACATTTGCGTTTTCGCTTATGCAGCTGTGTGTGAAGTTCCTACACCACCTACCTACGCACGAACTGATTCTATTCCGCAGCCTTATTTCACTCATACTAAGCTTAGCGTACCTTCTGCCAAAGGGAATTAGTCCGTTTGGCAACAACAAAAAGTTCCTTTGGTTAAGAGGCATATTCGGAGTTACAGCGCTAAGCCTTTTCTTCATTACGCTTCAGAATATTCCGTTGGCCAGCGCTGTCACTATTCAGTACCTATCGCCCATTTTCACAGCTATCATTGCCATTTTCGTGCTTGGAGAAAGGATGAAAAATATTCAATGGTTCTTCTTTGCAATCGCATTTCTGGGCGTTGGCCTCATTAAAGGATTTGACGAACGAGTTTCGCTCTTGTATCTTGGTTTAGGTGTTCTCTCAGCATTTTTTGCAGGTGCTGCATACAACTGTATACGATTGGTAAAAGACACAGATCATCCGTTGGTAGTTGTGTTCTATTTTCCGCTTGTGGCCACGCCCATCATGGTTATTCTCAGTTATTACAATTGGGTTGATCCAATTGGCTGGGATTGGCTGGCCATCCTGCTTTTAGGTGTATTTACTCAGATCGGGCAGGTTTTTATGACAAAAGCGCTTCAGGCCGAAAAGGCAAACCTGGTATCAAGCTTAAAGTATTTAGGTTCGCTTTACGCACTCTTTTACAGTTACTTCATTTTTGACGAAGCATATCCAATTTCCAGTTTGCTTGGTATAGTCCTAGTACTTGCTGGCGTTATATTGAATGTTGGATTCAAGAATAAATTTAGATTAAGCTGAAGTTGAGATGAATCAAATTCCGATAATCGATATGTCTATGCTGATGGGAAAAAAACCATCGCAAAATTCGCTGAATGCCGTAGCGAAAGACATCCGAAAGGCATGCCAGAACCATGGATTCTTTTATGTAAGTGGACATGGCATTTCCGAGCAACTTCAGTTCGAATTGGAATCTGTGAGCAAGCAATTTTTTGAACTGTCAGAAACTGAAAAGATGAAAATCGCTATGCCAAAAGCGGGAAGCGCATGGCGAGGCTATTTTCCGGTTGGCAACGAACTTACTTCTGGCAAACCAGACCTGAAAGAAGGAATCTATTTCGGTACCGAGTTGACAGAAGATCATCCTAAGGTCCGCACGAAAACGCCACTTCATGGCAAGAATCTATTTCCAGAATATCCAGCGGATATGAAGAGAATTGTGTTAGAATACATGGAAGCTACCACTAAAATAGGTCATGCTTTGCTTCGCGGAATTGCGCTAAGTCTTGCTCTTCCTTCGAATTATTTCGAAAGAGAGATCACACAAGACCCATTCATTCTGTTTCGCATCTTTCATTACCCTGGGCAAGCATCTCAACCAAATACAACTTGGGGTGTGGGCGAACATACAGATTACGGTCTACTCACAATTCTGAAACAGGATAGTGTTGGAGGACTTCAAGTAAAAGTGAATGGTAATTGGATGGACGCCCCACCAATTCCGAACACATTCGTTTGCAATCTTGGTGATATGCTTGATAGAATGACCGGGGGATTTTATCGTTCCACTCCTCATCGCGTACTCAACTCATCAGATAAGAACAGGTTATCGTTCCCCCTATTTTTCGACCCCGGATTTGACGTACATGTAAAACCGATAGAGCAGATAGCTGAGCGTCAAAGTGCGACTGAAGATCGCTGGGATGGAGAAGATATTTACAGATTCGATGGTCCGTATGGCAACTATCTAGTAAATAAGGTATCCAAGGTTTTTCCCGAATTGTTCAAAGAACTCAGTTAAGCGGTAGCGCTACGAAACGAGCGTTATAGAAATAAAAAAGCCCTGATAGATTCAGGGCTTTTGTAGCGAGAGGGAGATTTGAACTCCCGACCTCAGGGTTATGAATCCTGCGCTCTAACCAACTGAGCTACCTCGCCATTTTGCGGCTGCAAATATAGTATCCCAACTTCCATTTACAAATGCAGAATTCAATTGTAGAATCAAGATGTCTGAAAATTTTCTATATTGCCAACTGAGAGCGAGACGAATAGCTCCAACTGGTTGATAATCAATGAATAAGATAGAAGCCGAATACACAGTGAACTCATCACCTGGAGTTCTATACAACAGATTGAGCACCGCTAGCGGTTTGGCCGAGTGGTTTGCGGATGACGTAAAGATTGACAAGGATGGTCTGTACCACTTTTCGTGGGATGGCGAAGAAGAAGTTGCCAAACTACTGAGCAAGAAAAATTTAGAGTTTGTTAAATTCCACTGGATGCACTTAGAAGAAGGTACTTATCTGGAATTCAGACTTAAAACAGACCCGCTAACCAAAGACCTTGCATTGATGGTAACATTCTTTGCCGAAGAAGGCGAAGAAGAAGAAGCCCGCTTGCTTTGGGATAATCAGATTGACGAATTACTTCACATTTTAGGAAGCTGAACAAACAGAGGTCGTATTTTTGGCCTTGATGAATTTGAGAAAAGCACTGAAAGATGCAAAACCAGTTGCCCTGCCTTTTGTGGTGGGGCTTTCTGTTTACAGTATTTTAGGTTCAATAATATTCTTCTATTACGGTAAAGAGGGCGCACATCAGTTTCTTAACTCTTATCACACACCGTATCTCGACCTAACTTTCAAGAACATAACCCACATTGGTCATGGTGTTGTGCCGATAATTCTTTTTCACTTGCTTCTGTTGATTCGATATTCGTGGGCATTGGGATTAGGACTATCGAGTTTGGTGATGGGCATTGTTGTTCAGACACTGAAACGTTCAGTTTTTGCCGGAGACCACCGACCTGCCATGTTCTTTCCAGAAGGCGGGCTTCCGTCTATTGATGGGGTTGACCTTATGCTTAACCTCAGTTTCCCATCTGGCCATAGCGCCACTGGATTCTGCATCTGTTTGATGTTGGCCTTTTTCGCGAAACAAAAATGGGCAACGTATTTCTTCGCGATCCTTGCACTTCTGATCGCATTTTCTCGTGTTTACATATCTCAGCATTTTATACAAGACACGGTCGTTGGGTCTTGGATAGGGCTTTTTATGGCCATACTTGGATACGTTTTCATTGTTCATTATGCTGAAATGAAACCGGGTTCGAAACTTAACAAACGTCTTTGGCCTTGAAACTGACTGTGAATCAGCTTTCGTGGCTCATTTTTCTGATTGCACTCTTTCTATTTGTGCCGTTTTTAGGCCTATCTCATCTGTTCGACTGGGATGAAGTGAATTTTGCTGAAGCGGCAAGAGAGATGCTTCTCACCGGAGAATATTCCTTCGTACAGATAAACTTTAAACCATTCTGGGAAAAGCCTCCGCTGTTCATTTGGTTGCAAGCAGCAAGCATGTCCGTTTTTGGCATAAATGAATTCGCAGCTCGTTTTCCGAATGCCATCTGCGGTGCGTCTACTTTGGTGATCCTGTTCAGAATTGGAACAGAACTTCGCTCCAAATCCTTCGGGTTGCTTTGGATTCTCATCTATGCTGGGTCTCTTCTACCGCAATTCTATTTTCGCTCGGGTATCATCGATCCTTGGTTCAATCTGTTCATATTTGGTGGAATTCACTGCTTGATCATAGCTACCAGAAATGAGTTTTTAGATCAGAAAAAGCTGATTCTTTCTGCCTTGCTCATTGGCTTGGCTGTACTTACAAAAGGACCAACGGCTGCCGGTATTGTCGGAATTTGTTGCTCAATCTATTTCGTCCTCAACTTCAAAAAGCATGAGTGGAAATTCCTTCATCCGATTCTTTACATCTTAGTGGTTCTGATTGTCGGGTTTTCGTGGTTTCTCATTGAAATTGCCCGTGGCCGCGGTTACATCGTTCAAGAATTCATCGATTATCACATCAGACTTTTCTCAGAAAGTGAAGCCGGTCATGGACAACCTTTCTATTACCATCCACTCGTCCTGCTTTTTGGATGTTTCCCTATGTCCTTGTTCTTTATATACGGCTGGTTCAATCGATCCGAAAGTTCATCAAGTATTACGCATTACTCCAAATGGATGACCATTCTGTTCTGGGTGGTACTCATTGCCTTTTCCATTGTAAAGACCAAGATCGTACACTACTCTTCTCTTACCTATTTCCCTATGTCGTTTCTTACGGCTGTTACGGTTCAGAATCTGCTGGATGGAAAGTGGAAGTTCAAACCTGTTCACCAGATTCCACTTCTGTTATTCATAGCATTACTTGGCTCTGGATTTGTTTTGCTCGGCATTCTCGATAAAATCAAGCAGCCTTTACTTCGAATTCTTGAAAATGACCTTCTGGCTTACGGAAACTTCAGTCAGCAAATACCAGACGGAATGTTCGATGCATTCATTGGTCTTTTCTTCATGTTTGCTGCAATGGCAGCTGTTTTCTTATTGGTAATTGGCAGAAGTGAGAAAGGTATAATTGGCCTATTCGGTACAACGTTGGTTACTGTCATGCTTTTGAGCATCGTAATTGTACCAAAAATTGACCGCTACACGCAAACCAGCTTGTTCGAATTGTACGAAGAGAAAGGCAAAGACCACTATATCCGCCCCATTGCCTTTCATAGCTATGCACACTTGTTTTACGGAAAACGCCAGTCTATTGACCCAGCACCGGAAGACGAGTTGAAATGGATGCTTTTTGATGATGTGGACAAGCCAGTGGTATTCGTATCTCGTGCTCAAGACCTGAAAACAAACCTCAACTTCTTCCCTCGTTTACAAGAAGTTGACCGAAAGGGTGGATACGTGATCCTAGAACGGACAGATTCGGATTACCCGTTCTTGGGCGAACGATAGATCTTGAACTTTGCAAGACCCCACATGTGCATTCTGTGCATTACAGAAGTGCGCAGAACACCTAATCCGTAAGTAACACTTCTACTGAAGTTAATGGACGATGCTTCTTCAAAATACTTGGTCGGGCAGGTAACCTCTCCTATTTCAAACCCTGCCATGAATATTTGACTGGCCATCTGATTATCAAACACGAAATCATCAGAGTTGGCTTCAATATCGATCGCCCTTATTACTTCTGCAGAAAAGGCTCGATAACCTGTATGGTATTCGGAAAGTTTCTGATCAATTAAGATGTTCTGAGTAAGTGTCAGAAATCTGTTGGCTATGTACTTGTACGTTGGCATTCCTCCTTTCAAGGCTCCTTTACCTAATATCCGAGACCCGAAAACTGCTGGAAAAACATCGTTAGCTATCATATAGCACATGGAATGTATCAGCTTTGGAGTGTACTGATAATCTGGATGAAGCATAACCACGATATCTGCCCCAATTTCCAACGCTTTAGCGTAGCAGCTTTTCTGGTTTCCGCCATAACCACGATTACGATCGTGCTTAACGATATGATTGATTCCCAACCGCTGCCCCACTTCTACCGTGTTATCCGGACTTGCATCATCAACCAGAACCACATCATCCACAATATCGAACGGAATTTCACGATACGTCTGTTCGAGGGTTTCTGCGGCATTATAGGCCGGAAGAACTACTACGATTTTCTTACCGTTGATCATGGGCGGCAAATGTAAGTGATCAAGTCTGTTTAAAATGGCCTACTAACCCGCGTATATTTGACACCGAAAAGTTCTGCTGCATTGAAAAAACTCCACAAACTGGTCATCACTTCGTACATCGGTCCGTTTGTAATGACCTTTTTCATCTCGCTTTTCATCCTATTGATGCAGTTTCTATGGAAATACATTGATGATCTGGTAGGAAAAGGGTTGGAATGGATCGTTATTGCTGAACTGATGTTCTATGCTTCGGCAAGTCTCGTTTCGTTAGCATTGCCACTATCCATTCTCATTTCTTCTATAATGACCATGGGATCAATGGGTGAGCATTACGAGTTGGTTGCTCTTCGTTCCGCTGGTATTTCAATCAGACGGGTAATGCAACCGCTTATCGTGTTTTCGTTGCTTACCAGCATTCTGGCATTCTACTTCTCTAATAACCTTTTGCCCATTGCTAACCTTAAAATGGGTACGCTTTTATACGATATCAGGCACAAGAAACCGACAATGGACCTGCGTCCTGGTGTGTTTTACAAGGGAATTGATAACTATGCCATCCGCGTTGGATCAAAGGGAGATGATGAAGTTTCCTTGTACGATGTATTGATTTACGATCACACTCAGAACAAAGGAAACAACAAGGTAATTATGGCCGATTCTGGCAGAATGGAATTTGAAGGCGACCGATATCTGCTTCTTTCCCTTTTCAGTGGAAAAAGCTACGAACAGCAGGACAACCGAAGTAGAGCGGAGAAAACCTACCCTCATATGCGCAGCCGCTTCGATAAGGAGATAATAAGATTTGACATGTCAGAATTCTCGATGCGCAGAAGCAACGAGGAGATTTTCAAGGACAACTACAAGATGCAAAGCCTCGGTCAGTTGGCCAGTAACATCGACACCTTAGAATTGAATCTTGAAGAACGGAAGGTGAATTTTTACGAGAATCTGCGAAAGAATTTCAAGGCTTTATCGTCAAACGAAATCTCAGATTCTGTACAAACATATAGCTCCGTATTGGAGCTATTCCCATTGCCGCAACACGCACAAGTAGTTGAAGCTGCTTTGAATATGGCCCGAAGCACACGTTCTTACACCATTTCTGCAAAGGATGATGTGGCTGCGCGCTCAACTCGTGTAAATCGCTATTGGATCGAGGTTCATCGCAAATTCACATTATCTATAGCTTGTCTGATTCTCTTCTTTATTGGAGCACCGCTTGGAGCAATTATCAGAAAGGGCGGACTTGGTCTTCCAACCGTATTTTCTATCGTTTTCTTCCTTATTTACTACCTGCTTTCCATTACGGGAGAAAAATTTGCGAAAGAAGGCGTTTGGACCGTTTTTGAAGGAATGTGGCTCTCGTCATTCATCCTCTTACCTGTTGGGCTGTTTCTAACTTACAAGGCAACAACCGATTCTAAACTGTTTGAGTGGGAAGCTTACTTGAAACCCTTCAAATTCATTGCATCATTGGTAAAACGAAAATCGCCTGATCAATGAAAGTCTTACAGGTATGCTTGAAACCCCCTTACCCTAAAGTTGATGGCGGCTGTATTGCTATGGCAGCCATGACCGAAAGCATGCTGATGGCCGGGCATTCCGTGAAAGTGCTTTGCATGAGCACGCATAAACATCCGTTTGATGCTTCAAAAGTTCCTTCCGAAATACTGAGAAACACCGAAATGGAAGCGGTAGCGATGGACACACGATTGAAGCCTCATAAGGCATTAGCCAATCTATTCACGTCACAATCCTACAATATTGAACGGTTTTTCAGCAAGGCATTTGAGACCAGGCTTATCTCTATTTTGAAGGAAGGTGAATTTGATGTGATCCATCTAGAGAGCATTTTCTGCACGCCTTACATGGAAACCATTCGTAAATATTCAAAGGCAAAAGTGGTTGTAAGAACCCATAATGTGGAGCATCACATTTGGGAGCAACTGGCCAAAAATGAAGCCATTGCTATTAAGAAATGGTATTTGAACCTTCTGGCCTCACGACTTAAATCCTACGAAATTGATACGTTGCGTAAAGTGGATGGCATCATTTCCATCACAGACGAAGACAAACAAGAGTTTGAGAAACTAAGCGTGAAATGTCCAATTGAGGTAATTCCTATCGGATTCAATGTCGATGCCATCAGACCTGATACCTTGAGCAAACATCCGCTGTCGCTTTACCATGTAGGCGCGATGGATTGGCAACCGAATATTGAAGGCATCAATTGGTTCTTGGATGATGTTTGGCCCGTAATTGAGGCTGAATTCCCTGATATTGAATGCCATTTGGCAGGACGTAAAATGCCGCATCATCTGCTCAAAAGATCGAGCGGAAAGCTGAAGATCGAAGGACAGATCGATTCGGTTCAGGAATTTGTAAAGAGCAAGAACATTGCGGTGGTTCCGCTGCTTTCGGGAAGTGGTATGCGCATCAAAATTGTGGAGGCGTTGGCAATGGGAAAAGTGATTCTATCGACCAGCGCGGGTGCCGAGGGTATTCCATACACCGATGGCGAAAACCTGTTGATCGCTAACACTCCTGAAGAGTTTGTATTGAAACTGAGGTTTCTCAGCGAAAATCCGAATCAGATCGCGCAGATCGGAAAAAATGCCAGAAAGCTTGCCTCCTCCGTCTTTGACCAAAAGAAGCTCAGTTCAAAATTGACCTATTTTTACGCAAACCTGTAACCGACCGTTTTGCGCCTTTTTGTTCTTCTTTCGCGCTTTCCATATCCGCTTGAAAAAGGGGACAAGCTGCGTGCGTTCCATCAGTTGCGCATACTTTCCAAGCACCATCAGATTTTTCTTTGCGCTCTGCATGAAGAAGACCTTGAGCCTAGTTGGATCGCTGAAGTGCAACAGTATTGCACAGAAATGGAAACCATCCACATTTCCAAGTTCAATCAACTACTAAAT
>JAGYJL010000043.1 GCA_018402015.1 Flavobacteriales bacterium | reverse complement strand
CCTTTCGAAAGTGCTTGGTCGACCTGAAAACGAAAAGCCCTTTCTGCTTATTCCGGTCGGTTATCCAGCAGCAAACGCTGAAGTTCCGCAACTATCTAGAAAAGGGCTGGACGATGTCGCTGTCTTTTACTGAAATCACCGTATTATTGAACTCAAATTAAGCCCTATGAAACAACTTTTCACCATTTTATTAGTAGCGTTCTCAGTATCTGCTTTCGCTCAAAGTCCAGATGCGTTCAACTACCAAGCAGTTGTACGAGATGGTTCTGGAAATATCCTCGCAAATCAAGCTGTGGGATTACGCTTGGCTATTCTTCAAGGAAGTCAAAACGGAACGATTGTTTATCAGGAATCTTTTGCTCCCACAACAAGCGATTTCGGATTGGCAAATGTGGCTGTGGGAACTGGAACTGTTCTGAATGGAAACTTTTCTTCTATCGATTGGGGAAACGGCCCATATTTCATACAAGTGGCGGTTGATCCTTCGGGAGGAAACGCTTACGCAGTGCTTGGTACGTCTCAGCTAGTGAGTGTTCCTTATGCCTTACATGCCAAGAATGTGCCTGCAAACGTATCTGAACTGAACAATGATGCGGGTTTCGTTACCTCTGCCAACGATGCGGACAGCGATCCGACAAACGAGATTCAATCGCTTAGTTTAAATGGCTCAACGCTTTCAATTTCTGATGGAAACTCCGTTACACTTCCTTCTGGAGGCGGTGGCGGAAACACACTTGATATGGCGTACGATCAAGGCGGTGCTGGTGCAGGACGAACAATTACTGCGGATGCTGGTGAAGTAGCCATTTCGACCTCTTCCGCCAATGCGATCGGTCTTCGAGTTACCAACTCCAACACAGGAGTAGGAATCATTGCAGTGAACACCAACGCTTCAAATACATTTTCGCCTATTCAAGCCGAAACGAACAGTTCATCAACCTCAGTTGCTGCCGTTACAGGCAATTCTAATGGTGCTGCGTATGCTGTAGCAGGTCAGGTTCAAGGAGGAGCTACTGCACAAACTGCGGTTTACGGTAGTAACCTCAGAACCAATGGGGGCCATGGTGTTCAGGGAATCGGCTTTAACGGAGTGGTTGGCGAAACCAATTACAGCTCCGGGAACGCTGTTTTTGGTGAAAACTATGATGCTATAGCTCCTCTTGGAAACGGCATTGGCGTTGCAGGTACTGGATACTGGGGTGTTGTTGGAGAAGACCGCTATTTGGGTACTGTAGCAGGAGCGTTTGGAGTTTATACAAACGGTAACTATGGCGCTTCCGGTGTTAAACCATTTCAAATCGACCACCCAGCTGATCCAGGAAACAAGTTCTTGCGCCACTTCAGTTCAGAATCGAATGAAGTGTTGAACATCTACCGTGGAAATGTAACGTTCGATTCCAATGGTGAAGCGGTGGTTGAAATGCCCGACTACTACGACCTGATCAACAAAAACCCAAGTTATCAATTGACGCCCGTTGGCGGATATATGCAATTGTTCATCAAAGAAAAGTTGGAGAATGGCCAATTCGTAATCGGAGGTGGAATTGAAGGCGCTGAAGCTTCTTGGACGGTCTATGCAGAACGAAATGATCCTTACTTGCAGCAATATCCTTTTCATCGAGATGTGGAAGTAGAAAAGCGTGAAGGACAGAAAGGCAAGTACCTCATGCCACAGCTATATGGCGAAAGCATGGATAAGAAGATGATTCAAACTTCTGTAAGAGAAGAGGTTGAGCAACCGAAGGTGAATTTGAAGAAGTAGATTCCAACTTTAATCAAAAAAAGGGCGCTGAGAATTCAGCGCCCTTTTCTTTTTGAACCATTGCAATATCAATGAGCAATGATAAGTGGCTTAACCACCATGCCATTTTCTGAGATAACCCTAATCGAATAGTGTCCGTCTTTAAGGCCGGAAACATTCAATTCTACTTGAGTTGTACGTGAAGCCAAATCCGTGTACACCAACTGGCCATAACTGTTGTAAACTTCAATCGTGTTGTCAAATTCGACATTCAATCCTGCTAACCAAACCGTATGCTTGGCTGGTACTGGATACAAGTAAAAATCAGACTTGTTTACCTCTCCCACTGAAATATTGGGGTTCGTTAAACAATCGTCTGTATTTATCCAATCTGGCTTACCATAGAAATCGGATTCAACGAAAGTGGCATCAATACCGAAATACCAAAACTGACATGGTTCGTCAGTATTGTTCGTAAGCATCTCAAGAACAACAATCGGAAGCTTATATGCTGCTTGGAAACCCGTATTATCGGTAATCGCCTCGGGTGCCATCGTTGGGAATAGGACCCGTCCCTCCCAAATCAAATCTCCATCCGTTATCCATTTCGGACAAGTGACATAGCCATCAGCAACGCGATTTCCTGCAATTCGCAGATTCGGAGCCAAATTTGTTGACTCACCGAAACCTATTCCGTTCATGGATCCCGTAAAAGTCGCTGTGTCTGAATCTACCCAACTGTAAAAAATGTGCGAACCTGATTCAGTGCGAGAAACCTGAGTATGGTTGTCCATTGAAACAGGATTCCCTACTCCAAAATCTCCTCTGAACGTGTAGACCGGAGATACTTTATGCATGCTCCAAGTATTTCCGCCATCGGCCGTAGTAATATCAACCGCCAATTTGGCGAGGTCTTGCTGGAACGAATAATCTGGAGTGGGATTTGCAGCTGTAGAAGCAGACCCTATTACCACGAACATGTGTGGGGCTCCATTGGCATCAACTGTTATGTCAAAGTCGTAGGCGCAGGTTGGTATGCCTGAAGAGAGCGGGTCTCCGTTAATATCTACCCAAAGTGCCTTCAATTCATCTTCTAAGGTTCCAAGGCTCAGGAAATTCGCGTTACTAAGGTCAACCTCCATTGGATCACTCCAAGTTGCCCCGCCATCGCTACTCTTCAGAAATATCGGATTGTAAGTAAACTCATGGCCAACTTCAAGATCTCCCACCAAAGCAATCCAACCTGTCATTCCATCGGGCGAGAAAGCCATGTTCGGTGCTTCCATGTGCGGAGTACCATCAAAATCCAAATCATGCTCCATGTATTTTCGAACATGAAGAACCCAATCAACATCTTCTGTAATTGAGTTGTATGTGCCCTTGTAAATCTGCACTGAGTCTTGAACAGTTGACCCATCGTACATCATCTCAGTCATCCAAAACTCACCAGGAAGACCTTGGCATAATCCACCCACATTGTAAGTCGGTTCGGAATCAAAAACGTAATTATCTGTAGAAGTAGGAACGCCCACCGTCAAATCACTCACACCTGCTGCAATACCAATCCAGCCTGGTGTTGGAAACCTATTTGTAGAAGCCGTCCAAACCAACTTATTATTGAATGGGTTGACATCTGTTCCGAAAAAAGTCGCCATCGGGAAGCGTGCATAATTGGAGTAAGCCGTTTGTAAAGCTCCAATATCCGTAGTGAATGTGGCTCCGCCATCAGTTGAAAGGTCGTACCGAAGCTTGCCATTCTCTGTACCGCCTCCTCCATAAATGGTAACATCTTGCTGATGAATGAACAGGACAGAATTACTCTCGTGGTGCACCGCCACTTGATTTTGTTGCACTCGTAATATCGTCTCTGCATTTGAAGCCCTACCTATTTGAACAGGGTTTACCTGCGCTACGATAATGTTCGGCAGAACAATAAGCGTAAGAAATGATGTTTTTAGTAATCGTTTCATGTGTTCAATTAATTCATTGGTTTACTGTGCCAATTACGGAAGAGCGATTGAAAATTGTCCTGACAAGACTCAGGTTTAGAACACTGAAATCTCAGCAAGCTAGCGTGAATTCTTCGCTTCAATCCAACGGCTCATGAACTCAGTGCTGCGCATGGTATGATGCATGAGCATGGAGCCGATAAAGTTCTGCTGACGATGGTTTTCTAGGTTCGACCGAAGGGTTTTCAATCGTTCGATGAAGGCTTCACCAAGCTTCTCTTTCGGATAGACTTGGTTGATGATCTCCACACCATTTTGATGCGCGATTTCCCAAGTTTCTTTGTCCGCGTAAAGTTGAACCGCAGCTTTCGCGAAATCTTTAGGTGAATCAGCAATTGTTCCGCTCCACGGCAGGTTTCCGTGCATGGCTTCAGCTCCGATAGAAGTAGTTACACTTGGCGTTCCGCATTGCATGGCTTCTACCAATTTGCCTTTTAACCCAGCACCAAAACGCAAAGGCGCTAAAAGCACTTTGGCTTTACTGACTACTTCCTTGGCATTTTCCGCTCTTCCGAGAATCAGGAAGCCATCTTTTTTGGAATGAAGCTGCTTCGCTTTTTCGCTGGTGTAGGCACCATAAATGTGTATTTCAGCCTTAGGAAGTTGTTTTTTGATCAGCGGCCAAATATCTGTTTTGAGGTATTGAACCGCATCCCAATTGGGGGGATGCAGGAAATTGCCGATAGTGACGAAATGCTGTTTTTCTTCAAACGGCTTAAAGACCCCCTCGACCTTCGGCCACTCACCCTTTTCAGGGGGAGAACTGGTGCGCTGACCCAAACTTTGATTGCAGAGTAAGCTCCCCTCCTTCTGAAAGGAGGGGTTGGGGGAGGTCAACGGCTCCAACATAAAAGGCAAATAATGCAGCAAGGCTTCATCCACCCTGAAAACCGTTCTCAGCAACTCCATTTCGAACTCGGAAATGATGAGCGATAGGTCGCAACGGTAAATGCTCGCAATCTCGCGTTTGGCGTGTTCGTTCAGTAAATCCGAAGATGTGAATTCTCGGTTTTCCTTCAATGCCTGATGCCGCGCGTGGCGCAGACAATGCAAGTCTTCGGTATCGAGAATGCGAATGGCATTCGGACAATTATCCGCCACGCGCCAACCAAATTGTTCTTCGGTCATGAAACGGTCGAAAAGGACAATCTGCGGATTCAATTCCCGTACAAAATCATTGAACGATGAACTGTTCAACTCAATCGAAACCTGATTTACCCCAATCGCAGAAAGATCAACAGCAAACTCACTTTCAGCGGCTGCACTAGCGAAAGTAATTTCCCACGCTTGCTGTTGGAACAGCTCAATGAGCTGCAACATCCGACTACCCGCAGCCGAAGAATTCGGTTCGGGGAAAACAGTGCCTATGATGAACAGTTTCTTTTGCATCAATGGCAAACGTATTGAATAACTTCGTTCAACTTCAAACTCCATCCATATGAAAACAACTTACCTCTCCTTTCTTGGCATTATCGGAATCGGCTTCGCGGGATTTTTCTTTATCACACTTGGCCCTTTGCTTGTTGAAAACCCAGATGTTATTGCGGCTTTCAAAGCGGGATATGTAAACCCTTACTCATCAGGTTTTGCCACGGATGCCATTGCCTGCTGGCTAGTTTTGGCCGCATGGGTCGTTTACGAGAAGTATGAAAAAGGCATCAAACACGGTTGGATTGCTTTGCTGATTGGTTTGGTTCCAGGTGTTGCCACGGCTTTTGCGCTTTATCTGGTTATGCGGATGAGACGGTTGGACCACAACTAATCGAATGGATAGCTGTTTACTTTTGCACCATGAGTTTAGAAGACGTCCGTAATTACATCAACACCGTTAGGCGCGATTTTGCCAGCAAACCGCTGAGCAAATCCGACCTGAACGAAAACCCCATGGAGCAATTTGCTACATGGATGGAAGAAGCCGTAAGCGCGCAGATTTTGGATCCGTATGCCATGTGTCTGAGCACCGTGAACGCAGCTGGGCGTCCATCGTCTCGCATTGTGTATTGGCGCGATGTGAGTGAGGACGGATTTGTGCTTTACACCAACTACAACAGCCGCAAAGGCATTGAGATCGCTGCCAATCCGTACGTGGCGCTCAATTTCCATTGGAGCGAATTGGACCGGCAGATACGCATTGAAGGTCCGATCAAGAAAGTATCGAAGGAAAACTCTGACGCGTATTGGGCTTCTCGTCCGCGTGAGAGCAGAATCGGGGCTTGGGCTTCAGCTCAAAGCAGTATTGTTTCTACTCCAGAACAGCTACAGAATTCGGTGAAAGAACTGGAAGCGAAATTTGGTGATGGCGAAATTCCACGACCAGCGCATTGGGGCGGTTATGTAGTTCTTCCCCAACGATTAGAGTTCTGGCAAGGTCGCCCAAGCCGTTTGCACGACCGCTTTGTGTACATCAAAAGCGGTGATGATTGGGCAATGGAGCAATTGTCTCCGTAGGGAAGAAAAACGATGAAACGAAAAAGGAGAAAACGTGCAAGACATTTTTCTCCTTTTTCGTTTTTCCCATTATTGGTTTAAACTCAACTTCCTTCGTTCAAAATAAATGATGGCGAATGTGGTGAAAACCACCCCAACGATGCTGAGCGCGTAGCACGCGTAGGTGAAAAATGTAAGCCAATCCATTTCGCTGACGAAGAAGTCTTTGTAGAAGAGTACTGCCACGCTTCCGAGGTAGCCAAAGGCATCTGCCAAATAGATGAGGAAACCTGCGTTGCTCGGATATTTGAAAGCCGCGATCAAGCGCTCGAAAAGAATACAATTGAAGGGAATATAGCCCATGTAAGCGCCAAAACCCGTGAGCATGATCCATGGAATTGGGCCAATAAAGTCGTGATGGAAAAGCCACGTACTGGCGCCAACTGCGGCACAACCCAAGCCAATTATTACATGATTTACGGTTAGTGCCAACATATTATTCCGAATGAACATAACGAAGGCCAACATCAACAACACACCGATGGTTACTGGAATTTCGGTGGTCGTAAAAATGGCTGGAGTGTCTCCAAAACCCAATTGGCCCAGAATTTCAGCCATGAAATTGTCGCGGAAATCGCGAAACGCGGTAAGCATAATGTAAACGATGATGAGCGATGTCAATCCCCAGGCAAATTGCTTAAAAAATGCTTTTCGCTGCGCGCCCGTCATCGGTTCGCGCTTGGTTCTGAGCTCTTCATCTTCTGGCGAAGGATCGGGCAAAAGCGACAACATTCCAACAAAAAACAGCAATGGAACCGCGAAAATGGCACCGACTGCAAAGGGCATCCAGAAATCAGAAACACCTTCAATAAGAAGCCATTTTCCTACGCTTTTCACAAAGCCGGAAGCAAAGATGAAACTGGCGCATAGGCCAGCTCCCATCAGTTCGGTGTAGCGTCTTCCTTCCAAGAAACTGAATACCAATCCCCAAACCATTCCGAGTGGAATTCCATTAAGAAAGAGAAAAATGAATTTGAATCTGACAGGAACGGCAGCAAAACCAAGAAGCGCTAATTCTGCAATTCCAATCAATGCAAGAATAGCGAGACCGCGCTTATTCCGGCCCATTTCGGAAACCACTTTGATGCCAATGAATTTAGAAAGTGTGTAGCCGATAACCTGTGCAATAACAATGGCAGATTTGAACGAAAGTCCGAACATATCGTCCACACCATCAAAGCTTGCGGCCGAGAATGGTTTGCGGAACGCATACATGCACGAATAGGTGGAAAAAGCCGCGATTATGGCATACAACGAAAGGACAAATCCGTTTGAATTTGCCAACCATTTGGTGATGTTGTTTCCGAGATTTTTCAAGCTGCCAAGTTCATAATTGCGGAATTTGGCAACATTGCGGAATTGTTAAGAATTACGATCAAATGTCATATCCATCCGAATTCAGACCCACTTCAGCCCATTCGCCATCAATTAGAATGACGCAACTATCGTAACCCACTTCAAGAAGTAGTTCGGCAGCAGTTTCAAACTCTCCGAGAATCTCATCTGGTGTATGTCCATCGCTGTTGATCTGTACTGGAATATCGAGCTTAAGCGCTTCTTCTAAAACCCATTTGCTCGGATATGTATCATTCGCGCGCTTCTTGTACAGGCCGCGTGTGTTAACTTCCATTATGGCATCGGTTTTTGAAATGGCTTCCAAGGTGTTCATCACCTCATCGCGGTACCATTTTTCGTCTTCCGAGAAGAAATGCTCCTTTAGGTTCTGCATCTTTATCTTATCCAGATGGCCTACAATTTCCGGGCAATCTTCAACCAGCATTTCGCGGGTCAATTCGTAATAACGGGTAACCGCAGCTTTTACATCGCCATTGAAAATCTCAAAAAGCCCCTTCTTGAATACCTCTAAAGTGCCATCGATCTCCCAACCTTTTCCGCCTGTAAAACTGTCTACGAAATGGATAGATCCAACCGCATAATCGAGTCCGGCAGTTTGCAGAAAATCGGCAGTCGGCCCCATCTTGTCCGGAATGTAATCCACCTCTAGTCCAAGTAGGATCTCTATTCGGTCTTCGTATTTCTTCCGAAGACGGTAGATCTCATCGCAGTAACCTTCTAGATCGTCCATTTTCATGGCCCATTTGCAGTCGAAGAAAGGTACTGGCGCGTGCGAAGAAAAGCCGTAAGTCGGCATTCCTAAGGCAAGTGCTTTTCTGATGTAGTCTTCAGGGGTGTTGGTTCC
Source organism: Flavobacteriales bacterium (assembly GCA_018402015.1). Classification (GTDB taxonomy): domain Bacteria; phylum Bacteroidota; class Bacteroidia; order UBA10329; family UBA10329; genus UBA10329. The sequence continues at coordinate 17,845 of JAGYJL010000043.1, read as the reverse complement.
GTCACAATAGTTTGTGTGACTGTGGTAATTCGTCCAGGACATTTAAAATGTGATGAGGCGATTAAATTATGATGGAATGAAGTTATTAATTCAATTCAATTGATGGAGCACAAATGTTGTACGGGCATTTGCTCATAAAAGTTCATTTCGGGTAATGGCATGCCAATTTCCTTGGTCATTTTGTACCAACGAAGCATACAGATAGTGATTTTGTACAGTGTAACTTGAAGTAAAGGAGCTTGAATGAAGGCATCAGGCACCTGCCAGATCAAGTTTTTTCTCAAGAAAACCCTTTAAGTGAGCAAGGCTTGGAAGCAGTCCATCATTATCCGAACGCAAAAGATCCGCCTCTGTGTGCGAACCGTTGGTTACGGCTAAACTTAGAAGGCATTTCGCATTTTTTCCGGCAGCAAGTTCTACTGGCGTATGTCCAACTTTCACCACTTTCTTGGGGTCTAAGATTCCAAACTGCTTCATGGCCTTTTGGATCAAGAATGGATGCGGACGACCTTTTTGAACCTCATCTGAAGCAATAGACATGTCGATGATGGAATCTCCTGTTGAAACGTAGTTCTCATCCAGTCCTTCATCCCAGCCCAATTTCTCCAGTATAATATCAGTTACTTCTCGATAGAATCCTGTGGTCACGGCTACTTTCACTCCGTTATCACGCAACCATTCAAAGGCTTCAAGAGCTCCCTCGGTTGGGAATTGCGGATTATTCTCGTAATGCGCCTCCAACAGATCGCAAAAGGTGTTGTAAGACTCCTCTACCTTATCATCCAGATCTGGGTGATCCGACCCCAGTTTCTTTCTCCAAAATGTTTGGAATACCATGATTTTCGACCAACCCATCATGGATTTGATCTGCGCGCGACTTACGTTCAAGCCGTTCTGTGAACATGCTTCCAAAAAGCACTGTTCAATCTCACCATTATCGACCATCGTGGTGCCTGCCATACCAAATACAACAAGAGAAATTTTATCCGATAACATGTTTTAAATTTTGTGCGAAAATAGTTTCGGTAACCATTCAATAATCAGATGGCGCAATTAACTTTCAATTAATTCACGCCCGCAGATAAAAATCCTCCCCCATCCCAAACAGCCCTTTTATCTCCACTTTCTCGCCATCACGGTTTTTGATGTAGCCGTTAAAGAAACCGTAAGGTCCTTGGTATTTGCTTTTCAGAATTAAAAGATTCACGTCTACAGCTGTGTGAATGACCGGTCGGAATTCGAGGTCAACTTTGCCATAGTTATCTTTTACAAACCAAGTGCCTTTGTAGCCATCTGGTCGCGTTACTCTAATGGGTGGCAGCACGCTCAACTTTCCATCATGCCACAGACAATTCTCGTTGTTTTTCTCGTGGTCGAGGATCTGGTTATCGGTGCAATTGAAACCGAGCAGTTTTCCATCAGCATCTCGGCCAATTCCAGTTACCCAATCGTAAACGGTCGGATACGGATAATAACCTTTGTGGTCGTCAATAATCAGCTGGCTGATCTTCTCTGGGAACGGAATGACATCCTTCCCAAACTGGATGCTACCTGAAACAGGCATCATGCATTTATGCGAATACATGGCGCGCTTCGCTGAAAACGGCATACAAACAACCATTGGTTCGAAACGCTTCACATCATGGTTTCCTGTGAATTTGGCCTCTAAATCTGGCAATCCTTTCTGATTGCGGATAGAGGCTGTAAGTTCGAGCAGATTCGAATTCAAATCATGCTTTGCGTGCAGCGAAAAGTTCTTGCTTTTATAGCTGGATTCTGTTCCAAAAAGTCCTGTAGCAACATCAATAGACCAAGGTGCCACCTTCTTCTCGTAGCGATATTTCTTGTTGTTGAGAATGTCGTAAACAATGAACTGCACCAACGAGATTTTCTTGGCGTTGTAGATGGCCACCATCACGAAATGTGTTCCGTTGCTTATCTGAAAAGCCTGCCATTCACGTAGTTGCATCCATTTGAGAAAGCGTGGCAGCGGCAGTTTGTAGGGTCTTTGGGCATCGATCAGGTTCGGGTTCGGAATAGGCCCATCAAATGATGCAAAATGGAACTTGCCGTTCTCGTAAAGTTTTGCTGGCGCGGGCTGAAGTGGCCGCTTGTAGGTTTTGCCGGTCATACCGCGAATTTAGGATGAATTGTAACGTGCTGACTCAGGCTGTTTTGGCAATGCCTTTCAGATAAACCTCCAGCGACACGCTGCGCGGAATGGCGGCCTTCCGCCTGATGGCCGTCCGGTGCTTTTCTACGGTTTTGATGGAAGTTCCGCTTCGGTCCGACATTTCCTTGCTTGTCCAACCATTGACGATCATGCTGCACGTGCGCAGTTCGGAAGGCGAAAGTTCGGGATGCTTTTCAGAAATTCGGTTCTGAACAACCTGATCGGAATCCTGTTCCGTATTCGACCTTCTGGCAGTGCGAACCAGTTGGCTGAAGCGGCCTTTTTCCGCGGTCGGCATCCGTTCCAGCATTTCGTCCAAAAGCACATCGTAACTCGCAAGTTTACTCAAGAGTACTGTCCTTTCGTTGGAGGTTGTCTTCAGCAATTCTTCCAACTCAGCCGTTTTTCGACTCAGTTTCTCATCTTTTTCCCGTAGTTGTTTCATCTGGTACAGTGCTTCCCACTCGGCCAGCTTGGTCACACTCTGATCATTGAGATGTTTCTCCTTGTAATGCAACATCTGTTCGTGATGATCCAAGGCTGATTCCATGTCACCTTTTGCGCGATGGGCAAAATGAAACGCCTTGTGTAGATCCACCCATTGTGTAAGACCTGTGGTCTTCTCGTCCATCAACTCCTGTGCAGATCTCAGACTTTCTATCGATTCGTCCCACCGTTGCGCATCGGCATGGACGCGCGCCAAAGAGAGGTAAAGATTTATGCGTATCGGATGCGGAAGATCCTTCGCAGTAATGATCGCTTCTGCCAGTTGTTCCTCGGCTTCCGGTAGGCGATTCAATTGCCGCAGCGTGTCTGCACGACCGCCCATTGCCTGCGCCCACAGCGGCATTCCGCCTGCCTTTTTCAGATAAGCAATGGCATCGGCCCAACGCAACAAGGCCTTGGAATGGTCGCCCATCTGTGTTTGTAAGGTTGCAATGTTGCCTAGAATGATGCCGCTATGAAAATCTCCACCATAGGCCAAACGCGCATTCAACGACTCCTCAAACATGGCCAGCCCTTCTGCTTGCCTGCCAAGTTCGGCCAGCGCGGTTCCCATCGACATGCGAATGTTTGACAGCGCATTCGCGTTCTCAAAATCCTTTATCAATTCCTCAGCCTGCCGATAACTTTCCAGCGCAAGATTGACATTACCGAGTCGTTGATAGGCCAATCCCATGGTTGAAAGCACCCACGCCCGCTGTTTTTCGAGACCTACAGAATTGACAATTTCGAGCGTTCGGTGGCCCTCTTCGATCAGGTCTGTAAACTGGCTTTTCTGGTAGAAATAGTAGCAGCGTTGCTGGTGGTATCGGCCTCGTATGCTTTTTGGCGTACTCCGTGTAATCAGATTACCAACGAATTCGATGTGCACCATGGCATCATCCAGTTCCATCCTGAAATTGGCCACCTGCGCCAGCGTCATACTCGCCAGCATCATCTGGTTTCGGTCTTTATATTTTTCAGCAAGCGTAAAGGCCTTTTCTGCCAATTCCTTGGCCTTGGACTTGTCCATCTCCTGACAGCTCCAAGCCTCCTCATTCAAACTTGCAATGTCTTTCAATTTCGACATGGATTTAAAAGTATGTTATTCGTCCCAACCGATATTCCACTAAATGAAAAGTCCTGACCCGATGCGCGGGTCAGGACTTCATGTCTGTTCCTATTTATGGTGTCTATTTCACCAGCAGCTTGTTCATACTCAATGTCTCGGCATCCGTACCGCGAAGAACCATGGTGTACATACCACTTACAAGTTCGCTCGGAAGCGTAACACGGGCAATGCCTGCGTTGGTTGAAATAGCCGCAGCGAAGACCTTACGGCCAGCAAGATCGATCAATTCCACAGAGGAGACATTTGGCTTACCAAGCAACTCGATATTCATCACGTCTCCTGCCGCTATCGGGTTCGGATATGTTCTCATTGCATTGAACGAAAGCTCATTGCCGATGGATGTGGCCAATTCTGCAGCTTGAGGCTTGTAATAGACCGTAGAAATTCCACCACTGCTATTGAGATTGATGTTCAGCACAGTTGAAGGGAAGTTCGGTGTGTAGAACACGTAGAAGTCGTCTAACTCGGCTACCGCCCCTTGTGTAAGACCAAAGGCCGATAGCAACGGAGCTGGGGCCAATTGTCCACCAAGGAAAAAGCTATCTACCTGCATACGGTTTTCCACTTTAATGAGGATGGCATCCAGCTCTCCGGAAGGGTTGCCATTGGCATCTGGGATGACCAATGTGCCTTCTCCGACAACGGTGCGCATTTGAGAAACTGTTCTTTCCGAGACACCCGGAACGTTATTCAGACCGAATCCTGCCACGGTCAGATTGAACTGGGTGTGCTCCACGTATCCCTGTGCCCAAGTGCTATTGTAGTTTACTGGGAAATCCACAAAGTTCAATCTTCCTTCATAAAGGTCAACCTGATCTGGAAAATTCAGCACATCATTGGCGCCCCCACTAATGGCAGTTATGGAATGCGTAGTATCCAATATGATTTTGCCCTGCTCGTACCAACCATCGGCATCCACGGCCTCATACTCCCTTCCTCTCATGCCAAAGGCCTGAAACGTAAGGTTTATATTGCGAAAATTGAGTGCCGTTGGAAAATCGGTGTCACCGGTCGCATCGATCCAATCATTGCTGAAAGCACCCATTGAGGTCAGTCCAGAGTAATCCCAAGTTTGGCCTGTTCCCTCGGATGGAATCGCCACTCCAGAAGTTGAAGCCTGTAGGCCAGATTCCATGTATCCTGCAGGACGCGGGAAACTGCTTTGGTCGATGGTTACCTGCGCCAGCAGCGGCAGGGCAAAAAGACAAAGAATTGAGGTAAGAGTTGTTTTCATGATTTAATGGTTTTGGTTAGTGGCATCAAAATTATTTTGCCCAGACCTTTCCAAAACCCTACCTAAACCCTACCAGACCCCTATCTCACCTCCAAAACAGGGATATTTGACCACTTCAAATCATCCATTATGCTGACAAAACAACTCCCTTTCGCCATCTTACTTGCCATCTCTAACGTGGCTTTGGCACAGACGATCGTCAATACCCAACCGGGCCCTAAGAAAGCCATCATAGAAGAGTTCACTGGAGTGCATTGCTCTTCCTGCCCTGAGTTGGGTCATGATCTGATCGATGAAATGCAGTTGACCAACACGGACAATGCATTTTACGTGATCATGTACAGTCCAACCAACTCGAGCTACACGGAACCTGCCTTTGGTTCAGCCGATTTCAGAAGAGTATTCTTGGATGATTTTTACATGCATGCGTACTGTGCTCCGCAGACATTGACCCGCGCCATGCCTTCTGCATTCGTTAACAGACGTATTTGGGCCAGTGGCGACCGATGGCAAGCACCAGACCTTTGGGAACAATACACAGAAGCAATTACAACGGAAGGAAACTCGCCAATGAACATCGGTATCCGTTCTGTTTACGATGAGCAGGCCCAGACCATAACTGTGGACCTAGAGATCTACTATCATAGCACGGTTACCGAATCAAACAGTTTCTATGTTTTCCTTGGTGAACATGACCTCTCCTCAGATTATCAGAACGGTTCGTCTGAAAGTCCTTACATGTATAAAAGCAACTTTTTCAGAGAAACGCTTACCACTGGCACGTGGGGCGATCCGGTCACAGGGCCGACCGTTGCAGGAAGTCTGTTCACTACCCAACTCACCTTCAGCCTCAACGATGCTATCGACCCATTGAACATGGAGAATGTGGATGTGCTAGCCTTCGTTATTGAAGACCAAAGCACCGAGATCTACACGGGCATTCAGGCACCTGCAGATGGGGGTCTGGCCTCAACTGGCGTTGGAAGTGTTGGCATTGATGAGCAAGCGACTTCTACGCTTCAATTGTTCCCAAATCCTGCAACGGACATCGTCACGCTCAACGATGTTTCGTCTGACGCGCGCATCAGCATCCTTAATTCACTGGGACAAACCGTCCGTGAAATTCCTGCAACGGGTGGAAAAGTCCAGTTTTCCGTGGGAGATCTGCAGTCTGGGATTTATTTTGTGCAGGTCATGACCAAGAATAAGGTGAATAGTGCAATGCTTTTGAAACAGTGACATGAACATGTTGGCATCAGGAATACTTGGCCTTGCGGCATTCATTGGTTAAAGTGAAAAAGTGCTCTGTGAGGTTTATTTGAAGCGGGCAATTGCACGCAACGGAAAAGGAGAAATAAAAGGAGGGCACGCTAACAGACAAAGGAGATTGGGGGCGGGCGGCCGCACCTGAACAAAAACAAGAACGGTAATAATCTCGAAGCATGAAAAACAGTATTGCAGCAAAATTCTTAGGCTTTATGTTAGTTGGACTTATTGCCTGTCAGAAAGACGATGACCTAACCGTAAACTCTCTTGCAGAACTTGAAGAGAAGTTGGAGCACGAAGTAAATCAGAATGATTTCCCTTCCATTTCCTATTGCGTAGTTAAAAACGATAGCGTCCTCTACAGTGGAGCCATGGGTTATGCAGACGAAGATGCCAATAGGTTGGCAACGCACGAAACCCGCTACTTAGTGGCTTCCATTTCTAAAACCATTACGGCCGTTGCTGCCATGCAATTGGTAGAACAAAACCTAATTGGGCTGGATGACGATATAAACCAATATCTGCCCTTCTCGGTGCGCAATCCGAGTTTCCCTAACGATGCCATCACCCTCAGAATGCTGCTTGCTCATCGGTCCAGCATTTCCGATGCATTTCAAGAAACCTTTACCCTGGATTGCTATGGGATTGACTGTTCTATGTCGTTAGAGCAATATTTCAATGCTGTGTTTGTGAGTTCTGGTCAGTATTTCTCGGCAGATATCTCTGGCAACAGACCGGCTACAGCCGAAGATTACAGCAACTTGGGTTCTACGCGCAGCCAGGTTACCTCGTAGAACGCATTACACGCAAAGCCCGTTTGATGTCTATTGTAAGAACAATATTTTTACGCCACTGGTATGAGCAAAACCGAATGGCGACTGGCAAATGCGCCTCTTTCCGAATTAGCAATTCCTTATTCTGAGGGATTACCAACGCTAACCCGCATTACACCTTTCCAGACTATCCGAACGGAGGCCTGAGAACTACCGCGCTGGATGCCTGCTCCAGATTTTAAGAATGGTGATTCTCAATGGCAGTTTCAACAATACAGAATACTGTCGCAAGCAAGTATGACCACCATGAAAACCCTTCAATTTGGAAGTGGCAAATTTGGCCTATCCTTCTACTACGTTCTCTGGGTGGAAGACGTGTTTTGGGACACAGCGGAGAAAAAGGTGTTACCACAGAGATGTTCTATGACACGGATACCAATATAGGCGTTATCGTTTTCAGTAACAGAAGATGCCGGTTAAGCGTTGTTCCCTTTTGTTCAGCTACGGGGACACTAGCGAGTCTGCTTGAGCCAAAGGTTATTTCCAATAATAACTAAGTATACTGTACTCTTTACCCAACCGCATACTGCCCGTGTCCTGTTCCAATAAATTGATGCTCCTGAAACACTGGCACGAGCCAATTTAGAAGAACCTTGGCCTAGCAGAATATATCCTCACAATCAAACTTGGCATAGAAGCCTCTTGGCTGGTCTTGTCTGCCCGTTAGATTCTGCGAAAGGGATGATTGGCGGGGTGCAAGAATTGGGACTGTTTTACCGCTATTCCAAACCACTTCCGATCGACCACCAAAGCCTGCCACGCACACGGAGCTTCGGCCAATAATGCAACTACTGGAAGAGGCGGGCTCTCTATCTCTGATCGCGTAGTCTGGAATTAACTGCCATGGTCTCCTCCAAGAGAAAAGGTGGCCATCGCAAAACTCGTGAACTGGTGACCTGAACTTCCGGTCAGGTAAAACTGCCTCATCTCTCCTACTTTTAGCCGCCATGAAACGGCTGCTGAGTTTCCTTCTTTTCCTGCCAACGTGGTTTACGGTGGTTTTGCGCAGCAGCCGTTCTCGTATGCTCTCGACCTGACAACATCCCGAGCCAAGAGGTTTATCGGTTAATTCCAGAGACGACAAAGGCTACATCTGGATAGGTTGCAACGCGGGTCTTTTCCGCTACGATGGTGCCACATTCAAGCGGTACCTGAACTCGGAAATGAGCGGTCGTGCGCTTTCCAATCTGGAACTTGACTCAAAAGGTAAATTGTGGTGGAAGCTTCACCTGGGACAGATATTTTATGTCGAGAATGAAAGCAGAGCTGTTTGAAGATTGGTCGGATAAAAACCCAGTTCCTGCGTTCGAACCACGGACTATGGTGTTTGGATAAGCTGAATCCCGGAAGCATTTTCGAGGAATAATGAATCCTCCACTTATACCATACCGCATTCGGAACGCAGAACACCGAAAATCTGTTCGTTTCATCGTCTGGGAAAGTCTATGCGTTCGCGCTGTGGAACGGGTTATACCAATTCATTCGAAAAAAGGCTTTGCAAAAGTTGAAGTCCCGCGAATTCAACTCATTTATAGAAGGACGAACGCATTTCCTTGAATGGCGAGGTAAACTGCTTCTACTATGGCAGCGGTACTCGGATGGAAAAGCTGTTTGGGTCAGAAATTGTTGAAGACCGAATTGTACCATTCAGTGAATTCGAGGGCAGCATCGCATCACGCGTAAATCGTTTTCTGTAGATGAAAACGACAGGGTTTTGAGTTTGCACCAACACTGGCGTCATAGCTGATGGTAAAAGCGCACGGACATTTCTTGCTGATCGACGTGTGTCTGATGTGCTTCTCGACCTGAAAGGGTATTGGTTCACCACACTCGACAATGGTATTTTCATTGCGCCCAGTTTAGATGTATCAACAATTCCCAGGAAGGATTTTCCAGGAGAACAATCGAATGTGGTCTCCTTGGTCAAAGGTGAAGATGGTAGCGTTTCCTCGGTCATTCTAATGGATCGGTCAGCGCTTTCAATCTTAAAAATGAGACCTCGAAACCTTCATGGCTGCGAAACCGGGCGATGCATCGGTCAACGGAAAAGTGGTTTCTCACGGTTCCAAGATGCTTTGCTTTACAGCCAGGCACAATGTCCATCTTCGAAAATGGTCGAACAGTCGATGTGCGGAAGGTGGCAATACCAAAGACCTATTGCATTTGGATGGCGACACTTTTCTGATCGCAACCGTAACCGGACTCACCCAAATTCTACCGACCGTTAACGGAAAATGGGAGAGGAAGTTGTTCGCGAGGGTTTGCAGAAAGGTGGCCATCACTTCGAAAGAATTTGGGCTGCTTTCAAGACAGGTTTTCTGTGATAGAGTATGTTCTTGATAGCTTGTTAGTATATTACATTCAGAAATGTGTCATGCAGTTTGGATGCGCCACGATTTCGACGGCTTGTTGAAGGTTTCTGACGGAAAGATCGTCAGGAACTCAACACGTCAAACGGACTGGGTTCAAACAGCCTTCATTGCATGGCGCTTGCCAACTACACGGTCTGGATTGCCCATTCCAATGGTCTGAACCGTTTAGTCAACATGAAAATTCACGCATTTCCGGACTTGTTGGATGGCATGCCGCTGAAGAAGTGAACGATATGCTCGTTACTGACGGAAACGTTTACCTCGCTTCGCACAGCGGATTGACGGTCGTTCCAAGCAATTCAGATGCCACGAATGCAACTCCTCAAACTCATAACCAACGCCATTTCGCTTGGCGATAGTCTTGTTCAAAATCGGAGAACACAACATTCAATTATAAATTCAATGAACTGAAAGTTGACCTCTCGGTGCTTGCATTTCGAAGCCGAGTACTTGCAAAGTGAAATATCGATTGTCGGTTTGGATACCGCTTGGACAGAACAATCAGGGAAATCGCATCGAGATCATTTACAACGCACTTCCTGCGGGAATTTTCCAGTTTGAAGCCTTTGCGTTGAACGAAGATGATGTGCAAAATGAAGATGCTCGTTTTATTCAGCTTCACCATCGATCACCTTTCTGGCAAACAGTGGTGGTTCTATCTGTTGGTGGCTGTTCTGTCCATCGCTCTGGTTTCTGGATTGTTCCTACTTCGCATCCGCCATATCAATCGCAAAGCAGCGTTGGAACATGCGGTGTGACTTCAAAACTTACCGCGCGTTGCGGATCGCAGATGAACCCGCATTTTCTGTTCAATGCGCTCAATTCCATTCAGAATTGGTGCTGAGCAAAGACACCAGAATGCTATTCGCTACCTCGGCACGTTCTCGGGTCTGACCCGAACCATTTTGGAGAATTCCGCCAAAGAGCCGTTCCCGGCTCTCGAAGAAAGTGAGATGTTGAAGCAATACCTAGAGTTGGAGAAACTGCGCTTTGGAGATTCGCTTTACATAAATATGGAAGTCAGTCCACCAGAGTGACATGGAAGGCATCCAGATCCCACCGATGATTGTTCAGCCATTTGTGGAGAATGCGTTGAAGCATGGATTGCTTCACCTTAGAACCGACCGAAAGCTGCATCTGAAATTCACACAGGAAAACGACTTTCTCATTGTTTCTGTTGAAGACAATGGCGTTGGTCGCGCCAAGGCGGAAGAAATCGCCAAGCAGAAAATCAAACACCAGAGTTTTTCTTCGGAAGCCACAGAAAATCGGCTTCAATTCATGAAAAATACAGTTGGAGTTTTTGGTTCAGTTCAGGTGATTGATCTGCATGAAAATGACGTGCCAAGCGGTACGAAGGTGATATTGAAAATTCCGCTTGCCGGCACCGTGAAATAAACTTTAGAAATCGGGTCTGACTTGATTTATTTTAGCCACCATGAAGCGGCTTCCCTTCCTTCTACTGTTCTTCACCGTTTGGCAATCGTCCATTGCTCAATCTCCTATTGACTTTGCCCAGCTCTTACATAAGACCCATACCGATAGGACTTTGGCGCTGTTCAATTACTACGGTGAGTTTGTCCGTAATCAGGATTCCGTTGCCGTATTCGCAGATGTGAATAAGGTCCGAGAACTTGCCGATCAGCATCAAGACAAGGGCCTTGCTCTGGAAGCCGACCTCATAGAACTCCACTACTACAATTACCGATCTGATGATCGATTGACCGAGCTGACCGAACGAGCGCTTCACCTCATTCAGAAGGCAAGAAATGAAGAAGCTTTGTGGCTGGAGGCGCGCTGCGAAAGTCTGATAGGAACTCGCTTGTACTCACGGGGCCGGTTTGAGTCGGGGTTCCTACACATACAGAGCGCAACACAATTGCTCGAAGACAAGGATCCGGATGAATACCCCATTAAGAGCATATGTCTGTATCAGTTGGGCAGGGTTCATTTCGAATTCCGAGAGTACCGATCGGCAATCAACTGTTTTGGAAAAGCAGTGGAGATAGGCATCGATACCGGTCCCCACTATTACCGAATGTCGAACCTGAACACGCTTGCCATAGCCTATAGAAAACTTGGCGATATCGATTCTTCAGATAAATGGTTTCAGCGTGTTTATGATTTCGCGGTGGAAACCAACGATACGATTTATCCAATCCTTTCGAAAGGTAATCTTGGTGAGAATCATTACCTGAAAAAGGATTTCGTATCGGCCGAACCTTTATTGCTCGAAGAACTGCAAGAGGCTAAACGATTGAATGACCCCAGACGCGCCTCCAATGCTTTGACAATTCTTGGAGACATTGCTCTGGAAACGCAACGCTTACAGCTTGCAAAAACCTATCTCGAAGAAGCGTTGCACCTTGCTCGTTCCACCAACGAATCGACCAGGCTACAATTCGTGTATCCAGTGGTTGCAAAGCTGCATGGGGCCTTGGGCAATGCCGATTTGGTAAAGACATACATCGATTCGTCTATGCTGATGAAGGATCGGGTTGAAAGGGAATTTGACCGTGTGGTGCTGGCCCGTGCGGAGCAGAAACTGGAACTGGAACGCATTGCCACCCAGACCGCCAAATTGGAAGGAGAACGGAAGCTGCAGATCCAACGGAGGAACGTGCTTATCGGGCTGATGTTGATGTTTCTGCTGGTTTTGACCGTGCTGTTCGTCCGTTTCCGCGCCAAGCGTAATAAACAGCGGGCAGAGATACTTGATGAGAAAGCGAAGGCAGAAGCGGAATTGAAACTGGCCAAGGCACAACTCAACAATTTTGTGCTCGAATTGGAGAAACGGAACTTGGATTTCGCCACCAGTACTGAAGATCCAGAGCTTACATCAGAAAAAGAAGGCGAACTGCAACAGCTTCATCAGGCCAAGATTCTGACAGACGATGATTGGACCATATTCAAGGAATTGTTCGAAAATGTGCACAAAGGCTATTTACATCGTTTGGAAACGGCCTACCCTGCTATCAGCGAAGCAGAAAAACGCTTCATCCTCCTGAGTAGAATGGAAGTTCCCACCAAGCAGATGACGCAGATCCTTGGTGTTGGCGACAACACCATCCGCCAGACGCGCTCCCGACTGAGGCGCAAATTGAACATCGAAACGGTGGAGGAACTACTTGAGATTATCGCTCGGATTTAAGCGGTTGTGAGTTCAAAAAGAGCGTTGTCACGCTCTTGTCACGCCTATTTTTCGTTCCCTTGCCCGACCCTTACCCACTTTTGACGGCATGGATCCAAACCAGCTCCACGGCCATTTTCCTCTTAGCAAAGGAACCCTGGTATTCATCGGTATGCTCATGGTCTTTTGCGCGATCGTCATAAGTATTTACCTGTGGTACGATCTGCGCCTTGAACAGATTGAACAGTCCATTAACCATATCAACACCATCTAAACTTCACAAACCCTCAGCTATGAAAAAAATCCTCACCCTATTTGCACTTGCTCTACAATTTGCGCTTATCATTCCACATGCCAGCGCTCAAGCACCCGAAATGTTCAGTTATCAGGGCGTAGCCAGAGACGCCAATGGAGACGTTCTGGAAAATCAAGCAATAGGCCTAAAGATCGATATCCGCCAAAGCACACAGACAGGAGCTGTTGTTTACAGTGAAACCCATACGGCTACAACCAACGGATTCGGTCTCTTCAATATCCGCATCGGAGCTGGTACACCGGAACTAGGCTTCATAAGCGATATTGACTGGGCAAACGGCCCCTATTTTACTGAGGTCAGTCTTGACATCCTTGGCGGTATCAATTATCAAAGCATGGGTGTGTCGCAGTTGTTGAGCGTACCTTTTGCGCTCTATGCTGCCAACAGCGGAACTCAAGGGCCCACGGGTTCGCAAGGAATTCAAGGAGTGCAAGGGCCAACAGGAGCCAATGGTAATGACGGTGCAGTTGGTGCAACGGGCCCGCAAGGAACAACGGGAGCAATGGGTGCCACTGGCCCAGCCGGAGACCCTGCAAGTGGAAACACCCTTGACGAAGCTTACAACCAAGGAGGCGCGGGCGCGGGCCGAACCATCAACGCTAATGATGGGGCAGTGGTCATCAATGGAGATGATGGTTTTATTGTCATGGCGAGCCCTGGCAATGCTGGTGATCAGATACAGGTTACTGGAACGGGAGTAAGAATGTTCTTCAATCCACTGCGTTCAGCATTCCGTGCTGGTTTTGTCAACTCATCGGTTTGGGACCATTCAAATCTTGGTCAAAATTCTGTGGCGATGGGCGCAGCAGGATTTGCCAGCGGAACCTCGTCCGTTGCATTGGGTAATTACACTAGCGCAACCGCATCCAATTCAGTTGCATTAGGAAATAACACTATGGCCCGCTCGACATCAGAAATAGCGTTGGGCAGCTATAATACCACATATACACCGGGTTCAACGACATCGTGGAATTCAACAGATAGGATTCTGGTGGTTGGCAATGGTCAATCAAGTTCAACAAGAAGCGATGCCTTGGTCATTCTAAAGAATGGCAATGCTGGGTTTGGAACGGCAACACCCGCTTCAAAACTTACGGTAACGAATGGAGACGTTTATATCACCGATTCGACCAAAGGGGTGATCATGAAGTCGCCTGATGGCACTTGTTTCAGAATGACGGTCTCTAACGTTGGGGCGGCAGTCTTCACCCCAATTACTTGTCCTTAACTCATGCACATTAGCAAAAAACAAACTCAATCTCCTATGAAATCAACCCGAAAAAGTATGCACGTTATCGCAGTCTTTGTGCTGTTGTTGGCCACTTGTTTTTCATCCGTAGCTCAGAACATTGAGGTAGAACCCAAATGGTGGGAGCCCGATGGCCCGGTGCACGCCATTCACAAAGCAGATGGCATTGTTTACGTTGGTGGCGATTTTGATAACGTAGCGGCCAATCGACCTTATGGTGTTCCCATCAGTTTGAATTCGGGTAATCCCAATATGGGGTTTCCGGTAACCAATGGAAACATTTACGTGGCCGAGAAGGACGGAAACGGTGGTTGGTACATCGGTGGCGATTTCACCAACATTGATGGACAAACGCGCAACAGGCTGGCGCATATCGATGGAGATGGCCAACTCACATCTTGGAATCCGAACGTATCATCTGGCTTCGTGTATGATATTGCGGTGAGTGGAAGCACCGTTTATGTTGGAGGTCAGTTTGTGAATATAGGCGGCAGTTCTAGAATGAATATTGCTTCGTTGAACGCCACAACAGGGGCGGTCAATTCTTGGAATCCGGGCGCAAACTTGGCCGTGCGCGCCATTGCGGTGAGTGGAACCACAGTTTATGTGGGCGGCAACTTTGCCCAGTTGGCGGGGGTAAGCAGATTCAAACTGGGGGCAGTGAGCGCAACTACGGGAGTTGCCACATCTTGGGACCCTCAGGTTATCGGAGATGTTTACGATGTCATTGTTGACGGAAGTACAGTCTATGCCTGCGGTTCATTCAATATCGCATCAGGCGTAACGCGCAATAATATTGCAGCATTCTCCACCGCAGGTGTGGGTAACGAAACCAGCTGGAATCCGAACGCGAATGGAGCGGTTTACGACATGGAATTGGTGAACGATACGCTCTATTTCGGAGGTGCTTTCAACTCCGTTGGATTCTCTGCACGTAACCGAATTGCAGCGATCAAGACCGATGGAACGGTTACCACATTCAATCCTAATTCGAACGGCATTGTGCGAACGGTTCAGGTTTCTGGTGGCAACGCATATTTCGGAGGCGAGTTCAGCGTTGTAGGTGGATGGGACCGTAACCGATTGGCCGCGGCCGACCGTGTTTCAGGAACGGTTCAGAGTTGGGATCCCCGTGCAAACAATACCGTTCACACGCTATCGGTGGACGGAGATCGTGTGTATGCAGGTGGTGAATTCACCAATCTTGGCCTAAACGAAAGACAAGGAATCGTAGCGCTGGATGAAGCAACTGGAGTTCCGATCAGCTGGAATCCGCAAGTGATCGGTGCCGTTTACGCCATCGAAAAGCGAAATGGAATCGTCTATGTGGGCGGAGCTTTCAATAATGTCGATTTCACTTCGCGTAATAACCTTGCAGCCATTAATGCATCAGGAAATCTGGTTTTTTGGATGCCGGCTGGGGCAAATGATGATGTGCGCGCGCTGAAGTTCAGTCAGGACACGCTCTACATTGGCGGTAATTTCACATCCATTGGCGGTCAGTCTAGAAACTACTTGGCTGCTGCTTTAACAAACAGCATCAACCCAATTGCTTGGAGTCCGAATCCGAATGGCCTTGTACGCAGCTTGGAAGTTGCCAGCAACCGTGTTTTTGCTGGAGGCGAATTCACAACCATGAACGGAACGGGCAGAACATGTCTGGCCGCTTTTGAATTGGGTACGGGAACGTTGGATGCATTTTCCAAGAACATTACGGGGATGGTGCCAAGTGTTTACGCCATGGATGCAAGCGATTCCAAGCTCTTCATTGCCGGATCATTCAGTAGTGTCGATTTCAACACAAGAAACAACGCAGCAGCCATTGATTTGGCCACCGATGCCTTGGATTCTTGGAACCCGAATGCAAACAGTATAGTACGTGCTATTGCCACTGGCGATAGAAGCGTGTTTGTGGGCGGTGCTTTTGACGCGATTGGAGGCCAGTCTCGCGATTGGTTGGCCGAGTTGGATTCGACAACGGCTGCAGCACAGACTTGGAATCCGAGCCCATACAATCAGGTTACGGCATTGATGGCAGATGAGAACATCATCTACATTGGCGGTCTCTTCGTTCGGGACGTTTCTTCCCCATTCAAACACGATTATTTCGCGGTCTATTCTCGTTGTGTGGATAACAGTTCCGCATATTCTGTTACCGCCATCAATTCTTACACCGTGCCGAGTGGAGACGAGACCTACACAACATCGGGAACGTACATGGATACCATTCCGAACCAATGCGGTTTGGACAGTGTAATGACCATCACTGTTGATGTTCTGGTTTACAATGAATGGACGGGAGCAACGAGCACCAATTGGTCAAATACAAGCAACTGGAGTTTTGGTACAGTACCCAACGGTTCGGAGAACGCGTTCATTCCGAGTTCAGCAGTCAATCAGCCGAGTATCGAAAACGACCCCGCTTCGCCTGCCACATGTGCGGATCTTCTGGTTGAGAACGGTGCGGTGCTTACCGTAAATGCCGGAAAAGCATTGACCATCACTGGCAATACGGATAACGATGGAACCATTATGGTGAAAGCAGATGCTACAGGAATCGGTTCGCTCATCACCGAAGGAATAATAGCAGGTTCAGGTTCTTGCCAGATGGAGCAGTACCTGACCGGTTCGGGAGGGTTTGTACCTGATGGGCTTTTCTGGTACGTAAGCACTCCGGTAACGGGAGCCGATGCCGAAACTTACGACCTACTGAATGGCAACAAACTGTGGAGTGCGAACGAAACATCGCAAAGCTATACTCAGATAACCGATGGAAGTACAACGCTGCAGCCAACAACTGGCTACGTTGCCAGAATGGGGGTAACCGGAACAGTCACTTTTGAAGGAACAACCTTCAACAACGGAGCGCAGACCGCATCAGGTCTTACCAGAACAGGTACAACGGCCACGAACAGAGGCTACAATCTGGTTGGTAATCCTTACCCGAGCACATTAAGTTGGAACACCGCCAATCGTACCAACTTGGAACCGACCATCTGGTATCGCACTCACAATGGCAGCACCATGCTTTACGATACGTACAACGCCACCAGCGGCATTGGCACCAACAACAACGGCAATGGCGATGTTACGGGCGATATTCCGCCTACACAGTCATTCTGGGTTCGGGTAGATGCAGATGGCAACACGGGCTCGCTCGGTTTCAATCTGAACGATAGAAGCCACGGAACCCAGGCAGGTATTTACAAGACCTCCGTACAGGAAGGATTAGTAAGAATGACCCTCAGTAACGGAACGGTAAGCGATGAGACCATCGTAATGTTCGATGCTGCTGCACAGGATGCGTATGATGATTACGACTCGCGTAAATATTGGGCAGGAGCGAATGTGCCACAGTTGTACAGCTCCATACCACAACTCTACACCACGGAGCTCAATGACACCCTTGTGATAAATGGTCTTACTAGCACCGAGAACAACCCTACTGTTCCGCTGGGAGTAAAGATTCCATCTCAGGGAAACTACACGCTCAACGCAAACGATATCACCGTAGTGGGTGAAACAGTCCATTTGGAAGATACCTACCTAAACATCTTCCAAGATATGAACGCAGAACCGAACTACGCTTTCTCTTCAGATGCAGGCAACATCGGAGACCGTTTCGTGCTTCACTTTGGAATGACAGCAGTTGGAATC
>JAGYJL010000042.1 GCA_018402015.1 Flavobacteriales bacterium | reverse complement strand
ATTGATTGGGTGGTAGCCCCTGTTGACCATAAGTAAGCGTCAGCTGCCGATGCAGTAAGTACAACACTGTCACCATCACAGAATTCCAAAGGACCATCTGCTGTGATCGTAGGCAGTGGATTCGGGTTGACGATAACATCTACTGTATCAGAAACTCCACTACATCCATCTGCATTGGTAACAGTTACCCAGCGCTGGCCAGAAGTTGTCACCGTGATTGTCTGACCAGTAGCGCCCGTATTCCACAACCAAGTTGTAGCTGCCGAAGCTGTAAGTTCAACATTTCCACCGTTACAGAATTCTGTTGGCCCGTTTGCCGTAATTGTAGGTTCAGGATTTTGGAATACCGTTACTGTCGTAGTATCTGAAGTTCCTGAACATCCTGTTCCAAGCGTTGCCGTTACAGCATATTCGCCTGAGGCAAAAACAGTAATGGACCGAGTAGTTGCGCCCGTACTCCACAGATAGCTGCTTGCTACGGTTGAAGTAAGAACTACCGAATCGCCATCACAGAATTCCAGGTCGCCATTTGCAGAAATAATTGGTGTTGGATTATTGTTCACAGTTACTTGAACCGGATCTGAGGAACCAACGCAATCATTCGCATCGGTAACCGTAACCGAGTAAGAACCAGAACTGAATACGGTGATAGACTGCGTGGTCTCTCCCGTACTCCACTGATACAGGGATGCTGAAGAAGCTGTTAGAACAACACTATCACCATCACAGAAAATAGTAGGTCCGTCTGCCGTGATCGTTGGCTCTGGAGTTGGGAATACAGTTGTACTAACCGGATCTGATGTTCCCTGACATCCGTTGGCATCGGTTACCGTTACCGCGAAAGTTCCTGCACCCGAAACATTGATTGCCTGGGTAGTTTCTCCATTGCTCCACAGATATGCTGAAGCTGCACTGGCAGTGAGTGTTACACTGCTTCCATCGCAGAACGCTAGGTCGCCCGTAACAGAAACTGTTGGTTCTGGTAGGTCATTCACTATAACTGTCAGGTCAGCAGATGTTCCTTCGCAACCGTTACCATCGGTTACAATAACTGAATAATTACCGCTTGCAGAAACCGTAATGCTCTGAGTGGTCTCACCTGTAGACCACAAATATGACGCGTATGAACCTGTTGTAAGCGTAACGTTTCCGCCATCGCAGAAAGTGGTAGAACCAATTGGGCTTACGGTTGGAGTTGGATTGGAGTTAACGGTAACCTGAACTGGATCTGAATCACCTGCACAACCATCGGCTGTTACAACATTCACATTATAAACACCAGAAACGAATACGGTTATTGACTGTGTTGTAGCTCCAGTACTCCAGAGGTAAGTACTACCAGCTGTTGCGGTAAGTACCACACTGTCGCCAGCGCAGAAAGTAGTCGCACCATCAGCAGTAATAACCGGTTCAAACAATTGGGCTTCCCCTACCGATGTAGTATACTCGTAAACACAGGCGTTCTGATCAACAAAAGTTACAGTATAAGAACCTGCACTCAGACCTGAAATATCCTGAGAAGTAGGGCCGTTAGACCAAGAATACTGATAAGGAGGAAGACCTCCATCGGGCGTCAGATCGATAGAGCCGTCATTACCGCCAAAGCACGTTGCATCAACCACTACGCTACTCGCATCAAGCGTATCTGGTTCTGTAACAGCACCACTGGTATTCACAAAGCAACCATTCACATCAGTTACGGTTACCCCATAAGTTCCAGGAGCCAATCCATTCAGATCCTCAGCAGTTGATCCATTAGACCAGTTGAAAGAGTAAGGCGTTGTTCCTCCAGTTACGGTCAACTCAATCGCTCCGTTATCTAGCCCATGGCAAGTAACCGGATCAACAGCTGTTGCAGCTGCCAATAAGGCTGGCTGCGTTACCACACCCGTAACGGTTTGCTCGCAGTTTACCGAGTCTGTTACAATTACTTGATATGATCCAGCACCAAGCCCGGATATACTATCAGTGGTGGCGCCTCCCGTGGTCCAGAAATACGTGAATGGTTCGGTTCCGCCAGAAACAACAGCAACTGCCGCTCCATCATTGGATTGGAAACAAGTTAGACGATATGTATTGATAGCTACGCTGAATCCACCGCACGACAACTCATTAACCGTTACTGTTGCCGATGTTGTACATCCATTGGCATCAGTAATTGTTACCGTGTAAACTCCAGGACAAAGGTTGGAAGCCGTCTGTCCGACCTGTCCATCATTCCACTCATATAAATAAGGTGATGTTCCGCCAGAAGCCGTTGCAGTAGCAGAACCATCGCAACCTTCAAAGGTGATCTCATCTACAACGGAGGTAGAGACACCCAATTGAGAAGGCTCGGTTACCGTGAACGAGCCAGAAGCAGTGCACCCGATGGCATCTGTAACGGTTACCGAATAAGGACCTGCTTCAACACCCGTAATTTCTTGGGTTGTAGCTCCTGTATTCCATAAATAGGTGAACGGAGTATTATTCTGAGCCGTGATCGGTGTTGCTAAAACACTTCCATCATTACCTCCATTACAATCAACTGGCTGACCAGTTACATTCACATCAAGGTCACATGATGGCGGGTTGATAACGCGGCTAGTAGAAACCACACAACCGTTCGCATCCGTGATTGTAACTGTGTAGATCCCAGCACAAAGACCAGCAGCCGTTTGGGTTGTTTGTCCATCGCTCCAGATATAGGTATACGGAGCGGTACCACCCGTTGGGTTAGCTGTGGCCGAACCGTTACATCCATTAACGATGGTCTCATCTTGAACATCAACAGTAACAGCCAGAACGGCAGGCTGCGTAAGTTGTATCGTTTGCTGAACTACACTACCCTGGGCATCTGTAACAGTAACTACATAAGTACCGGCCACCACGTTATTAAGGTCTTCTGTTGTTGCACCGTTAGACCAACTGTACGTTAATGGAGATGTAGCATTACTTATAGTGATGTCGATAGAACCATTGGCCTGACCGTTACAAAGAGGTTCTGTTATGGTAAAGGTGATCTCTGGACCAGGGAATACAGTTATGTAGCAAGTTGCTTGCGCACAAAGTACTGGCGATCCATCGTCACAAATCTCATATACAAACTGATCCGGACCTATATAACCGTTGTTAGGTGTGTAGGTGTACGTTCCATTGGAGTTGATGACAACTGTACCGTGAGCTGGTCCAGCGATAGGCGTTGTGTTGATGATGATGATGTCTCCATTTGGATCGAAGTCATTTACCAAATGGTTGCCAGAAACTGGAACGTTCATTGGAGTTAATGCAGCATCATCTCCAGCAAACGGAGGGTCGTTATTAGGACCATTGTAATCTGGAAGAACCGTTACCGTAACTACCGTTTCATCACAAAGGACCGGAGTGCCATCATCGCAGATTCTGTATGTAAAAGAATC
This sequence comes from Flavobacteriales bacterium, assembly GCA_018402015.1. Classification (GTDB taxonomy): domain Bacteria; phylum Bacteroidota; class Bacteroidia; order UBA10329; family UBA10329; genus UBA10329. The sequence goes on along the minus strand of JAGYJL010000042.1, from coordinate 22,978 downwards.
GACTCCTGTAAATCCTGGGTTCGGTGTGTAAACGATGTTCCCATTAGCTGCTACAGTTACCGAACCGTTTGATGGCCCCGTCAGAGGTGTTGTAGTAAGGATGATATTATCTCCATCTGGATCATCATCATTAGCGGTAATATTTCCACTGACCGGGATTCCAACTTGAGTAACATAAGCATCTGGGTTAGCTACTGGCGGATCATTGTCATCTGTAACCGGAATTACTGAAATGGTAACTGTTGCTTGGTCACACAGCTGCGGAACTCCATCATCGCACACGGTATATACGAATGTGTCCTCGCCTTCAAAACCTTGATTTGGTGTGTAGGTATAAGAACCGTTGGAGTTGAGCGTAACAGAACCGTTTGATGGACCTGAAACTGGCGTTGTGTTCACCGAAAGGTTGTCTCCATCTGGGTCGCTATCATTTGTAATTACACTTCCAGAAACTGGAGTGTCAACAAGCGTATTATTGAAATCATTGACTGCTACAGGTGGGTTATTGCCCGTGTAAACAGTTATATAAACAGTGGCCTGAGCACATAGGTTCGGTGTTCCATCATCACAGATCTCATACACGAATTGATCGTTTCCGGTAAACCCAGGACCTGGGACATAGGTATATGTTCCATTTGGCAGAATCGTAACCGATCCATTGGATGGGCCTGATATCGGTGTTGTGTTTAAGGTTATCGGATCACCATTTATGTCATAGTCATTCAATAATAGGTCTCCCGAAACTGGAACATCTTGAGGAGTAAGAGCATAATCATCACCAGCAAATGGTGGGTCATTATCTGGTCCGTTATAATCTGGAAGAACGATTATAGTTACAGTTGCTGTATCGCAAAGACTCGGAATTTGATCATCGCAAATGCTGTACGTAAATACATCTGTTCCTTGGAAGCCTGAATTTGGAATGTAATTGAAGGTTCCGTCCCCAAGAAGAGTAACGCTTCCGTTGTCTGGTCCATCGATCGGATTCAGGTTCAAAATGATAACATCTCCATCTGGGTCATCGTCATTGGTCAACACGTGTCCAGAAACAGGAACGTCTACATAAGTAACGGCATTGTCATCTTGTGCAACTGGAGGCTCGTTACCTGTGGTGATCGGAGTTACCTCAATTGAAACCTCCGCAGTATCGCATAGCTGAGGAATTCCATCATCGCAAACGATATACGTGAACACATCCTCGCCTTCAAATCCTGGGTTTGGTGTATATGTATATGTACCGGAAGGATCTAACGTTACCGAACCGTTTGGCGGGCCAGCTAGAACGGTAACAGTAATGTTGTCTCCATCTGGATCGTAATCATTGGTAATTACGTTTCCGTCAACCGGAGTGTTTACCAATGTTCCGTTAATATCATTAACACCTACTGGAGGCGTGTTATCTGGATAAACGGTGATAATACAAGTGGCCTGAGCGCAGAGGCTAGGAACACCATCGTCACAGATCTCATATATGTACGAGTCTGTACCAACAAAGCCAGTATTAGGTGTGTAAGTGTAGTTTCCACTTCCATCAATCGTAACCGAACCATTTGATGGTCCGGAAATCGGGTTCGTATTTATAATGATATTGTCTCCGTTAGGGTCAAAATCATTGGCAAGTAGGTTTCCAGACACAGGAACTTCTTGTGGTGTTAGGGCCGCATCATCTCCTGCAAAAGGAGGGTCGTTGTCTGGTCCTTCGTCAGGAATAACGTTTATGGTTACAACAGCGGTATCGCAAAGAGATGGGGTTCCATCATCACATATACTATATATATAAGTGTCGGTACCAATAAAGCCAGGGTTTGGTGTGTAGATGAAATCACCGTTAGGCTGAACGACAACCGTACCATTGGATGGTCCGGATATCGGAGCAGTGTCTATATTGATGTTGTCTCCATCAGGATCATCATCATTTACAAGGATGTTTCCTGTTGCTGGTACACCAACGGTTGTTTGTGTGTAATCTGCGTTGGCGATAGGTGGGTCGTTCTGTAGTGTAACTGGAATAACCTCTATAAACACGGTGGCCGTATCACAAAGAGACGGAGTTCCATCATCACACATTACATACGTAAAGCTGTCTTCTCCCTCAAAATCAGTATCGGGGGTATAAGTGTAAGAACCGTCAGGGTTCAGCGTAACCGAACCATTAGCAGGAGGAGTTAACGGACCAGGTGTTGAAACATTGATATTATCTCCGTTCAGGTCCCAATCGTTTGTAAGCACGTTTCCGCTAACGGCCGTATTAACAAGTGTATTGTTAAAATCGTTGTTGGCAATGGGCGGACAGTTGTTATCGTCCAGCACAACTGTAACTTCCTCTTTGCATCCGTTGGCATCTTCGTAAGACACGATATAGGCACCCGCAGAAAGACCGGAAATATCAGCAGTTGAACCGATCAATGAGTTGCTTTCAAACCACTCAATTGTATAAGGAGCTCTACCACCAGTTGCAGAACTTGTAACCGAACCATCAGAGAACCCGATGCAGAAAGGGTCTGTTCCGGTTGCCGATATGACGATCTCTGGCGAGTAGTTATCGATCAGACCATCACCATCATTATCAATTCCATCCCCACATATATCCCCAATTTGAATGATGACCCAAGCTGTGTCGCAAAGGCCTTCCGGAGAACAGACCTGGTACTGCAAAGAGTCAACCCCTATATAATTAGGTATTGATGTGTACTCAATGCAATCTCCCTGAACAACTGCTGTTCCGCCATTTACCGGAGCAGTTACAATAGAAGTTGTTAGGCCACCACCTAGAGGGTCAACATCATTGTTCTGCACACACACAACCAATGGAATTGAGGTATCAACAATGGTATCGTAATCTGTATTGGCAATAGGAAATGTGACAAAACCGAAAAGTCCTTCACAATCAGCATCATAAAGTGAGGCAAATTGAACTCCATAAAGACCAGGGGTTGTAAGGGTGCTGTTATTAGGTAGTGTGGTCTGGTTGATAACGATCAAATGTTGTGTGGCTATTTGTCCTATCAGCGAGTAATCACCATTTGAATCCGTTACATCGGTATCTATAAGTGGATCGGTCCCTGGATTATAAACGCCATTACCGTTAGCATCAGCGTAGACATTGACCGTTATTCCACCAAAGCCATAATCAGCTCCGTTCTCTAATCCGTCAGCATCAATATCCAGAACAACGCGTCCAAGAATTTCAAATGGCGTAAATGGACAACCCGCACATGTTGGTGGTGGAGTTTCAAATGGAATCTGAACAGCCGTCTCCGAACGATAAGCATACCAGAATGTATTGATGGTATTAACGTTTCCATAGTCCAATTCATCCCAATAATGACACGGAGGAGTACAACCATTCAACTCCAATGCTGGCTGACCGCCAGGAAGCGTTTCAGAAATATTCTGATCATCATAGAAAAACAGCGGGTTGTAAGGTTGAGGCGTGACTGGCCGCACTAAATTAACTTCCAAACCAGTGGTCAGGTATTCAACGTCATACACTGGCAAATGATAAAAGCCTTGAGAATATGAATATTCCACATTCAAAAGTGTGCTGGTTGGAATAGGATTCCCCAAGCCATCCAGTCCATTCCACGGTATGTCTCTTAAGTAAGGTGGCGTCTCTCCTGGGAAAGGCACAACATCAAGGTCAAAAATCCTGTCCGCAGTATTTGGGTCGAATTCGAGGTTGCCATCAATGTCAACCAGCACCTCCACCCTACCCGGTTCGGTGGCGGCAAACCGAAAGAACCACTCGCCATCATCCGGACAGCCATAAAGTTTTGGGAAATCGGCATTGGTCACAAACTCTCCAAAGGTTCCATTGGGGAATGCTGTTTCATCTGGATCATTTAAGAAAACGCGATACTCCGCAAATGTGACGTTCTGGCCTTCGACAGAGGCTCTGTCTACCGCGAAATTCCCAGTTGCGCTGGTACCCGAACTATTAAAAGCAATATTGAAAGCCGCGCCTCTAAAACCAGCCTGGCTAAAATCAATGCTACTTACAAATCCATCATCAGAATAAATAAATAGTTCTCCACTGAATGTTCTGTCGAAATTATCTCCGTTCTGAGTCAGTCTTGGGGTCATAAACGCCCAATTATAGGAGAACACACGGCCATCAATTGCCGTTGGATTTGGACTTTCGGTTGCTACAGTGATATCGTAATAAGGTATAACCAGGTCATTTGAATTGTAAGCATCCTGAGTTGTACTGAACTCAATGTAGTAGTCACCTGCTGGCAAGCCATCAGGATTGAAAGTGAATGCATTGTAGCCGCCTGTACCAACGATCTGGTTCGGTCCATTTACTGCTTGTTGCCAGTTGGCAATTGCAGAATTGTTCTGCTGACCCGCAGGGTCGCCTGCAGTAGGCCAAACCACATTACCGCTAGGATCTTTTATCCGAAAATATCCGGTACGAGCACTTCCATCTTGCGGCCAATGTGGCTGAGAGTAGAACGTACTGAAACCAAAATAGACCACCTCGGTCTCTGGGTTTTCAATGTGAATGAACAATCGCTGATCCACCGTTCCGTTATAACGGCCAAAGTCGTTGTACTCAGCAAAATTCATCAGAAGGTGAGTTCTGTCATTCGAGGTTGCGGTTGTCTGCTTCGTTCCTTCAGCAAACGTCCAATTAGAACCTATGGTTAAGAAACAAAGAAGGCCCATGAATGGGGCCAAAAGGGATTTACGGTATTGCATAGCGTCCGTATTTGATTGAGCTTGGTTATACATAAGGTCGTTCTACGAGAAAAATGCAAACAGGTTTACATTTTTATTCAACGACAATATTACGAAGAACTGAACTAGGATGATCGACAAACGACATATATGTCGACCAAATATAACATAGCTTAGACGAATCACGCCAGAACCTCTTTAAACCAGAACATCTTTAAACTTGTGTTTTGAATTTCTACATTTGCAATGCATGCATTGAAAATTTAACTATGAGCAAACGAGTTGTTTTAATAGATGGGGCAAGGACTCCATTCCTGAGATCCGGAACTGATTATATGGACCTGATGAGCTACCAGTTGGGAGCTTTCGCCATTAAGGGAGTTTTGGATAAAACTGGCATACACCCTGATAATGTGGATCAGGTGGTGATGGGAACAGTAGTTCATAACGTGAAGACGCCAAACGTAGCACGAGAAGCGGCTTTAACTGCTGGATTGAACATGAGCACTCCGTGTCAGACCGTTTCACAGGCCTGTATTTCTGCCAATCAAGCTATTTCGCGTGGAGCGGATCTTATCCGATTGGGGCATGCAGATGTTGTGATAGCGGGCGGAACAGATAACACTTCCGACTCCCCTATCGGCTACAAAAAGAGCATGCGTAAAAAGCTCTTCAATGCACAGAAGCTGAAGACAACTGGCGATATGATCAAATTCGCTATGACCTTGAAATTGACCGATTTCCTTCCGGACAGACCGGCAGTTGCAGAATTCCTAACAGACCGATTGATGGGACAGGACTGTGACATGCTTGCCGCGAAATTCAGCATCAGACGAGAAGATCAAGACGCGTTTGCGTTGCGTTCGCACACATTAGCTCAAAAAGCTCAGGACGAGGGCATTCTCGCCAAAGAGATCGTATCGGTCGAGCTCCCTCCGAAATTCACCCCAATTGATAAGGACAACGGAATCAGAGTTGCACCGATTGAGAAATTGGCCAAGCTCGGACCCGCTTTCGTTAAACCTCACGGAACGCTGACAGCAGCTAACTCATCATTCTTAACGGATGGCGCAGCAGCAGTATTAATAATGAGTGAAGAGAAAGCAAAGGAACTCGGCCTTACACCTAAGGCCTACATCCACGACTACATCTTTACAGGTCAGGACATCCGCGAGGAACTACTTCTCGGACCAGCCTACGCAATGGGAAAAATCCTTGAGCGCAATGGACTAGAGATGGATGACATGGATGTGATCGAATTCCATGAGGCATTTGCGGGTCAAATATTGGCGAATATTGCTGCGTTGGCATCTGACGAATTCTGCAAGAAGAACATCGGGCTCCAAAAAGCGGTCGGACAGATTCCAATGGACAAGATGAACCTTTGGGGAGGATCGCTTTCTATCGGTCATCCATTTGGAGCTACTGGAGCAAGAATTATGACCACAACTGCCAACCGATTGATTGCCGAAAATGGCAAATACGGTCTATTGGCTGCCTGTGCTGCTGGCGCGCATGGACATGCGTGCATTCTTGAGAGATACGAAGCTTAGTAATTGATTGGCGATAAACGATTAGCGAACTTCGATTAACGATTGATGACACCGCAGGAACTTGAAGACCGATTAATTGATTTTGCAGTTTCCATCGTTCGAATAACTGAAAAGATGTCAAGTTCTTACGCTTCACGATACTATGCCAATCAATTGTTACGAAGTGGGGCTTCTCCGGCTTTGAATTATGGTGAAGCAAGGTCTGCTGAATCGACAAAAGACTTCATTCATAAGGTTAATATCATCATCAAAGAACTTCGAGAAAGCTTCATTTGCCTGAAGATTATCGAGCTGACCAATCTACATTCTGACATGAGCGTTGTTCAATCAGCAAAATCAGAGTGCAACGAACTGATTTCCATTTTCGTGGCAAGCGTAAACACCGCAAAAAACAAACTAGAGAAATAACAACTGATAGATGAGCCTCATTCGCAAATCGCACATCGATAATCGTTATTCGCAAATTGAATACAATGAAAAATAAGTACGTTGAAATAGAAAAACGAAATGGTATCGCCATCATTTGGATGGACGAGCTGGACTCGAAGATCAACAAGATCGGTCCAGACATGATCGACACCTTCAATCCGATGATGGATGAATTGGAGAAAGATCCGGAAGTGAAAGCCGCTGTGATGATCAGTCGCAAGAAGGATTTCATTGCAGGTGCTGACATCGAAGCCTTTGCCAATGTTAAGAAGGAAGGCGACTGGCAACCGATCGCTAAGAAAGGTCACGAGATTCTTGACCGAATTGCAAAAAGCAAGAAGCCTGTGGTGGCTGCCATCAATGGTGCCTGCATGGGTGCTGGGTTGGAAATCGCGCTAGCATGTGCCGCCCGCGTGGCTTCCGATAGCCCAAAAACCATCATGTCCTTGCCTGAGGTAAAGCTTGGTTTGCTTCCTGGCGGTGGTGGGACACAACGACTTCCAAGATTGGTTGGAATTCAGAAAGCGTTAGATATGATGCTTACAGGCAAAAATGTATTCGCTTATCCTGCAAAAAAAATGGGATTAGTTGATCGAATTGCTACCAAAGAAGCATTGCTCGATGCAGCCATCGTTCTCGCTAATGAGATCGCGAAGCGACCGCTCAAAAGAGAGGACAAGCGTTCCGGAATGGAAAAATTCTTGGAAGGAAATCCGATCACGCGCGGCATCATTTTCAAGAAGGCGAAAGAGATGGTTGACCGTCAGACGAACGGGAATTACCCAGCGCCTTACGAGATCATGGAATGTGTGAAAGTTGGAATGAATTCTGGCGAGAAAGCGGGATATGCCGAAGAGGTGAAACGTTTCGAAAAACTCATTCTGACACCAGAGAGCTTTCAGCTTCGTGGCATCTTTTTCGCCATGACGGAAAAGAAGAAAAACCCGCAGGCTGCATTGGCACGTAAAACAGATACCATGGCGATGGTCGGTGCTGGTTTTATGGGTGCAGGAATTGCTCAGGTTTCTGCCGCTAAGGATGTTCGCGTTCTATTAAAAGACATCAAGCAGGAAACTTTGACCCAAGCGCGTAAGACCATTTGGGGCGACATCGGCAAAAAGGTGCAGCGCAAAGCTATGCCGCAATTAGATGCCGACCGATTGATGAACCGCATCAACGGGCAATTGGATTACAACAACTTCGATAAAGTTGACGTGTTAATTGAGGCAGTTTTTGAAGACCTGAAAGTGAAGCACATGGTGATGAAAGAATGCGAAGAGCATTTGAGCAAAGACGCCATTTTCGCATCCAACACTTCCGCTCTTCCAATCGCTGAAATCGCGAAAGCAAGCAAACGACCAGAGCAGGTAATTGGTATGCACTACTTCTCCCCTGTTCCGAAAATGCCTTTATTGGAAATTGTAGTTACTGACCAAACTGCTGATTGGGTTACTTCGACCTGCTACGACCTGGGCGTTCGTCAAGGAAAGACGGTTATCGTTGTAAAAGACGGTCCTGGTTTCTACACTACTCGGATTCTTGCACCGCTTTTGGGCGAAGCCTTGAACATGTTGGAAGAAGGTGCTGATGCACTTCAAATTGATAAGGCCTTGAAGAAATTCGGATTTCCTGTTGGGCCTATTACCTTGATGGATGAAGTTGGTATTGACGTAGGCGCTCACATTATGAGTGGCGAATTGATGCAGCATTTCATCGCTACCCGAAAAGGCGTGAAAGCATCTGACGGATTGAAGAAAATGTTCGATGCCGGATATCACGGCCGTAAGAACAAGAAAGGCTTCTATCAATATGACGAGAACGGCAAGAAAAAGCGCGAGCTTGACGCAAATATGTACAGCTTTTTTGGTGGCAACACACGTAAGAAGTTTGACGATAAGGAGATATATGAACGAATTGGCATGAGCATGGTAAGCGAAGCTGCATTGTGCTTACAAGAAGGCATTATTGCCAATCCATTGGATGGCGATGTGGGTGCGGTTTTCGGCCTTGGCTTCCCTCCTTTCCGTGGCGGACCATTCCGTTACATGGATACGCTTGGAGCACAAGAAACCGTTGACATTTTTAACCGATTGGCAGCGAAACATGGCGAGCGTTTCTTGCCACCACAGATCATCGTAGATAAGGCAAAATCCGGAGAGAAATTCTACTCCTAATTCCAAACCCAACAGACAGAAAAGCCGAGGCAAATTGCTTCGGCTTTTTCTTTTCTAAACGTTAGATACTGTACGGTTTTCCCCGAACAAATCACCATCTTCGCAACTCAACTCAATCTCATGTTCAATCACATTCGAATTGCTATACTTTCAATCGCTTTGTTAGCAATGGCTAGCTGCGGGTCTTCGCCAGAAGAAAAAAAGACAGAAAAAGAACCTGTTACAGCAGATAAAACTGCGACCACTGGGAATGCCGCGAAAGGCAAATCATTGTATACGACCTGTGCCACATGCCACGGGCAGAAAGCCGAAGGCATGCAAGCGCTTGGAGCTCCAGCATTGGCAGACCAAGAACCGTATTACCTGAAAAATCAGCTCCAGAACTTCAGAACAAATAAGCGTGGCGTTCACGAGAAAGACGCCTACGGAGCACAAATGGCCCCAATGGCTAAAATTCTTGATAGCGAAGGAATAATGGACGTTATAGCATACATTAAAACCATGCCTTCCCCAACTATAGAAACTACACTTGAAGGTGGAAATGTTGAGAATGGAAAAAACTACTACAATATGGTCTGCGGAGCATGTCATGGACCTGGTGCCGTTGGCATTGAATCACTCAACTCTCCGAAATTGGTCGGTATGCAAGATTGGTACTTAGAGCGTCAATTGAACAATTTCCGTCAGGGAATACGTGGTAAAGAAGAAGGCGACACTTTCGGAGCACAGATGCAGCAGATAGCAGAGTCTATCCCAGACGACCAAACCGTTGCAGACCTTATCGCCTATATCAATTCCTTGAAAGCTGAATGAGAAACGCACTCGCAGGAACATTCGTGCTGATCGCTGCCATTTCGGTAGCGCTCATTTCCTGCGAAAAAGACGTAACCGTAAACGATTTAGAAGCAACATCTGAAGTAGTAAGCACTTCTTTAGCAGACTTCGAACTCTGCCAAAATTGTCCGCCAGGATTTGAGTTGACCGATGAAGGCGTTTGCCGACTCAGAACCATCTACCAAGAGTATAAATCGCTCGAAAATGCAGGAGTTGGTGGACTGAAGACCGCCTTGCCAGAAGTGCGTGATGGATTTACACCGCAGCAGATTGACCTTGGACGTTACTTGTTTTTCGACCCGATCCTTTCGGGCGATGGAACGGTAAGCTGTGCCTCGTGCCATCAACCCGAAAAAGGGTTTAGCGATGGTCTGGCAACAAGCGTTGGTATCGGAGGGCAAACTATAGATCGTGGTGCTCCGAGCCTTTGGAACGTGGCATTCTTGAAGCTGTTCTTCTGGGATGGCAGAGCAACTAGTTTGGAACAACAGATGCAAGGTCCCCTTTTCGCGGGGAACGAAATGGCAAACGACCCAGACAACCTGCGAGCGACCCTTAACTCAATTCCGCGCTACAAAAGCATGTTCCGTGAAGCATTTCCAGAACGGAGTGAAGCCGAAATTCAGTTGAATGAGGTTTACACCGCGTTGGCCGCTTTTCAAACTTCGCTTGTATCATTGAACAGCCGTTACGATCAGTATGCGCATGGTTTTCATGGAGCTTTGAACAAGAATGAAATTGAAGGCATGAATATCTTCCGTTCGTTTGTTGCACGTTGTGCAGAGTGCCACACACCTCCGCTTTTCACTAATCAACAACTAGCAGTACTCGGTACTCCAGAACCTGATGGGAAAGAGCTTGACCCAGGTGCTCAAATTCCATACAATGACCCAACCTTGAGAGGCGCATTCAAAGTTCCCAGCCTTAGAAATGTGGCTAAAACCGCTCCTTACATGCACTCAGGCAGATTCAAAACGCTGCGCGAAACCGTGGAATTCTATACCAAAGGCCGCGGCCATGCCGTACCTGAAGGGGAAAATCTCTATTTGCATTGGCACATTTGGGAACCTGAACTTTCGGACAATGAACTGGACCGATTGGTGGATTTCCTCCAAACATTGACGGACGAAAGTTTTATGCCAAAACGTCCAGATCGCTTACCTTCAGACGCTTAATGAATTTCTATCCCGCAATAACCATCTAATTAGCATGAAAAAGTTTATCGTTTTACTAGTAGTGAGCGCCATCGTTTTTGCCATCGGATTGTACGTTGGCAAAGTCAAGTTCTCTGCATCTGGCCCAGCTGCTCCGCCCCCAACGTTTTTTGAAGGTGGCGATGGAACCATGGCCGTTGACCTCTCTGAAAAGAACGTCATTGAAGTACGCGATGGGCAATCCATTCAAGATGCTGTTGGCAAGGCCAATCCTGGTGATCTGATTCGGGTTTATCCTGGAATTTACCATGAGACCGTTTATATCGACAAGGACAACATCAGCCTGCAAGGTGTCATCCAAAAAGGAAAATGGCCAACATTGGATGGAAGCAAAGACGGTGAAAAGGTTCTGAACGATGCAATTCTATATTCAGGTTCGAATACACTGATCGAGAACTTCAAGATCGTTCAGTACAAAGGAAATGGCATTATGGGTCAGGCAGGAAACAACTTCTTGATCCGCAACAACTGGATCATTGATTCTGGCGTTTACGGCATCTTCCCGGAGTTTGGAAAGAACGGATTGATAACGCACAATGTACTCAGCGGCATTGCCGATGCGGCTATTTACGTAGGAATGTGCGACAACATTGACGTGAAGTACAACGAAGTTTTCGAAAGCGTTGCGGGAATCGAAATTGAGAATTGTCGTCACGCATTGGTTGAGGGGAACTATACCCATAACAACACGGGGGGAATTCTTGCCTTTATTACTCCCGGATTACCGATCAAGGATTGCCAGGATGTTATTATCCGCAACAACTTCGTGGTTAACAACAACCTCGAGAATTTCGGAAAACCTGGAGCGATCATTTCCTTGCTTCCTAAAGGAACAGGTGTGATCGTGATGGCAGCAGATGACGTGGTGATCGAGAACAACATCATTACCGGAAACGGAAACACGGGAATTGCCATCACCGACCTGAGTTTCGGATCACAACTATCAAAAGATACTGCTGTTGAACCAAACCCTGACCGCATTGTGATCCTTGACAATGTGATGTACGGAAACGGAGAAAATCCTGTTGCCGATGTAAAAGCAGCCATGGCCACTCAATTTGATGATAAGGGTCCGGACATTCTTGCTTACGGTGGCGGAGTCGGTAGCTGTATCCGGAATAGAGACATGTACCGAACTTGGGGATTGGACAACTACGCTACTTGCGAGCTGACAAGTACAGCTGATGTGAAATCTTACCTGCTTTCAGAACCAGTTGCACCTAGAGAGCTGGAAAAGGACGAAAAAGGAAAACTGGCGTACTACGGAGTTTGCTCCGGTTGCCACGCCTATGATGTGCGCATGATCGGACCACCCGTACAAGCCATTCAGGCCATGTACAAAGACAACCCGCAAGGATTGGCAGACTACATTGCCAATCCGGTACGCAGACGCGAGGATTATCCTGAAATGCCACCACAGAACTACCTGACAGAAGAGACCAGACTTGCGGTTGCCGAATTCATGCTGAACTTTGAGAAGAAGTGAAAGGAAAAACCGTAGTCATTACTGGTGGAAATGCTGGAATCGGCAAAGCAACAGCTCTTGCCTTAGCGAAAAAAGGTGCTGAAATCGTTATCACTTCCCGTTCGGAAATTAAAGCGAAGGAAGCGGTTGCCGAGATCAAAAAATCGTCAGGAAATGACAAGGTCGATTACGTGTCGATCGACCTCAGTTCTCAGAAATCGGTTCGAGAAGCAGCAGAAGAATTGAAAGCCCAGTACCCAAAAATTGATGTGCTGATCAACAACGCTGGTTGCTACGTATCCGATCTGCAACTGAATGTTGAAGGGTTAGAAATGCAGTTTGCCACCAATCATTTGGGACATTTCCTGCTCACCAATTTGATCTTGGAAAACGTTAAGGCAGCTGGAAAAGCGCGGATCATCAATCTTGCGTCCATAGCCCACAAATCCACTCGAGAACTGAACCTCGATGACATCAACTACGAGAAAGAAGAATACGGTGGTTGGAAATCCTACTCGCGAAGCAAATACTGCAACATTCTTTTTACAAATGAGCTCGCAAAGCGATTGAAGAAGGATGGTATTACCGTCAATTCCGTTCACCCAGGAGGAGTGCGGACCGAAATAGCAGAGAAGAATGCCAACTGGTTCACCAAATTGGGGTGGATAGTGATGAAGCCTTTCATGGTTACCGTTGAAGAAGGCGCCAAAACCTCCATTCACTTGGCATCATCGCCAGAAGTGGAAGGAGAAACAGGAGGTTACTGGGTGAAGAGCAAAAAATTCTTCAGCAATCGTCCATCTCAAGAAGAAGCAAATTGGAAAGCACTCTGGAAAAAGAGTGAAGAATTGGTTGGACAGGAATTTCAAGCATAAACACACCGAAGTATGGCAGTAGGAACACCTTGGAAACGACTTGAAAAGAAAACGGGTTACGATGCCATCATCGTTGGTACTGGTCTGGGTTCGATGACCGTTGGCGCTATTTTGGCCAAAGAAGGCAAGAAAGTGCTATTGCTTGAAAAGCACTACGTTCCTGGTGGTTTCACGCACGTTTTCAAGCGGAAAGAATACGAGTGGGATGTGGGAATCCACTACGTGGGAGACGTTCACGTGGACTACACTTTCATGCGCGTTCTGTTCGACTACGTAAGCAACTGCCAATTGAAGTGGAAGGAAATGGACGAGATCTACGACCGGATAGTAATTGGTGGTCGTCATTATGATTTCTTGGCCGGAAAGGAGAATTACATACAGATGCTGTATGACAACTTTCCGGGCGAAGAGGCTGCCATTGACCGTTACATCCAACTTGTTTACCAATGCACTTCGTTCAACAAGAAATTTTTCAAGGAAAGGGCTTTCCCACCGCTTCTCAGCAAACTCTTTGGAAGTTTTTTTACCGACAAATACTTCGAATTCTCTGACAGAACCACCAAAGAAGTATTGGACGACCTGACCGACAATCAGGAACTGAAAGACGTTTTGGCGGGTCAATACGGTGATTATGGTCTGCCCCCAGCGCAAAGCAGTTTTGCAGTGCACGCCTTGGTCAACAAACATTATTGGAAAGGAGGCGCATTTCCTATTGGAGGATGCGAGCGGATTGCAGACACCATCATTCCCGTTATTGAAGCTACGGGAGGCGCTGTTGCTGTGCGCGCAGGCGTTGACCGTATTTTGGTGAAAAATGGAGCTGCCTACGGAGTGCAAATGGAAGATGGCACCACAGTAGAGGCTCCAATGATCATCAGCGGAGCAGGATATTTGAATACCATGGGGCGTCTTCTCGAGCCTTCTGTTCAGAAACAGATCGGCTTCGAATTGGAAAAGTCTCCGGCAGGACCTTCCATTTCGCACGTGTGTCTTTACATCGGGCTGAAACACGACCTGCGCGAACTTGGCATAAAAAGCACCAATTATTGGGTTTATGGCGGAAACGACCACGACCGAACAGTGAAAGAGTACCTCGAAGACCCAAGCAAGCCATTCCCCATCACATACATTTCCTTTCCTTCTTTGAAAGACCCCGAATGGGAACAACGCTATCCGGGCAAGAGCACGATAGAAATGATCACCTTGGCTCCGTTCGAATGGTTTGCCGAATGGAAAGACGAACGCTGGAAACACCGCGGGGAAGACTACGAGGCTTACAAGGAAAAATTCTCTAAACGACTTCTAGCAGAACTCTACAAGCAGTTCCCTCAACTGGAAGGGAAGATCGATTACTACGAACTTTCTACCCCGCTAAGTACTGCTCATTTTGTCAATTATGAGAATGGCGAGATCTATGGATTGGACCACAGTCCAGCCCGATTCAGAATGAAGGAACTGAGACCAAGAACAGCTATCAAGAACCTGTATCTGACCGGACAAGACATTGCAACCTGCGGAATCGGTGGAGCGCTGATCAGTGGTCTGCTCACCTCCGCCCATATCTTAAATGGATTCTTTCTGACAGAAAAAATCGTAAAACGCGTGGAAGAGATGCGCGAAAAACAAAAACAAGAAGCGTGAAAAAACTTATACCATTTATCCTGATCGGCCTAGCTGCTTGCAACCAAGCAGAAAAACCAGCGGCAACTATAGGAACGGAAGTTGTCCGAACCAAAACCATGGAATATGCCGTTGACCTCAACTCGGTGTTCCATCAAGATCTGAATGACGAAGACTTTTCAGACGTTTCTCCACTTACTTCACAACTCATAGCGGATGTACTTTCTGGAAAATTGAAAGCATACGACCGTTCTTCTGACGAGGTTTTAAGCGCTGAGCAAGTAAAATCCATGTTGCAATTCACAGATACCGTTTGGTTTGAGGAAGAGGAAACAGGAGATAAATCCATCGAGATCTTCGAACGAGATTACACAAAAGATTTCTACGGACTGACCTTTCGCGAGCAGTGGAGTTATGATGCAGAAGGTTCCATCATCGACCGTAAAGTTCTAGGGCTTGCACCAAGAATTCCAGTGTATTCTTCTCAAGGAGGCGATCTGCGCGGCTTCACTTCGGCTTTTTGGGTGAAGTACGATTGAACCTGATCCGTCCTTTCGTGTTCTTGTTGCTTGAATCATCCTTCAAGTGAAAAAACGCTACATCCTCCTTCTCGTTTTTATCGGACTTCACATTCCGCTTGCCATCTGGTTCCTCAATAGCCCGATGTCAGTTGCAAACGATGAAGACACTTACGACTATTTCGAGGATGAAGGGCTGAAATGCAGCATTGGTCACGATAGTATTTTCAATCATCCGCTGCGTTGGGTTGAGGTTTCAAACTCGGAAAACGACTCGCTGCCGATTGTGATTTTTACACACGGAGCACCTGGTGCGGCCAACAATTTCTTTCAGTTCCTAGAGGATACCACTTTACTGAAATATGCCAGATTGATTGCCATAGACCGCTTGGGCTACAGTCCTGATGACCAAGGGAATGCTGAGGTTTCTATTCAGAAACAAAGCGAGGCAATCGCCAAGGTGCTTTCGCATTACGCCTATCCGTACGTAATTGCGGTGGGGCATTCTTATGGCGGACCGATCACTTCCAGTTTTGTCCTAGATAATCCTGAAAAGGTCAAGGCGGCCGTTCTGCTTGCGCCAGCGCTTGATCCTGATGAAGAGAAGGATTTTGCCATTGTGAAATTCACAGAATGGAAAGCGACACGTTGGGCTGTTCCTGCATTTTTTATGGTGGCCGCTGCTGAGAAAAAGGCGCATGAATCGGAACTCAGAAGCATGCTTCCGAAATGGGAATCCGTTCAGACCCCGTTTATTCACGTTCACGGAACAGATGATAAAATCGTTCCCTACGAAAACATTGCATTTTCCCGGAAAGTGATTCCAGATAGCCTTTTGTCAATAATTACCATTGATGGCGGTTCGCACATGACCCCGTGGGAAGATGAAGACTTAATCACAAACCAACTTTTGGGTATTCTTTCGGAATCAGAATAGTAAGGTTCCCCAGTAGATCGAAACATATCGACCTAACTTACCGAGGAACATCCAAAAAGCCGTGAGCCAAAAATGAGTTCGAAAGAAGCCTAACGCTACAGAAATCACATCTCCTATGAAGGGCATAAAACTTAGTGCCCCGAAGAAACTCCCGTACCTATCGATTTTTGGCTTCCAGCTCTCGACTTTTCGTTTTTCTATATGCAAGTATTTTTCCATCCACTCCCACTTCCCCAAGTATCCAATTCCGTAGGAACTCAATCCACCCAGCCAATTGCCGAGGGTAGCTACACCAATAGCAAGCCACGGATTAGCACCTCCAACCAGCATAGCAGCTAATACGGCTTCGGAAGAAAACGGAAGCACCGTGGCCGAGAGAAAACTGGCCAAGAACAACCCCAGATATCCCCATTCTAACCAATCCATATTAGTTCATCAGCCAAATGATGCCCGCATAACGAACCGTTTTACCAACGAACATCCACCAAGCGGTGTTGCGCGGATTGGCGTGGAAAAAGCCAAGCGCTAGAAGGATGACGTTACCAAAAATGGGAAGCCAGCCCAAAATGGCGAAATAGGCTCCGTATTTTTCTACGCGATGTTCCCAATCCAATAGTTTTTGGTGCTTAACGCGGAAGTATTTCTCAATCCAATCGAGCTTTCCAAGGTGACCGATCCAAAACGTGGTGTACCCGCCAATGCAATTGCTTACCACTGCTATAACGAACAATACGAACGGATCGAGGCCTTCTTTCAAGAGAACTGCCAAAACAGCTTCGGAAGAAAACGGGACCACCGTGCCAGACAGGAATCCGGCCAAGCCCATTCCCCAATAACCCCATTCCTGAAGTAGTTGATGTAACGTTGCTACGAGCTGATGCCAATCCATGGCCGAAAGGTAGCCACACCGTTTGGGATTGTTTTACTTTAGCCATTCATCTTAACAAATCGATGAAACGTCCACATTTTTCCTTTCTCTTTTTTAGTTTTTTCCTCA
Organism: Flavobacteriales bacterium; assembly: GCA_018402015.1. Taxonomy (GTDB): domain Bacteria; phylum Bacteroidota; class Bacteroidia; order UBA10329; family UBA10329; genus UBA10329. Next base: position 5,682 of record JAGYJL010000042.1, on the reverse strand, counting down.
CTGCTTGCACCACCCCCAAATGGCCGATGCAAACGGAATATCCGTCAGAAGTTCAGACTGCTTTGCAGGAGTTTCTACCGAAGCTGGAAGTTTCTCCAGATGATCCTGCCTTGCACGATGAGGGCTTTGATTTCAGCAAGGATTATTGCCCGCAGTTGAGCAACCCTCATTGGCTCATTCCTTCAAATGAATTGCCTGAGGATGTTGACCCACAGAACTCGAACAATAACGTTTGTATCACCATTTTCAACCATCGTTTGTTCTTGGCTTTCCGAACGGGGCCCACGCATTTCGCTTCTAAGAAAACGGGGATTTACATCATGAGTTCTGCTGATGGGAAAGAATGGCGAAAGGAGAAGGAAATATTCAATGGCCAAGATTTTCGAGAACCATTTTTAGTTCCGATTGATGGAAAACTGCATTTCTACACCTTTGGAGCGGGCACGAAAATGACGGCATTCGAGCCTAAATTCATCGACCATTTTACTTCGGATGGAAACGGAAATTGGTCTGAACCAGAAAATGTGCTGACGTTAGGCGAAGTGCATTGGAGCGTCAAAAACCGCAATGGTTCTACGTTTATGACCAGCTACACAGGTTCGCATTACGAATTGAAGGGACCATCGGAAGTGCGTTTGTTTTTCAAGGAAACGAAAGACGGAGTGAATTGGAAATCGATGAATGATACTGGCGCGGTGTACTTCGGTGGCGTTTCCGAAACAGCATGGGAATTTGATCGCGACAAGAACCTGTGGGCCGTTACTCGTTTGGAGGATGGCGACAACTCTGGTTTTGGTTCTCATGTTGCTTTCGCGAAAGCAGGAGATTTGGGCAATTGGGAATTCCCAGATACCGCAGATGCACGATGCTTTATGTCTCCAAAGATGTTCCGCCATGGCGATGATATGTACTTGATTGGTAGAAGGCAATTGGGCAAAAAGCCATTCGGAAAGGTGAAACGAAGCAAGAAAATGTCGGCACAACGAAAATGGAATTGGGTGGGTTATTCGCTTACACCAAAAACAACGGCTCTCTTCAAGATCAACCAAGAAACTCGGAAAGTGGAATGGGTTATGGATCTACCAGGTGCGGGTGATACGGCCTTTCCTTCCATTATCCGACTGGATAAGCACCGTTTTCTGGTGGCGAATTACACTTCACCCATCAATCATCAGAAACGCGATTGGCTGATGGGCCAATTGGGTAAAACGAAGATCTATTTACAGGTGATAACGTTTGCACCTTGCAATTGATTATCTGAAGTCCACCAGTTGATCAAGCTTCTCCTTAACTGCATCTGACCAAGCCAATACTGCCTCAGCATCTCTTCCCATTTTGGTCTCCTTTCTGAACACATTGTATTCTTCCAACAAACCAGACATTGCTTGGTTATAGGTGGGCTGCAGGATTTGCGTGGGATCGGTATTGCGTGGGAACGCAGCACATTTCTTCCTCAACAAACGCGCATGAAGTTCGTAGATGTCAAAACAGACCTGGAAGAACAAAAGGTTTTCCTTAGTCTGGGCTTCTTTGACTAACCAGGACTTTTGTCTGTCCCATACCGCTTCAATCTGATATTCTGTTTTAGCGAAAGTGTTAGGTCTACTGTAATTCGCTGATAGAAGGCAGAAATTTTCTCCAACGAAGCCGGTGAACTCCATAGATTCTCCCCTGAAATCATCATATGTTAGAGGTCTTTGTTCACACCAATGAAGTGTGTCGTTCAGGCTATTCTGAGCAAGCAATGCAGAATTAAGAAATACAAAGAGTACCATGGATGCGAGATTTTTCATGAGGGCAGTTTTCAACGGCAAAATAGTAAGCTTTGATTAGAGCATGAACTCATCATTATCGCTCAATTTCGGCTGCAATAATTCATGACCAAAGCAACCACGTAAATGGATGTTCACCCCTCCACCGTCAAAGAGACAAACATCTTCCTTTCTATCAACCCAAAATTGCTGGATTGCAGCAGACAATCAATTCCCTTTATTAGCCTTCCATTGGTCCATCTTCGATTTCCTAGCTCCAACTCCAGCGCCATCAGCCATCCCATTTATACCAATCCCCGACAATAGCCTTACTTTCGTTTCAACTCTTATAGTTGAATGTCCATCGTGACCTTCACCTGTCGTTCACGATAAGGGTCTTGCATTCAGGCCATCTCATCTGGCCATGAGTCTCCGTCTCTCTTTCCGCATTACGTAACTGTAATTGATGTACCGGGTTGCTGCCATTTTTGCCCGTTGTCCCGTAATGGAAATAAGAATGATTTTGGGTTTCGCTTTTGAGTGTTGCGTAGCCCAAACCCGAAGGCATCCATCCACCCGGACGAACTGTTCAACAACTACATCTGCTGTTTCAACCAGCTTCAGATACTTCTTTTCCTTCTTCCAGAATCAATCGATTAGAGGCTTTTCTTTCCTGCATTCAGGGGTTGAATAAAACACAGAAACCCCATCTTTCATAGACGGATAAAAGCGAACGGGATCAGGCGAACTTGGACTTTCAACCTTAATCACTTCCGCGCCTTGCTGCGCCATCCAAAGCGTGGCCAAAGGGCCAGGCAAGAGTTTGGTAAAATCGAGAATTCGGTAGCCTTGGAATGGTTGAGTCATAGTTCAAAATTACGTGTTGATTAACTGCAATCACATAAGAAGTCTTGTGCTTTTGCCCTACGTATCTTGGCGGCTTCAATAAATCTACATTACCGTATGTCGTTTGCTTCTCTAGGACTATCTCCTCACTTGTTAAACAATCTTGAAAAACAGGGCTTTAAAAAGCCATATCCTATTCAAGAGCAAGCTATTCCGGCCATTTTAGATGGAAAGGATGTGTTGGGAATTGCTCAAACAGGTTCGGGAAAAACGGCCAGTTATGTGTTGCCTGTTCTGATGAACTTGGATGGGCAAACGCTCAAGAAAAACAGACACATCAATGTGTTGGTGATGGTGCCAACGCGAGAACTGGCGATTCAAGTTGAAGCTGTTTTTAAGCTTTTCGGTGCCGCTATGCCGTTTCCTTTCAAGTCCATGGCGGTGTATGGTGGAGTTTCCATCAATCCGCAAATGAAGGCTCTAAGCAACGTGAATGTGCTGGTGGCAACGCCCGGAAGATTACTGGAATTGGCCGATTCGAATGCCTTGCAGTTTTCTTCGGTCAGCACGCTTATTTTGGATGAGGCGGATAAGATGCTGAACCTCGGATTCAAATTGGAAATGGACCGCGTTTTTGCGCTTTTGCCCGCTAAGCGGCAGAATTTTCTGTTTTCGGCCACGCTCAATCCTGATGTGGAGAGCATGAAGCGCGTGTTATTGAATGATCCTGTGGTCATCAATGTTGTGCCTGAAAAAGAGGCGATTGAACTCATTGATCAGATCGGTTATTTCGTTTCCGATGAGAAGAAAGGACCGCTCCTTCGTTACTTGATCAGACAGAAGAAAATGGAGCAAGTGCTTGTGTTCACTTCCTCTGTGTACCAAGCGGATTTGGTGGCTGAGAAGCTTCAGAAAAATGGAATCCCTGCGAGAGCCATTCACAGCAAGAAAAGTCAGGGAAACAGGACAGAAACCCTGAATTATTTCAAGGCTGGAGAACTGACAGTTTTAGTTGCAACCGACCTGCTTTCGCGCGGTATCGACATTGAATTCCTTCCTTTCGTGATCAACTACGAACTGCCCCGTTCGCCTAAAGATTTTGTTCATCGCATTGGAAGAACTGGTCGAGCCGAAAACCCAGGAGAAGCCATCACATTTGTGACTCCAGATGACCAACATCATTTCAAGATCATTCAGAAAAAAATGAAAAAGGTGGTGGATATGATTGATTCGGAGGCGCTTGATTTGCATGGAGCTTAACCCAAGTCGCGCGTTTACAATTAAGTTTGCTTTGTGAGCCAGAAAATTCTTTTAGTCAGTCCGCCATTCACTCAGCTGAACACGCCCTATCCGGCAACGGCTTACCTGAAAGGTTTTCTGAATACGCAGGGCGTTGATAGCGTACAAATGGACCTTGGAATTGAGACCATTTTGCGCCTTTTTTCGAAAAGCGGATTGGGGCAGTTGTTTTCTATTGCGTCCGAAAATCTGGATGAAGCTTCGGACAATTCCATGCGTATTTACGCGCTTCGCGAACGTTACATTCATACCATCGATGCGGTTATCAACTTTCTGCAAGATGACGACCCAACGCTTTCACACTTCATCTGCGAAAGGAATTTCCTGCCAGAAGCTTCCAAATTCGAACAGATGGAAGACCTCGAATGGGCTTTCGGAACGATGGGAATTCGCGATAAGGCGCGGCATCTGGCCACGCTTTATTTGGAAGATATCAGTGATTTCATCGTGGAGTTGGTGGACCAACATTTTGGCTTCAGTCGCTATGCGGAACGATTGGGCATGTCGGCCCGTTCTTTTGATGAATTGTACGATGAACTGAACTCAGAAACGAGTTTCATCAACGAATTGATGCTTTCCGTTTTCAAGGAAAAGATTGAAACAGAAAAGCCGACTTTGGTCTGTCTTTCGGTGCCGTTTCCGGGCAATCTGTTTGCGGCTTTCAAATGCGGACGATGGTTGAAGCTTAACCATCCGAATATCACCATCGCAATGGGTGGCGGTTTTCCAAACACGGAACTACGTTCATTAACTGATGCGCGCGTTTTTGAGTTCGTTGATTTCATCACCTTGGATGATGGCGAAGCGCCTTTAATGGAACTGCTCGCACATCTTGATGGAAATATTGAAAAGGAGAAGCTAAAACGCACGTTTGCGCTGGTTGATGGAGAAGTGAAATACCTCAACGGAAGTACAAATCCTGACATCAAGCAAGAGAAGGTCGGTACGCCAGACTATACGGGTCTGCCGCTGAAGAAATACTTGTCGGTGATACAATTGACCAACCCGATGCATCGACTTTGGAGCGATGGCCGTTGGAACAAACTGACCATGGCGCACGGCTGCTATTGGGGCAAGTGTACCTTCTGCGATATTTCTCTGGATTACATTCGGAATTACGAGGGGTCCTCGGCCACGCTCACCGTTGACCGTATGGAGCAACTGGTTGCCCAAACAGGCGAACGCGGGTTCCATTTTGTGGATGAAGCCGCGCCTCCAGCCTTGATGAAAGCCATAGCGCTGGAAATTCTGAAACGCAAATTGGTGGTGACCTGGTGGGCCAACATCCGCTTTGAGAAGAGTTTCAATTACGATCTGTGTCGCTTGTTGGCCGCTTCGGGTTGCATTGCGGTTTCGGGTGGATTGGAAGTGGCATCCGACCGTTTGTTGAAGCTGATTGCCAAAGGTGTGACGGTGGAACAGGTAGCAAAGGTGAACGACAATTTCAATCGGGCGGGAATCATGGTTCACGCCTACTTGATGTACGGTTTTCCAACTCAAACAGCCCAAGAAACCATCGACTCGCTGGAAGTGGTGCGGCAACTTTTTGAAACCAATGTGCTGCAATCGGCTTTCTGGCATCGCTTTGCCATGACGGCTCACAGTCCTGTTGGCTTGAATCCCGAGAAATTCAAGGTGAAAATTGTGGGCGAAAGTTTAGGGCCGTTTGCCAATAATGATCTGCAACATGAAGACCCAACGGGTGCCGACCACGACCAATTCAGCGAAGGGTTGAAGAAGTCGCTGTTCAACTACATGCATGGCGTTGGTTTCGACCTACCGTTGC
>JAGYJL010000041.1 GCA_018402015.1 Flavobacteriales bacterium | reverse complement strand
CGGAAAATCAGTTTTTCGCCATCTGGCGAAAAGAAACCACCGCCATCGTAACCCAACTCGGAAGTTATCTGCTTCACATCAGAACCATCAATATTCATGGTGTAGAGTTCCAGATCACCGCTTCTGAGACTGGTAAACACGATCAGATCTCCCTTCGGAGAAACAGTCGGCTCGGCATCATAACCTGGCTCATTTGTCAATTGCGAGAGGATATTCCCCTGAAGATCGGCCACAAAAATGTCGAAGCCTTCGTAGATCGGCCAAACGTACTTTCCATCTTCTCGCTTTGCTGGTTTAGGTGGGCAATCCTCACTCGCCAAGTGGGTGGACGCGTAAATAACGGTCGAATCGCCAGGCATGAAATACGAGCAAGTGGTTCTTCCCTTTCCCGTGCTGATAAGTTGTGGCCTTTCCGTCATCATGCGTTCTGCATCTGCCACAGTTGTAAAATAGATCTGATCGCACGAATCGCCCCAAGCACTATTGGTAGCCTGAAAAACGATTTTACTGTCATCGAAACTCCAATAAGCCTCGGCATTATCGCCTCCGTTGGTCAATTGGATAACCGTGTCGAAGTGCGTTTCCTGCGGATATTGTACAGTCCACGATTGAGTTGCTCCTGAGTAGGCGTCTTGATTCGGTTGATTGCTGCAGGAGAAAAGGAAAAACGAGAAAAGGAAAATTGGAGTTGTTCTCATCATTTGTAGTTATAACTGGCGTAAAACTACTCCTATGTGGCTATTGTTGCGAAATTCGCGGCAAATCACTGAAATGAGGTACACGTTTTTCATTCTATCGTTTTTCCTGTTATCGCTTACTGCTTGGTCTCAGAGCGCTATCGAACAGCTAAGAACCGATGTTAGCTATTTGGCAGATGACAAACTCGAGGGTCGAGAAATCGGCACTACGGGAGAACAATTGGCCGCAGAATACATCGCCAAGCGATACCAAGATATCGGGTTAACACCGAAAGGAATAGACGGTTATTTCCAAACTTTCAGCAGAAAACAGGAACAAGACCCCCACTCTACTGCCCCAACGGATACAGGCAGAGTTGTTGGTAGGAACGTAGCAGGATTCATAGACAATGGCGCAAAAACCACGGTCATCATCGGTGCACATTACGACCATCTTGGCTACGGTGCGCATGGCTCGTTACATACTGGCGAACCGGCCATTCATAACGGTGCAGATGACAATGCAAGCGGTGTTGCAGTAATGCTGCATTTGGCAGAAACGCTCAAGAACGGTCCAAAAGCGAACAACTACCTCTTCATTGCCTTTTCGGGTGAGGAGCGCGGGCTGTGGGGTTCCAACTTTTTTGCCAAAGAACCTACCTTAAAGTTGGAGAACGTGAATTACATGATCAACATGGATATGGTGGGCCGATTGAATGAAGAAAACACATTGGCGGTAAACGGCACAGGAACTTCTCCCATCTGGAAAGAAACGCTTGAAAATCTCAACAACGGAAGCTTCAAACTGGTCCTCTCAGAAAGTGGTGTTGGGCCAAGTGATCATACTTCCTTTTACCTCAAAGACATTCCTGTCTTGCATTTCTTCACTGGTCAGCACGATGATTACCACAAACCAAGCGATGATGTGGACAAGGTGAATTTTGAGGGAATGGACAAGATCGGTTCGTACATCTTCGCACTCATATCTGAACTAGATGATGATGGCGAACTCGCATTTACTAAAACCAAGGAAGAAGACCAAGGTCAGAAAGTGAGTTTCAGCGTTACGTTGGGCGTGGTTCCCGATTATCTGTTTGATGGCAAAGGCATGCGGATATCAGGCGTAAAAGAAGGTAGAACTGCCGACAATGCGGGTTTAGTAGAAGGCGATATCGTCATCAAAATGGGCAAGATCGATGTAGCGGATATGCAAAGCTATATGCAAGGCCTGGCCGCGTTCAATAAAGGCGAAAAGACAACCGTTGTGATAAAACGCGGTGAAAAAACAATTAAGAAGAAGGTTCAGTTCTGATTTCAGCAATACGTAACGATATTCTGCGTTCACCGTGCGTGGCACGAATATCCATCTCCCTTTTCCTCATCAGTCTTCTTCTATTCGGCTGCAAATACGATGTAGAAAACGAAGACCTTCTTCAGTTTGAGACTACATTTCCGCTTCAAGGAAATCAAGAAAGTAATCGATTGATCACCGTTGATGACGGTGTTCTCATAATCGGTTCAACACTAATTGGTGCTGAGAAAAAGGCCTTTCTAATGAAGACTGATTTCAGCGGAGGTTTAATTTGGCATAAAAATCTTGGTCAGGCAACGGAAGGTTGGAGCTTAAAGGCTACTAATGACAATGCGCTTATTGTTACAGGAACCATCAATACAGCATCAGACAACATAGATGCCGTACTGATAAAGACCGACCTAGATGGCAACATGTTTTGGCAGAAATCGTTCGGAGGTCCGATGGCTGATTTAGCTAAAGATGTAATTGCTCTTGAAAATGGTGATTTCATGATGGTTGGAATCACCCAAAGTTTTGGATCGGGTGCTGCCAGTATATATGTAATAAAAACCGATTCTAATGGTAACGAAATATGGAGCAGGACCTTCGGAGGAGGAGGGTTAGATGGTGCTTCAGAGCTGGTTGAAGTGAACGGTTTTGAAATTATGATACTTGGTTTCACTGGCAGCTTCGGTGCTGGCGACAGAGATATTTACTTGCAGGGAGTGAGCATGGAGGGAGATAGTCTCGCTTCCTTTACCCTTGGAGGTTCGGGTTACGAAGAAAGTCAGGCTATAGCTAAAACTGCTGATGGAGGATTTGTAATGTGTAATCACTCTGCTAGCATTGACCCAACGCACAAATTGCTAGCAACAAAGCTCAATGCGAACTACCAAACTGTTTGGGAAACGGAATTTGGTGGTCTGGTGGAACATGAAGGTGGCGAAGGCGTACTCTCAGATAGCGAGGGTAATTACGTTTTTCTAGGTCGCACCAACAGTTTCGGAAACGAAGAACAGCTATACTTCATTAAAACAGACGCAAACGGCAACGTACTGGAAGAACTGAATTTCGGAGCCGCAGGCAACCAAAGCGGAACGGACATTATTGAACACAACGGCTCGTACTACATTCTTGGTACATCAAGCATAAATGGAGATTCGGACGTGATGCTGATCAAACGACCTATGTGATCACTCTTCCGATGGCTTCTTCTTCGGCAATCTTCCAGCATCCTTCAAAGCCTTATTCACCAACCATTCCAACTGCCCATTTGAACTGCGGAATTCATCCGCAGCCCATTTTTCTATGGCACTCATCACCTCAGGGTCGAGGCGTAATACAAAGGGTTTTTTCTTAGCCAAAACTTAACTCGTTTTCTCTAGCAGAACCACCAGCCCAGTGGTCTGATCATAGGTCATTGAAATAGGACGATATCCTTTTCTGCATTCCTCATTCAATCGAGACTCGAACTTCTCGATGCTTTCAAACATCTTCTTCTTAAAAATCACATACTTCTTCATGACCTATTAATTATAGAGTGAACCTGTATTCACAACCGGAGATGCACTTTTATCAGAGCAAAGTACCACCATCAGATTGCTGACCATGGCAGCTTTTTTCTCATCATCCAAGTGAACGATGTCTTTCTTACTCAATTCGTCCAAGGCCATTTCCACCATTCCAACAGCGCCTTCCACAATTTTTCTTCTGGCAGCCACAATTGCAGTTGCCTGCTGTCTTTGAAGCATGGCTCCAGCAATCTCATTGGCGTACGCCAAGTGACTGATTCTTGCCTCTAGAACTTCGATTCCAGCTATGGCCAATCTACGGTCAAGTGCTTGCTCCAACTCATCATTCACCTCTTTACCGCCAGACCGCAATGAGATCTCACCTTCCTCCCCTTCATCATGGAATTCATCGTACGGGTAATGACCGGCCATTCTTCTCAGAGCAGCTTCGCTCTGAATTCCAACGAACTCTAAGTAGTCATTCACATCAAACGCTGCCTTGTACGTATCCTTTACACGCCAAACCACTACAGCACCGATCATGATCGGATTACCCAACTTATCGTTCACCTTAATAGGTTCGTTATCGAAGTTGTGCGCTCGCAGCGAGATCTTCCTTCTCTTATTGAACGGATTCACCCAGAAAAAGCCATCGGTACGCACGGTTCCTTGGTATTTCCCAAACAGCACAAGGACCATCGACTCGTTCGGGTTTACGATAAACAGCCCAATGAGCATGATCAACGGAATCAATTCCAAGGCTAGCCATCCTGGTTGCTTCAGCATTACTCCAATAACTACAATTCCGACCATTAAGGCCAACGTTAACGGCAACATCACCCATCCTGAAATAGGATTTACTGTTTTTTCTTCTTTCATGACTTCTAATTTATATTAACACTACAATGATATCATATTAGTATCATATATACAAACAAAAAAATCCCACCCGCCTTCGCGAATGGGATTCCACAACACATCCAATACACACGTGTAATCAACAAATGAAACAAGCTATTTAAATCCGTTTCATTTTGGTAACTTCTAAGAGCATAAATACGAAGTGCTATGCACTTTGCACTTTTTTAGCCTCAATAACCTTCATCAGCTCATCCATCTCCTTTACGGTCATATCGTTGTCCTTCACGAAAAACGAAACCAAATTCTTAAACGAACCACCGAAGTAGTTATCTACCAACTGTCCAGCGGTGTGTTTCGTATAATCTTCTTTCGACACCAATGGAAAATACTGATGTGTTTTCCCGAATGCCTTGTAACTCACAAACTCCTTCTTCTCCAAAATGCGGATAATGGTGCTCACTGTATTGTACGCAGGTTTAGGCTCTGGAAACTCTTCGATCACATCCTTTACGAATGCTTTCTCCAATTTCCAGAGCGCATGCATCACCTGTTCTTCAGCTTTTGTCAGATCTTTCATGGCATCAAACCTATAACTAATATTTTAGTTATACAGCTATTTATTTAGTTTTTAGTCTGTGTTTTAACATTTGGCCCGTTATCATTGATAAATAACAGGCTCTATCCGAACGTCATTGAGAGGTACAGTACAATCAGCCCCGAAGAATAATTACTTTTATTTTAAGCGTGGTCCGATGAAAACTTTCTCACTATTCCTTTCACTTCTTCTGTCCATAAACCTTTTATACGCTCAGGAAAAAGTCAATACGCTTCTTCCTTCTGGATATTACACAACGCGTTGGCTTGTTCAGTTCAAACCGCTGCAAGCAATGTTTGTGGAGTTTCCCGTTTCTGCTGAATACACGGTCAATAAACATGGATTCGGCATAGAAGCCGCGTATAGACCAGCATGGAAAAAAGAACTTGAGAAAATCGATTACGAATATGTGGAGCGCCTCTGGGAGAACTATCGAGCCTTAAATTATTTCAATCCGCTACAGAATGCAATCACAATTGGGACATTCTACAAGTTATACTTTGATAGTTACCGATGTACCCATATAAAAGCTCACTTCTATTATAGGCATTGGTGGTTCAATGAGAAACAAACCGAATATGATGATAAAGTCAGATTTGGCGCCCAAGGCTACCAATTCAGCGGTACCAGAACCGAAAACCAAGAGATATATGGAGCTAAAATCACCTTTGGAGGAACCTTTTCCATAAACGTTGACAAGAAACTTGAAGTTGTATTAGAGCCTTACGCTGGTTTTGGATATCGATACCGAAGTTTTCATTATCAAACTTGGGATGGAGAATTTTGGGGCGAACCGATAAATTATGTGGAAGAACATGGATACGACCATATTTTCTCATTTCAGTTCGGGTTGTCTCTTGGATTTGGCAGCGACTTGAAAAAGACATTGACGTACTAAAAAACATTCTCGTTGGTATCGGCAGCCTTGGTTTGTAATTTTCCACCATGTCAAAAACAGCAATAATTACAGGGGCCACGGCAGGAATTGGCGAAGCGGTAGCCATTGAATTTGCCAATCTTGGGTACAATCTCATCCTCACAGGAAGAAGAAAAGAACGCCTTGAGAAACTGAAGTCGGAACTGGAATTAAAGTACTCGGTTTCGGTTTCCATTCATGCATTCGACATCCGTCAGAAGGCAGAAGTAGAGCATTTCTGTCGGAATGAGATTGGCGATCAAACAATCGATGTGTTGGTGAACAATGCAGGATTGGCTTCTGGCCTATCCCCGCTTCATGAAGGCGATGTGGATGATTGGGAAAAGATGATTGACACCAATGTGAAAGGTTTGCTTTACATCACGCGCGAAATTGCTCCACGAATGGTAGCGGCCAAGTCTGGTCACATCATCAATGTTGGTTCTATTGCAGGAATTGAAGTCTACCCGAACGGCAACGTGTATTGCGCCACCAAACATGCAGTGCATGCCATTTCTGAAGGATTACGTAGAGAACTTTTCGATAAAGGCATCAAGGTGACGAACATCGCTCCTGGTTTGGTGGAAACGGAATTCTCTATCGTCCGATTTCATGGGGATGAAAACCGCGCCAAGACCGTCTACCAAGGAATGGAAGCGCTTACCGCCAAAGACATTGCCGATTGTATTGCATTTGCAGCTACTAGACCAAAACATGTGAATGTGGCCGACATGCTTGTGCTACCAAGTTGCCAAGGAAGCGCAACGCAAGTAGATAGACAATAATCCGGTAAGCGAAGCTTTAGTTTCCTCTGAACATGGACCGATCTATATCCACGTAAAACGGAAATTTCATTAGGTAATCCAAACCTTCCTCTACGGTTTTTTCTCCGTAGATCACATCGTAAATGGTTTCTGTTAATGGAACACGAATACCCAGATAATTTGCCATTGATCTGGAAATACGAAGGGTATTCAAACCTTCTGCAACTTCCTCCATATCGGCCAGAATTGCAGTGAGCGTTTCTCCTTTTGCCAATCGATAGCCAACAGTAAAGTTGCGGCTCTTAGAGCTGGAACAGGTTGCAATGAGGTCGCCAACACCAGCAAGACCCAACACAGCTACAATATCACCTCCAAGGTGTTTTCCAATGTGTATCATTTCTACCAGACCACGGCTTATAAGCAATGCCTTGGCGTTCTCTCCGAAACCGAGACCGCTTAGTGCTCCTGCAGCCAAGGCAATTACGTTCTTCAATACTCCAGCTATCTCTACCCCTGTAAGATCGTGGCTTCCATACACTTGAAATCGAGGTGTTCTTAGGGTTTTCTGCCCAAGTTTGATCACTTCCTCAAAATGACTGGCAATAACTGTAGCTGCAGGTTGCCCTTCAAGTATCTCTCCTGCCAGATTGGGACCTGCTAAGCAGCCAACCCTACGCACAATGGTCTCCTGCAGGATAACCTCGGTCATTGTATTGACCTTTTTCGGATTGAGTTTATAATCTGAGGTGAGCTGCACGCCTTCCGGAAGCTGAACATCAACTCCCTTGGTACCGTGAATGAGAATATGTTCGGGAGTAAGATGAGGCGCCAGATTCTTGATGGTTTCTCTAAAACCAGCAGAAGGAAGTATGGGATAAATAAGCCGGCATTGTTCCGCTACTTCGCGCGCATTGGTAGTAGCTCGTACATTTTCATGCATGGTTCGACCACGATTATCGTGCGTAGCATTGATGGAATCTGCTACTTCCTGACTCCGCGTAAGCAGAATGACCGGTTGATTTTCGGCCAAAAGATTAGAGATGGCCGAGCCGAAGCTTCCACCGCCCAATACGCCCACAGGCATTTTATCAGATGACTTTGTGGAGTCCATATCCTTCTAATCTATTGTGATAGAAATATAACAGTTTGATGTCCTGAGACTGAAAATCGCCTTCTGCATTGAACATCAAAGGCAATTTTGCATGGTATATTCCAAGATTGGCTATTCCTTTCTTGACGATGTTTGAGAGACTTCCTTCTAAAATTTCCTTTTCCAATTGTATCTCGCCACCAGCATGCATCTCACGCAGGCGTTCTACTATTTTATCTACACTGTCCATCAGTTGTTTTGGTCTGATGGTGAGGTCTTCAGACGGCAGTCGCATCAAACCATAAAGGTCCATTCTGTTGTACCTCGCTTTAAATATCCGAAAGGCGGAAAAGGCAAGGATCTGACTACAGAAAACCACCGCTTCGCAGTGATAGCGTTCTACGATGCGTTCGCCCAACATTCGGGTGTATTCTGCATCGCGTTGCAGATCTTTGGTTATTTCGCCATTGGAGTAGAAGTACTTCTTAATATCCACTTCGTGCCCATGCGGGTCGAAACTTCTACCTTCTTCATCTACCCGATTTCCGAAAAGATCCATTGGCGTACCGAACCGGACTGCTATTTCTGACGATGCCGTGAAGAACTTGTATATGAAACGCAGCATTTTGCTCGAGGTAGAGAAATCATCATTCTCCACATAATATTGCTCTTGACCACTGATCTTCAGATGCTGGTCGATGAGACTTTGTGCTTCTAACACAAAGTTGTAGTTGATGGTAACAGGCACCACAAAAATCTTCTTGGCATCTTCTCCATCATCCACGAAATTCATGCGTTGAGCCTGCAAAGCAGTTCCCAACAGCCCCAATTTCAAACGCTTTTCCAACATACCGCTTCGAGATCGTGTTCCTCCAGGAAAGAACAGTCCGTTGCAGCCTTTGCGCAAGGAAAGTTCCGAGTACATCTTGAGTGTTTCCAGATACAGCGTGTTCTTTTTTCGCCTGTCAACTTTGTATGCTCCCAAACGATTCATGAACCAGGCCATGATCTTGATGCCGAAAAGGTTCAATCCGGCACCATAAAGAACTGGCGGCAAACCAATACTCTGAATGGCCCAACCAATGAGCATCGAATCGAGGTTACTGAAGTGAGTTGGCACCACAATTACGGTTCCCTGTTTGGCCAACTCGCGTATGTGATCTATTTCTCCGATCAAATGGATCTTATCGTGCAGATTGTGTCGGGAATCCCAAAAGCGCGAAAAGCCTTTTCCTTGCGATGCATTGAGCAATCGGGAGAACATGAATGTGGTAAATCCTTTGGCGAAATCGTACGCTTTCACATCAAACACGCCCGCAATCTCTTCTGCATAGCGTGTTACAATACGTCTTATCAGATCTTCGTGACCAAAGGCGTTCGGATTTTCATGTCCGGCATTGATGCGAACCATGTGCTTCTTCACCTGGCTCCAGAATTCCTTCTCATCTGGTGCGTCAGCTTTCCAAGGAGTTTGGGTTAGCCGAATGCGTTCGGTATAAAGAGTCCTGGCCAATTCATCCTTCAAATTCGAAGGATTGTTTCCTAGCGTTTCCTTGATGTTCTGAATAGAAAGCTCAACAAGCTCCTTCAAAAACTCATCCCGATGGTTCGTAAGTTGAACGATCGGCCATGTGCTGGAATCGGGCAGAATCGGGTCGTACAACCAACCATCTGAATTATGAACCTTGGTAGCCATGTTCGAATATAGGAATTAAGCTTTGGGGTGAAACGACTTACCTCGTTCGCTTCTTAACAGTCCAAGTAAAACTGAAGTTAGAAACCTCTACCCCATTGTCCATCACACCGACAGTGTTCATTTCCACCAGAACGGGTTGCCCGGTTCTGCAGGTTTCCGCAACAGCATCAAACATTTTCTTTCCATCATTACACGTAAAGGTGACGTGTCCATCGGCCTTTTTTGTGAATTGCGACCTGTTGTCTGACACCAGCATCGCAATGCTTTCTCCCGAATTTTCGATGGCAAGCATGCAAAGCATTCCGGTACTCATTTCGGCAGACATGCTCTGTGCAGCAAAATACATTGATTGGAAGGGGTTCTGATTTCTCCAACCAAAGGGCATACTTATAGCGCATGCTTCGGCATCAATCCGTTTAACTCTGCTGCCAGCCATCCACGCCAGCGGAAGTTTGATCAACAGAAAGACGTTGAAAAGGAGCCAATTATCGATCCTGTCTCTGAACTTCTTTCCTTTTGGTGATAATTCCATATCAGATCGTTTCTCCTACTCTTAATTTCTCTGCATTCTCTGCCATTTGTAGCGCATCAAGCATTTCCTGAATGTCGCCATTCATGAAATCGGTGAGCGAATACAAGGTAAGCCCAATGCGATGATCGGTGATTCTGCCTTGCGGATAGTTGTATGTTCTGATCTTTGCAGACCTATCTCCGGTAGAAACAATCGTCTTTCTTCTACTTGCTATACTATCTAAGTGTTTGTTCAACTCTAACTCATATAACTTGGTCCGAAGCATTTCCATGGCCAACTCTCGGTTAGCTAGCTGAGAACGTTCTACCTGACAGACAACTACAATTCCAGATGGTTTGTGCGTCAACTGAACCTTAGTTTCCACCTTATTCACATTCTGACCGCCAGCTCCACCAGACCGTGATGTGTGAAAATCGATATCTGCCGGATTGATCTGTACGTCTACTTCTTCGGCCTCTGGCATTACTGCCACGGTTGCTGCAGATGTATGAACACGGCCTTGCGATTCGGTCTGCGGAACTCGTTGAACCCGATGTACACCCGATTCATACTTCATTATTCCATAAACACCTTCTCCCTCAACCTTAACCTGCACTTCCTTATAACCTCCTGCAGTTCCTTCGCTTTCGCCTACAACGGTTGTGCGCCAACCCCTACCTTCAATGTACTTCATATACATCCGATACAGGTCTCCGGCAAAAATGCTAGCTTCATCACCACCTGTCCCTGCACGAATCTCAAGGACCACATTCTTGTCATCTTCAGGATCTTTAGGTAACATCAGAACCCGTAATTCTTCTTCTAACTCAACCTTCCGATTTTCTAGATCATCAAGCTCCATTCGAGCCATTTCCAAGAATTCCGCGTCTTTCTCTGTTTCCAGTATCTCTTTACTACTATCTATATTCTGAACGACATTTTCGTACTCCTTTGCGGACTTAACCACGGGCTCAAGTCCTCTGTAATCGCGATTGATCTTAACGAAGCGATTCATGTCAGCCACCACAGACGGGTCACCCAACTGTCCTTCAAGGTCGTGGAACCTTCGTTGAATATCTCGAAGTTTATCTAGAAGTTCCATCTGTTAACTATAAATGAACTCACCGAACTCCGAACGGATAGTAAGTTTCTTTTCTCCTTCCTCCACTCTACCAATTATCTGTGCATCAACGTTGAAGCTTTTTGAAATTGAAATGATACCATCGGCAATTTCCATAGGCACGTATAGTTCCATTCTATGCCCCATGTTGAATACTTTGAACATCTCATTCCAAGGTGTATTAGATTCCTCCTGAATGATTCTGAAGAGAGGAGGCACAGGAAGAAAATTATCCTTGATAACATGACCTGATTCAATGAAGTGAAGCACTTTAGTCTGCGCTCCACCACTGCAATGAACCATACCATGAATTTGATCTCTGTAGTTATCAAGTACCTTTTTGATGATTGGAGCATAGGTACGTGTAGGTGAAAGCACCAATTTACCAGCATCAAGCGGCACACCTTTGATCTTATCCGTCAATCCGTAGCTTCCAGAATAAACCAGGTCTGCGTCCATTGCAGCATCATAGCTTTCGGGATACTTCTTGCGTAAAACATTGCTGAACACATCATGACGGGCAGCTGTCAAACCATTACTACCCATTCCTCCGTTGTACTCTGATTCGTACGTAGCCTGACCATACGAGGCCAAACCAACAATAACATCACCGGCTTGAATATTAGCGTTATCCACCACATCCGAGCGTTTCATACGGCAAGTGACTGTGGAGTCAACTATCATAGTTCTTACAAGATCGCCAACATCAGCTGTCTCGCCTCCAGTGGAATGTATATTAATTCCATTTTCTCGAAGCATTTCAAGTACTTCTTCCGTGCCGCTAATGACCGCACCAATTACTTCACCTGGTATCAAGAACTTATTTCTACCAATGGTTGATGATAAAAGGATATTGTCAACTGCACCTACACACAGGAGATCATCGGTATTCATTACTATAGCATCCTGCGCTATTCCCTTCCAAACTGACAGGTCGCCAGTTTCTTTCCAATACATGTAAGCCAAAGAACTTTTTGTTCCTGCACCGTCAGCATGCATGATCACACAATGATCATCGGAATCGGAAAGTGTGTCTGGAACGATCTTGCAGAATGCTTGAGGGAACAATCCCTTGTCTACATTCTTAATAGCGTTATGAACGTCTTCTTTATCGGCAGAAACACCGCGTTGCTTATATCTTTCTCCTGCACTCATGAATTGGGTTTAACAAAAAAGCATTCCGACATGCGGAATGCTTTTCTGAAATATCTATGAAGGTTGACTAGTTTCCTTTAGGAACGTAATCGTTTCTCAACACTTTGAATTCTGTTCTACGATTCAACTGGTGAGCCTCTTCTTTTAGTTCTTCCGTAGCCAACTTAGCAATGAATGCATCGTTGATCACGCTACCTGCAGCGAAGTCTCCTACAGCTACATCCAACACCTTCGGAGTAGTTTCACCATATCCTTTTGCTACAAGACGTGCTTCTGCGATATCGTTTTCAATCAGGTAATCAACTACCGACTGAGCACGTTTTTGCGAAAGTGACAGGTTATAGCTGTCAGACGCTCTTGTATCTGTGTGTGATCCAAGCTCAACAACAATTGTTGGGTTATCATTCAATGTCTCAACCAAACCATCCAAGGCAACTTTAGATTCCGGACGGAGGTCCCACTTTCCTAAATCGTAGAAGATGTTCGGAAGGTCGATTACACGGTTGATAGGATCCAACTCGAAATCGTGGATAAGATCTTTATCTTCTTCGAATCCAACAGTAGTGGTCTTACCTGTCTTGTTCAAGTAATAATCTTTCTTACCAGCTGTAATTACATACGAGGTAGCTGGAGACAGATCGAAGCTGTATTTACCTGAAGCATCCGTGGTTGTTTCCAAAGAAGAACCATCTGTTCCAACGATTGAAACTGTTGCTTCTGCAACTGGATTCTTCGTTTTAAAGTCAGTTACAGTACCACTCAAAGTGAACTTAAGCGCTGGCAGCAAGAAAGAGTAGATATCATCACTTCCTTTTCCATCCTCACGATTAGATGTAAAGAAACCTTTCTCTTGTTCTTTTTCAAAGATGATGGCAAAATCATCACCTGATGAGTTGATCGGATAACGCATGTTAGTTACGTTGCCCCAAACATCTCCTTGCGCCTCAGCCATGAAAATATCAAGACCACCCATTCCGATATGACCATTAGAAGCGAAATACAACGTTCCGTCATTGTGGATGAAAGGATACATTTCATCTCCAGGAGTGTTAACACCCTCTAGAGCGACAGGAGCTCCCCATCTTTTCTTCTCATCATCATATTTAGACTTCCAAAGGTCTCTTCCACCTTTTCCACCCTCAGCATCAGACGCAAAAACCAAGGTCTTACCATCTGCAGAAAGAGCTGGATGACCGATAGTAACTTGAGTACTGTCATCACCTTCATCTTTCACGAAAAACGGCAATAACTCAGGCTCAGACCAGTTGCTTCCTTCCTTTTTGGAATGATACAACTCGCAACCCATTTTCTCTTTCTTCTTCACACCGCAACGCGTAAAAATCATCTCTGTGAAATCAGCATTCATAACAGCAGCGCCTTCATTATAAACGCTGTTGATTGTTGCTGGAAGCGGCTTTGGCTTGCTCCATTTTCCTTTATTATCAATGGTAGCTTCAAAAACATCAGTAAAACCTTGACCTGTCCAACCGTCAATATCACTACCTGACGCACCATTTCTTGATGACGTGAAGTAAACTTCTTTGTGGTTTGCTGATGCATACGAAGCGGCAAAATCCATGTACTTGCCATTCAACTGAACCTCATTCTCAACAACATATCGAGATGGATTATCAATCCACTTTTGAGCGAGCGCACAAGCTTCTGCACCGTTTTTACCTCTTGGATCAGTAGGAACAAGCTCTGCATACTTTTCATACTCAACAATTGCATCTTCGAACTTACCATTGGCTTTCAACGCTTCAGCATAATACAACTGAATTTTGTCCTCAGGGTACTTCAATTTAAGTGCCTTTCTATACCAAGTTTCTGCTTGCTTCATATCATTCACATATCGATAGCACTCTGCTGTCTTGTAAATAATTTCTGCCTTGTTTGCCTTATCCTTCTCTTTTGAATAGGCTTTCTTGAGGAGGGTAATCGCCTTATAGTATTCCTGTGCCTCATAGGCAAGGTTAGCTACTGCTAAGTGATCGGTTTGCGCATTTGCATTGATTGAAAACAATCCTGCAATGATGGCTACTACTAAGAACTTGGTTATTCTCATGGTTTATATGCTTGTTTTACACGGCCGCTAAAATAAAGAAATATTTGATTGCACAAGATTGATACTGAAGGAGCGTAAAGACTGTTGAATTGAGCCGTAATAATGAGCCAACCAATCAGAAAAACCCCGTATGAAATCATCTGTTAAACAATAGCTCACGGTACTTAGGAAGTGGCCAAAGCTCATCTGCTACAATAAGCTCCAACTTATCTACTTCCCTTCTGATTTTTTCAAAGAAAGGAAGAACCTTATCGCAATAATCTCCCGCTTGCTCGCGAACAGACTCACACAGATTAGCGGTTTTTCTCACCTCAACCATTTCCGAGACCAATTTTCTAATACTCGTCATTCTCTCAGAGATCTCGCGGATAACAGTCAACTGTTCAGCAGCTAGCTTATTAAATTCAGCATCTGACAGAACTTGCTTAAGGCCGGTTACATTCTCAATCAACACATTCTGGTAGGTTACTGCGGTTGGCAAAACATGGTTCACCGCCAGATCTCCCATTACCCGAGACTCAATCTGAATTTTCTTGGTATATCGCTCTAGGTCGATCTCGTACCTGGCCTCCAATTCTCTTTCGCTAAGAATTTCATTGTCCTTAAACAGCTTTCGTGACTTATCGCTAAGAATCTTATCCAGTGCCTGAGGTGTGGTTTTTATATTGGATAAACCTCTCTTTTCCGCTTCTGTAATCCATTCCTCTCCGTAACCATTTCCTTCAAATCTTATCTGTTTAGATTCGATGATGTACTTACGTAACACTTGAAAGATGGCTTCATCCTTCTTCATGTCCTTCGCAACCAATTTCTGTACTTCAGAATGGAATTTCACCAACTGATCTGCAACGATGGTGTTAAGAACCATCATAGCAGATGAGCAATTTGCGGAAGATCCAACTGCTCGGAACTCAAACTTGTTACCAGTAAATGCAAAAGGAGAAGTTCGGTTTCTATCAGTATTATCAAGCAGAATCTCAGGAATCTTAATGACATTCAACTTAAGCTCAGTTTTTTCATCAGGAGACATTTTCTCGCCTTGCTTGACCCACTGCTCTATGTCTTCCAATATCTGTGTAAGAAACGAACCGATAAAGACTGACATGATTGCTGGCGGTGCTTCGTTTGCGCCTAAACGGTGATCATTACCGGATCCGGCTATGCTTGCACGGAGCAGATCAGCATGTTCATACACTGCTCTAATGGTGGTAATGAAGAATGTTAAAAACTGAATATTCTTCTTTGGGGTTTTCCCAGGGCTCAATAGGTTTTTTCCCGTATCGGTAGCCAAAGCCCAATTATTGTGCTTGCCAGAACCGTTGATTCCCGCAAATGGCTTTTCATGGAACAGCACTCTGAAATCATGACGAAGCGCCACTTTTTCCATAATGTCCATTAAAAGTTGATTGTGATCTACTGCAAGACTCACCTCTTCAAAAACCGGAGCGCATTCGAACTGACCCGGACCGACTTCATTATGTCTGGTCTTAACAGGGATTCCAAGCTTTAGTGCTTCGGTTTCAAAATCGCGCATATAAGCAGTAACCCTATCGTTGATCGAACCGAAATAGTGATCGTCTAATTGTTGATTCTTGGCAGAAGAGTGCCCGAAAAGTGTTCTACCCGTCAACGCAAGATCTGGCCGCGCATTATACAATGCCCTATCAACCAAGAAATACTCCTGTTCGCAACCAAGCGTGCAAATTACCCTGGAAACATTTCTATCGAAATATTCTTGAACAACGGTTGTAGCCGCTTTGTCAAGGAAGTGAACGGAACGCAACAACGGAGCCTTGTGATCCAATGACTCACCTGTATATGCAACGAAAACAGTAGGTATACAAAGTGTTTTACCAATGACAAAAGCGGGCGAAGACGGATCCCATGCAGTGTATCCTCTGGCTTCGAATGTATTTCTGATTCCACCATTCGGAAAGCTGGATGCATCTGGCTCTTGCTGAACGAGTTTGTCCCCACCAAACGCTTCCATTGAAAACCCATCAGCTAACGGCTCAAAGAAAGCATCGTGCTTTTCTGCAGTAGAACCTGTAAGTGGCTGGAACCAATGCGTATAATGGGTAGCACCCAATTGAAGTGCCCAAGCTTTCATAGCCGAAGCAACCTGCTCAGCAGTACCTCTATCAATTTGAGTACCCTTATCTACACTGGTCCTTAGCGTAGCGTACGCTTCAGATGGAAGATACTCTCGCATAACTTTCCAACTGAAAACTTGAGAACCGAAGAAATCCGAGACTTTTGAACTTGGGGCAGTTACCAGCTGAGGTTTTCTACTATCAACCTGTTGCAGTGCTTGAAATCTGTGTATTGCCATTTTATTTAGATAAAAAAGGCCCGAACGAATCGGGCCTTTTACATTCATTTATCAACAATTATGCTGTAACCTGCGCCTCAACACTTTTTACAGTTTTGATAATTCGCGCTGCCACCTTGTAAGGATTAGCATTGGAAGCCGGTCTTCTGTCTTCCAAATATCCTTTCCAACCTTTCTGTACGGTCATCAACGGAATTCTGATTGAAGCACCTCTATCTGATATTCCATAAGAGAAATCGTGAATTGAAGCAGTTTCATGTTTTCCTGTCAAACGCTGATCGTTGTAAGCTCCATATACATCAATATGATCTTGTCTTACCGGGCGGAAAGCTTCACAAACAGCCATGTAGGTCTCTTTAGAACCACACGTTCTAAGTAGTGTGTTCGAGAAGTTAGCATGCATACCTGAACCATTCCAATCTCCTTTAATCGGCTTAGGATGGTACTCAATGTAATACCCGTAGCTTTCTGTCAATCTATCTAGAAGATAACGAGCAATCCAGATTTCATCTCCAGCTTTCTTTGCCCCCTTAGCAAACAATTGAAATTCCCACTGACCAGAAGCTACCTCTTGATTGATTCCTTCGAAGTTAAGACCAGCAGCGATGCAAAGATCTGCGTGCTCCTCAACCATATCTCTTCCTTTAGTATAGCGTCCGCCAACTGAACAGTAGTACTGACCTTGTGGCCCAGGGAAACCTCCTCTTGGGAAACCAAGTGGCAATTCGGTCTCTGTATCCATAATGAAGTACTCCTGCTCAAATCCGAACCAGAAATCATCATTCTCATCTTCAATTGTTGCTCTCGCGTTTGAAGGATGCGGTGTTCCATCGGCCAACATCACCTCACACATTACCAACCATCCATTATCTCTTGCCGGATCTGGATATATGGCAACAGGTACTAACAGACAGTCAGAAGAGTCGCCTGTTGCCTGCTGGGTTGAAGACCCATCAAAAGACCAATTGCCGATCTCCTCTAGAGTACCCTTAAAATTCTCATGCTCTTCCACTTTGGTCTTTGACCTCATGTTCTGAGTTGGCTCATAACCATCGAGCCAGATGTATTCGAGTTTTACCTTCATTTTTGGACTGAATAATTGGATTTTACCGATTTGTGCCGCAAAGGTATAAGTTCAATAGAGCTCTGATAAAAATATTATCAACTTTTTCTCAACACACCCTTAATTTGACAGGGTCATGGCGTAGAAAAATATTTTTACCTACCGATGACGCATAAAAAAAGCCCTTTCGGGCTTTCATTATGATTCTTGCGCTTTGCTATTGTCAGGAGCTTCGGGGCGCTTATTGATCTTCGGCTTTGTCGGGACATCCTTCATGCTTTGCTCAATCTCACGTTGAACACCACTGGTCGCATCCTTGAATTCGCGCATTCCTCTTCCCAATCCTCTTGCTAATTCAGGAATCTTCTTGGAACCAAAAAACAATAAGATAACCAGAAGCACGATGATGATCTCACCTCCTCCCAAATTCAAAAACAGTAGCGTGTAATTCATGGTGCAAAAGTAAAAAGGCCTCAACTAAGAGGCCTTTTAATTATTTCTTTTTCTTTTTTTCAGATTCAGGTTCTTCTTTAACGAACTCCAACATGATCGGAGTAGCGATAAACGCAGAAGAGTAGGTTCCTACCACCACACCAGCAAGCAACGCAAAAGAGAATCCTTTGATGGTTTCGCCTCCAGCTAAGAACAAAACCAACAACACGATGAATGTGGTCAAGGAAGTGATTACCGTTCTGCTCAAAGCACTGTTCAATGCACTGTTGGCAACACTTGCAAACGAGTGCTTTCTAGCCTGGTGCTCGTTCTGGTATTCTCTGATACGGTCGAACACAACCACCGTATCGTTAATTGAGTAACCCACAACAGTAAGAATTGCCGCAATGAATGCCTGATCTACTTCCATGCTGAACCAAGCAATTCCGTAGAACAACGAGAACAGCGATAGCACGAAAAGAACATCGTGGAACAACGCAATTACAGCACCCAAAGAATACTGCCATTTCTTGAATCGAATCAAGATGTACAAGAAGATCACAATAAGAGAGAAGAAGATTGACAGTACTGCCGAACGCTTAATGTCGTCAGCAATAGTAGGCCCTACTTTCTGTGAACTCAAAATCTCACTCTTGTTTTCTCCAAGCTTAGCTAGTCCGGAGACCAAAGCAGCTTGCACTTCGTCATCTACGGTCTCTCCTTCGTCATCAATTCTGAAAGCCGTGATAACCTTCACACGGTTATCGGCTCCGAATGTTTTTACAGTTGGAGCTGTTCCGAAGGCATCAGCCAAAAGGTTACTCACATCTTCAGTGTTTACCGGTTGGTCAAACTCAACCATGTAAGAACGACCTCCTAGGAAATCGACTCCGTAGTTAAATCCTCTTGTAGCCATTGATCCAATACCCGCAAGAATAACAACACCTGAAAAAATGTAGGCGATCTTACGGTTCTTGATGAAATCAAAATTGGTGTTGCTGAAAGCTCCTTGCGAGATCTTAGTTGCAACAGTGATCGCTTTTTTACTTGCTAATCGACCTTCGAAAATCAGTCTGGTAATAAAGATAGAAGAGAATAGCGAACAGAAGATACCGATGATCAACGTAGTTGCGAATCCTTGGATCGGTCCGCTACCAAATACATAAAGGATTATTCCGGTAAGTAAGGAAGTAACGTTCGAATCGATAATTGCAGAGTACGCAGCATTGTAACCTTGAGTAACTGCTAGTCGCATACCTGTACCTTTCTGCAATTCCTCTCTGATACGTTCGAAGATGAGGACGTTGGAATCGATAGCAATACCAATGGTAAGTACGATACCCGCAATACCAGGCAACGTTAGCACGGCTCCAAGCGAAGCAAGCACTCCGAATACGAAGAAAACGTTGGCGATCAATGCCAAGTTAGCCGCCCAACCAGCAGTACCATAATAAATGATCATGAACACCAATACCAATAGAATGGCGCCAACAAACGAAACCATACCACTGGTAATAGACTCGTCTCCAAGAGTTGGACCAACAACTGCCTCCTCTACAATGTGCGCAGGAGCTGGAAGTTTACCAGCCTTCAGAACGGTTGCAAGGTCTTCTGCTTCAGCAATGGTGAAGTTTCCTGTAATTGAAGAACGACCTCCACTGATTTCTCCCTGAACAGTTGGAAAAGAGTAAACGTAATCATCCAATACAATGGCAATAGATTTCCCGACATTCTCTCCTGTAAGACGCTTCCAAGCATTGGCCCCGTCAGGAGTCATTAACATAGAAACTTCTGGATTAGCTCCGAACTGACCGAAATCTTTGTTTGCATCAGAAATTGCCGAACCATCCAATGGAGGCTCACCATCTCTACTTGTAACTTTGATAGCCACCAACTGATGAACTTGCGCTGGGTCTTTCGGGTCGATTGACTTAACTGTCCAGTAGAATTTCAGGTCTCTTGGAAAGATGTTCTGAACACGATCCATAGAAAGATACTTGTTCACTTTTGCTGTATCCTTGATTGAGGCATATCCAACAACCGGACCTCGGTAAAGACCATCTTGAGATGCTGCTGGAGAAAGAACAGCAAAAAGAGGATTCTCTTTCTGAATATCATCTGTGCTTGCTTGGTTAACCGCTGCAACTCCAGAATCACCATCTGCAGTTCCTCCTAGAAGTCCATCCAATAGACCTGAAGTATCTGGAGCAGCTTCTTCAACCGCTTCCTCAACTGCATCGCCATCTAAACCTGCCGAAAGAACTGTTGTGTCAACCTCTTCCACACCGGCTTCCATATCGCGAAGAATCTTGTTGGCTTCGGCCAAGAAACCATAAACCTCTTGATTCTCGTACGTTTCCCAGAACTCCAATTTGGCCGTTCCCTGAAGAAGTTTTCTAACTCGGTCTGGCTCCTTAACGCCAGGAAGTTCAACCAGAATACGGTCGCTTCCTTCCAGTCTTTGGATATTGGGTTGTGTTACTCCAAACTTATCGATACGAGTACGGAGAACTTCAAAAGCCTGCTCAATCGCAGCTTCTTTCTCCGATTTGATCACTTCCAACACTTCAGCATTGGTAGCATCTCCTTGTATCTTATCTTTAAGAGTGTAACCGAAAATTGCTGGAGACGCCAATCTAGCATTCGGATCGATCTTCTCGAATTCTTCCCCAAATAGAGTGACGAAATCTTCCTGAGCATCTGTCATTCGAGCTGTTGCCTGAACAATGGCCTGATTGAAGGTAGAATCCGGGCTATTGTTTGAAAGCGAACGAATCATTTCCTGAAGAGATATCTCCAAGGTTACGTTCATCCCTCCCTTAAGGTCAAGACCCAAGTTCATCTCACGCTCCTTGCACTCCATGTAAGAGTACTCTTTAACCAAGATGTTGTATCGGAAATCCTCGAGATACTTATCTGCTCCTTCTCGATCGGTTGCGCTCATCTCTTCGTAAGTAGACTCCGCCATTCGCGTAGCTACCGTAAAAGACAGCTGATATAGACAAACTAGTCCGAGTAAAATGGCGAAAACCTTTATAGCGCCTTTGTTCTGCATTATATATTGTATATGGTTATACCTCTGATTTTTAGAGCGTGCAAATATAGAAGAACCCTCAGTTAATAGCAATACGGCTTTTTATGATGAAAAAGGATGATTTTTCAGGTACGAATATGACAGTTACAGCAACCTTTTGCCGTTACATTTGTCTGATTCCAAACGCACTTTTCCAAATGAGATTCATCCTAACCATAATCTTTCTGTCCCTGGCGCTTCACGTTTCCGCGCAACTGTACTTCAATCGGTTCGACTCTGTTCAGGTTACTGAAGAAAATGGTTTGCTGCAATTTCCTTGGGCTGGCGGCATAAACCATGGTCAGTTTTCGAACATCGACTTCGACAATGATGGCACAAACGACCTTTTGGTATTTGACAAGACCGGTGATAAGATGATCTGCCTGAAAACCAATTCTTCTGGCCAATTGGAAATAGCTCCGCGCTACCGGGATATGTTCGTTAATCAGCACGGATCGAGTAATCGAGCTTTGCACGATTGGGTGCTATTACGAGATTTCAACGCTGACGGTAAGATGGACATCTTCACTTATTCTAATGGAGGCATGGCTGTTTATCGGAATGATGGAAACACCGATACGCTGATTTTTACGCTGATGACCAACAAGTTAGAATCAGACTACGGAAATGGTCTTATCAATATATATGTCAGTCCTACAGACATGCCTGCAATTATGGATGTAGATGGCGACACGGATATGGATATCGTTACGTTCAGTCTGTTCGGGACTTCCGCGGAATACCATCAGAACCAATCGTTTGACCTTTACGGTAATGCCGATAGCATGATCATGGTTCTGGCCAATCCGTGCTGGGGTAATTTTCAGGAAGACCCTTCCACCATAGCCGTGGATCTTGACATTTCATGCAAGGGTGGAACCTACACACCACCAGCAGCACAGTCAGCTGCAGCAAGTGGTGTGCATTCTGGTTTTACTATGCTGGGAATTGACATAGATGGTGATAATGATCAAGACCTTGTTCTCAGTAACGTCAGTTTCAACTCAATGAATATTCTGACCAACGATGGAAATGCAAATGACGCGCACATGGGAGAGCAAGACCTTACATTTCCCGCCAATTTCAGCAATACAGACCCTATTGATTTCTACACATTTCCTGCAGCATTTCTGGCAGACGTGAACAACGATGGAAAAATGGATCTCATTGCAACTCCATATCAAGAGAACAATGGCCATGATCATGAAGGATGCTACCTGTACACAAATTCATCTGCCACAGAATACGATCTTACTTTCGTCAAGAACAACTTCCTCCAGGATGAAATGATCGACCTGGGCACGAGTGCTTATCCTGTGCTGTTTGATTACGACCAAGATGGTTTGAAAGACCTGATTGTTGGAAACCGCGGCTACTTTGTAAGCACGGGCACGTACTCTTCTCAAATCGCTTATTACCGAAATACAGGAACCGCCACCGAACCACAATTCACTTTACAGACCAGAGATGTCGCCAACATTTCCAATCTCGGGCTTGGTAACGTCATTCCGACATTTGGGGATCTTGATGGAGATGGAGATGACGACATGCTCATTGGCGATACTGATGGTTTGATCCATTTGTTCAGCAACAGTGCTGGTCCTGGAAACCCTTGCAGTTTTTCGCTGACAACGCCAGGTTTTCAGGGTATTGATGTCGCAGGACAATACGCAGCTCCATTCCTGTTTGATGTTGATAACGACCAACTGCTTGACCTGATCATTGGTGAACGCAACGGCAACCTGAATTTTTATGCAAACCAAGGAACCGCAAACGCTCCACAATTCGTTCTTGATGATGCGAATTGGGGTGGCGTGGATATGCGTAGAAACGGACTTTCATTCGGTTACAGCACTCCATTTCTCTTCGAAAACAATGGAGAAATAAACATGTTGGTAGGCTCTGAGAGTGGCATAATTGACCTGTACAGCGAGATATCTGACGTGATATCAGGCCCAGAAGAACTGATTGGAAGCATTGGCTCAGGCACCGATTTCAGCACAACGAATGAAACCACTCCCTTTGGGTTCACGTCTGCAAGTGGCAGAAACCAGTATTTGATCCGTGCTGATGAGCTTAGCGATCAGGGTTTAGTTCAAGGTGTCATTGAAAAATTATCCCTCGAAACGGAAAATGGACCGAGTGTGCCGCATGCACAATTCTACGTGAAGATGGGCATGACCCAACTTACCGAATTGAACGGATTTGTTGACGGTTTCTCAACTACGTATTTCGTGCCAACAGGCACTGTACCGCAAGGTTTGGTGGAATACGTTGCTCAAACACCGATAGTGTGGGATGGCGAATCAAACCTCATCATCGAATTCTGTTGGTACCAAGTTGCCGGCAACGGAACGGATCTGAATGTTCGGTATTCAACCTTACCATACAATTGCAATGCGTATGCTAACACAGGCAATTTCTCAGGCTGCGGCATTCAGTACGAAGGATCGAACAACGAAAGACCCAACTTCACACTTACCGTAAAACCGTCTTTCAAGCGAGAAAATCAATTCCCAGTGTATGAAGGAGAGCGCAGTTCCGTTGCGTTGGCCGATCTTAATTCGGATAATCTTCCAGAGCTCATCATCGGTAATCTTGCAGGCGGCCTGGCCTTTTATAAGGGCGATACACTTGGGGTGACCATAAATGATGTTGTCGATTCTGAACGGATCAAAAGATTTGACATGAACCTCTACCCTAACCCCAACGATGGAACGTTTACCGTTGAACCATATCAGGCAATGGATGGTTCGGTCCGCATATCGGTCATTAATGTTCTTGGCGAATTGGTCTGGAGTGGTTCAACCAGTAATCTCATCAAACAAGCGCTCGATCTTTCTCAGTTGAAAGCTGGAATTTACATGCTAGAGCTTAGAAGTGAGAATAAGGTTTCAACAGCTCGGTTCGTTATTCAATGACCAACGAAGGACCGATTCTGCTCTTTGATGGTGTATGCAACTTATGCAGCGGTTCGGTGCAGTTTGTACTCAAAAGAAATAGAAAAGGGAATGTCCGATTTGCATCCTTGCAATCGGATTTTGGCAAAGAAACACTGAAGAAATCCAACCTTCCGCA
The DNA here is from genome assembly GCA_018402015.1 of Flavobacteriales bacterium. Lineage (GTDB taxonomy): Bacteria > Bacteroidota > Bacteroidia > UBA10329 > UBA10329 > UBA10329. The sequence goes on along the minus strand of JAGYJL010000041.1, from coordinate 5,215 downwards.
TACGTATCTCAACAGTCTGGTTCTTATTGAAAATGGTAAGACCTTTGTTAAAAGCGATGCTGCCCTGCGATTAGCAAAACACTTGGATGGTATCTGGAAAATGGGTTCGATGTTTTTGATCATTCCCAAATTTATCCGGAATCCGATCTACGATTGGATTGCAAGAAACAGATACACTTGGTTTGGAAAAAAGGAGACCTGTTGGATTCCTGAGCAGAAATGGAACGACAGATTCTTGGATCACATATTCAAGAACAGTTCGGCCAATCCGTAGTCGATTCTAGCTTTGTACTTCTTTAAAAAGTCGCCTCCGAGTACCATGTCAATTGGGCCAACCCCAAGTTGTTCGTACGATTCGTTGATGTTGCTGAGGTCCAGTGCAATCAGTTGATACTCGATCAAAACAAGATCGCCTAGAATAAATTGGCCTATCTCAAACTGAAAGCCTTCCATAGTAGCTGTACCAAGTCCTTTGCTCAGCTTTTCAAGCTTTTCAAATTCGGTCTGATCCGAAAACAGATGAATACGGTTCTTGTCAAACACGGTTTGCGAAGCACCCGTATCAATGAGAATGTTAGCTAAGTTCCCATTTATGAACCCACTGACCGCAATGTGAACGCCTGAGTTCTCAATATCAACAAAACGAATGGGGATCGAAAATTCCATCTTATAAAAAGGGGTGTCCCGATTATCAGAACACCCCTCAAAATTAATTCAGTTAAACCTAGTTATGCAGTTGCTCCTTCTAACAGGTCATTGGTTTTTCTAACACCATCTGCACTTTCTGCCAGCTTCGCTTTTTCAGCATCGTTCAACTCGATCTCAACGATTTTTTCAATACCGTCTTTCCCAAGAATTGCAGGAGCACCAATGCAAATGTCGCTGAGGCCGTACTCGCCATCAAGCATTACAGAGCATGGGAACATTTTTTTCTGGTCGCAAGCAATTGATTGCACCAATGAAGACACCGCAGCACCTGGAGCATACCAAGCACTGGTTCCTAACAACTTGGTCAGTGTAGCACCGCCTACTTTAGTTGCTTCTGCAACTTCAGCGAGCACATCGTCAGAAAGGAATTCAGAAACTGGCACACCATTTCTAACGGCTAATCTGGTTAGAGGAAGCATTCCAGTATCGCTATGACCACCGATAACCATGCCTTCAACATCGCTTGCTGGGCAATTCAAGGCTTCGCTCAATCGGTATTTGAAACGGGCGCTATCCAACGCTCCACCCATACCGATAATTCTATTCTTTGGTAATCCCGTTGCCTTGTGCGCCAAATAGGTCATCGTATCCATTGGGTTACTTACAACAATCAGAATGACGTTTGGAGAATGCTTGATCAAACTTGTAGCAACAGTTTTAACAATACCTGCATTGATACCGATCAACTCTTCTCTTGTCATTCCAGGCTTTCGCGGAATACCACTTGTAATTACAGCAATATCGCTACCAGCAGTTTTTGAATAATCGTTGGTAACACCGGTGATCTTGGTATCGAAACCATTGAGGGTTGCACACTGCATCAGGTCCATCGCTTTTCCTTCGGCAAAACCTTCTTTGATGTCTACAAGAACAACCTCCGAAGCAAAATCCTTGATGGCAATATACTCAGCACAACTAGCGCCCACAGCTCCTGCACCTACTACTGTAACTTTCATGATATATGTTTAATTGATTATTGTTTTTTGATACGTGGCAAATGTAGAAAAGATGCCCTAGCACCAAAAGCAGATAGTGTTCAGTTTTCAACTGATTTTTACCCCTCATTTTCACCATTCCGTTAACATTAACTTATCAGTCTGGTTAACTTGCGATCAAATTCAGTTGCAGCAAGGCAACCTGACCAATTCACCCTCGTTATCTGTTTGCGTGCAACCAATCGACCAAGAGCTTCAGGATCTAATAGCCGGTTGTCTGAAGAACGACCGAAGATGCCAGCAGAAGATCTACGAGATGTTCTACGGAAAAATGTTGGGAGTATGCATGAGGTATACGAAAGACCTTGATCAGGGTAAAGAATTAGTTCAAGAAGGATTTATCAAGCTTTTCGGAAACCTACATAAATACAAGAACGATGGTTCGTTTGAAGGCTGGGTCAGGCGCATTTTCACCAACAATGCGATTGATTCGTTTAGAAGGAAAAAGCATCTGGACATGGTACCAGACGATGATCATCAAGTACTGAATTTGGCAGATGATAAGGACGAACATGAATTTTTAGACCCCGAAGAGGAAACCATTCAACCAAAACACGTCATACAAGCGATGCAACAACTTTCTCCGGCATATCAGATGGTTTTCAACCTCTACGTAATGGAGAGTTATTCGCATCAGGAAATTGCAGACGAATTGGGTATCAGCGTAGGAACATCTAAATCAAACTTGGCCAAGGCCCGAATGAATATGCGCAAGTTGCTTCAGAAACAATTTGCCGACCGACTTTAAGAAAATGAACAACCCATTTGACGATAAGATCAGGCAGAGTCTCGAGAATTTCGAGATGCCTTTTGATGCTACTGCGTGGGCAGAACTGGAAAAGCAGTTACCAACTGACGCTCCGGTTGTATCCAACAGCTCTTCATCTTTTGGCCTTAAAGTAGCTGCAGGTATTGCTTTGGTAGCTGTAACCGCGGTTGCCGTGTGGTATTTCAATGCTGATGAAGAATTAGCGCAAACTCAAGAAGTCACTATTGAGACCACAGTCTCAACGAATGAAAATGTTGCGGAAGTTGAAAAAGAAAGAACTTCCAAAGCTCCAACTCAAAGTAGAGCGAAGGAAAAATCTGATGAACATTTGAATGAAGATATCGCAAAAGACTTGAACACAACTAAGTTCAACGAACCACAAACCACTGTAGAAGCTCCTCAACAAGCAGCGGTTCAACCTTCAACTACAAAAGAGATTTCTCAAGAAGAATCTGATGGCGAATCTAAGGCACCAATTGAATCTGAAAAACAAGATGTTTCAGCTCCGCTACTTGCGAAATTTGTGCCGAGCGCAATCCGTGTATGTGTCGGAGAAGATATCGTTTTCATCAACGAATCGTCTGATATGAAAGCCGCAATGGCATGGGATTTTGGTGATGGGTCATCCAGTTCTGAACTGAATCCAGTGTATTCGTATGTTCTTCCTGGAAAATACACGGCAATTCTCAATACCGATAATGGAAAAACCCAAAGCCAACAGTCCGTGACTATTGTTGTAAACCCAGTCCCAACGCCAATTTTTACCGGAGAACAGAAATTGAACGGGTACGAGGCTATACCGCTTTACGTTTTCGCCACCGCTACGCAACCAACCGAAACTGCTGTTTGGAGCTTTTCTGATGGAACCAAAATCTCTGGAAATAAAGCTGAGCATCTCTTCAGAGAAGCAGGAACTTCTGTTGCAAAACTAACCGTCACCAATTCATACGGTTGTGTTTCTGTTACGGAAAGCAAATACGAAACAGCTGAATTCAACCTTTTAGCTCCGGACGCGTTCTCTCCAAATGGTGATGGTATCAATGAAGTGTTTATTCCAAAAGCATTGCCCGAAATGGGTGTTGCGTTCGAAATGACGATTCAAAATCCGCGAACGGGAGAAATTGTTTACCGAACCGAGAACGCTTCTTTTCCTTGGAACGGAACGCTAAACAACACAGGGCAGAAATTAGACCACGGCCTCTACGTTTGGACCGTTGTATTAAAGGATAACGTTGTTGAAAACCGGGTTTTCAACGGTAAAATTCAACTTCAACGCTAAGCACAACTTTGTATCTTTGAAAATTACTCAAGTAAGAACATGAACTACCAGAACTTGAAAACCTGCACCTTGAAACTAAGCGCATCAATTGCTATCTCGTTGGTCGCTTTCAGTTTTCATCAAGTAGCTGCACAAACAGTTGACATTGGCCCGCCAGATACATCTGTATGTAACGGAACACCTGTTACCCTTACCGCTATTTTAAGTGGATCAGGTTCTGGTAATGCCGTTCCCATGACTTATGAATTATTTGATGACCAGCACACTGGAGTTGTTGACATGGGGTTCAACTTTGAATACTATGGGAACGTTTACAACCAGTGCGTCATATCATCCAACAGTTACATCACCTTCGACCTGACAGGTGCTAACGGTGGTTCTCAGTGGGCTATAAATGCAGCAGCGCCAAGTCCAACTTTCACAACCAATAACAAGATCATGTTCCCTTGGCAGGACACCAACCCAGGAGTAAGTGGAACTGTTAGTTCGGTTACATGTGGTATTGCCCCTAACAGGCGATTTGTTGTCACCTATGATGCAGTTGCCATGTTCAGTTGCACTACCTTGGAATTCAGCAATCAATTGGTACTGTACGAAACTTCAAACAGGATTGAGATGCACATCACCAGTAAACCGCTTTGCACCACATGGAATGGTGGAGCGGCTATTCAAGGTTTAGAAAATGCTACAGGTACGATAGGACACATTGTGCCAGGTAGAAATTTCCCTACTCAATGGTCAGTGAATAATGATGGATATGAGTTTGTGCCAGATGGAATCGGTGGTTACATAGTGAACGCTATTCCCTTCGACCCAGAACCTGTTACGACAAACAATGCACTGCTTTGGTATGATGACCAAGGAAACCAGCTAGGCTCAGGACCGTCAATAACCGTTTCGCCAAATGTTGCAACCATGTACTATTGCGAGTGGGATTATCCTTGCAACAATATCCCGGCAATCGATTCCATTTTGGTTTCACTTGGAAATGTGAACATTACAGCCGAAGCTACTGATGCCTCTTGCTTCGGATTCAGCGATGGATATGTCAGCGTTGACCCTATTGGAAGCAATTACCCTGTTTCATTCACCTTGGCGGATGGTACAGGGCAACAACTTCAGCAAGTGAATGGAATATTTGGCATCGATACCTTAACAGGGTTGGCAGCAGGAACCTATAGTGTTACAGTTACCGATCAGGTAGGTTGCCAAACTTCACTTAACGTACAAATAGGTGAACCAACGGAATTGATAATAGCAGCTGACCATACCGACATCCTATGTAATGGTGATGATAACGGAACTGCCACTGTTGCTGCAAATGGCAGTGTTGCTCCTTATCAATATCAATGGAACGACCCCCTTCAGCAAACTACTCCGTTTGTTGAATTTTTACCTCCTGGAGCGTACACCATAACGGTTACAGATGCTCAGAATTGTGTTAAAGACACTACCCTTAGCGTA
>JAGYJL010000040.1 GCA_018402015.1 Flavobacteriales bacterium | reverse complement strand
GGCACAATGGGGACTTTTCATTTACTTCATGTATTCGGTAAGTCAGCCTGGTTTGGAGCTGTACGAGATTGCTGGACTCACATTTACCATGGGCATTGGTTGTGCCGCTTTCGGCATAAATGTGGCACACGAGCTTGGACATCGAAAAAAGAAATACGAACAATGGATGGCCAAAGCATTGCTACTCAGTGCACAATACATGCACTTTTTTATTGAGCACAATCGTGGGCATCATAAGAATGTAAGTACAGAGGAAGATCCGGCAACTGCGCGTTATGGCGAAGTGTTCTACACCTTTTGGTTCCGATCGGTTTTTCTTGGTTATGCTTCGGCTTGGAAACTGGAATTGGAGCGATTGGCAAAAGCTGGAAAACCGTGGTTCCATTGGAGTAATGAAATGATATTCTATGCTTTCTGCCAGATAGGTTTTTTGGCTGTGGTGGCTGCAGTTTTCGGTTTGCAAACAATGGTGTTGACCTTCATTGCATCGGTCATCGGTTTCTCATTGCTCGAAGTGGTCAACTACGTAGAGCATTACGGATTGGCACGCCACAAGTCAGACAAAGGATTCAAGAAAGTATTGCCGATTCATAGTTGGAATAGCAATCACCCGATGGGAAGATTGCTTCTGTTTGAACTAACGCGGCACAGCGACCACCACTACAAGGCGAGTCGCAAGTATCAGATCCTACGTCATTTTGATGATGCGCCACAGATGCCCACGGGCTATCCGGGAATGATCGTTCTGGCGCTCATTCCACCGCTTTGGTTTGCGGTGATGAATCCGCGGGTTAAGGCCCTACAGGAAAAATATCCGGAAGATCTGCGGGTGGCGCAGGCGGCTTAGGAGTGCTTGTATTTTCCTAGCAGTTCTTCAACCAGAGCAACATACGCATTAGCGGCATCGTCTTGAGACATGCCGCTTTTGTCTTTCCACGCTTTCCATTTGAATTGTCCTTTCATATCGAACATGCCAGGTTTTGATGTTCGATTGTCACCAACAGTGGCTTGCTTGTAAAGTCCGTACAAGTTCAGGAACTCATCGTTCGATGGTCGTTCTGTAAGTGATTTAAGGCGCTCTGCTGCTTCTTCTACTTTGCTCATGCTGTTTTCGTCTGAGATTTACAAATGCTATGTTAAATTGAATTTCGTGAAATATGAAATGTAAATACATTTGCCGCAACAATTTTTGAGACATGGGAAGAGCATTTGAATACCGAAAAGCAGCAAAAGAGAAACGTTGGGGAAAGATGTCGAGGATTTTTCCTAAGCTCGGCAAGGCCATAACCATGGCGGCTAAAGAGGGTGGAAGTGATCCCGCTATGAATGCTTCGTTGCGAACGGCAATTGCCAACGCCAAAGGGCAGAATATGCCCAAAGACAATATTGATGCTGCAATAAAGCGCGCTACGGCCAAGGATGCGAGCGACTACTCAGAAATCAATTATGAAGGAAAAGGCCCTTCCGGGGTTTTGGTATTTATAGAATGCGCTACAGATAATTCAACTCGTACGGTTGCTAATGTGCGTATGCATTTCAATAAGTTCGGTTGTTCTCTTGTTCCTACAGGATCGTTAGAGTTCATGTTCAATCGTAAGGCTGTTTTCGAGATCAATAAGACGGATGAAATGGATGTTGAGGAAATGGAGTTGGAGTTGATCGATGCAGGATTGGAGGAGATCATTGATGATGGAGATACCATTTATCTGCATGGTGATTTCACCTCTTTTGGAAAACTGGCAAGCGCCATTGAGGAGATGGGAATTGAAGTGGTGAAAGCAAGTTTAGAGCGCTTTCCAACCATGCCTGTTGAGTTTACAGATGAACAGATGGTCGATATTGAAAAGCTTATTGATAGGCTTGAAGATGACGATGATGTTCAGGCGGTTTACACCAACATCGCGTAATTGAATCTAGCGCTGGCAAACGGACAGTTTCTTAGCTCCTACCAGATTACATTCGATTAATGAATGCCATCAAGTTTTTTTGGTCGGTAGCTGTTCTATTATGTTGCTTGAATTCTTGTGCTCAGAGCAATCACGTTGGGAATCTTCTTGGCGTGCGCCAAAACATGATGCATGGACAAGAACACTTCAGACCCATGTCGATTCTTTTAGTTGGGTCAGTTACAAGGGTTCCGATGGATTCATTAGCACTGAATGCATATCTCCAATTTACTTGCGGCTTGCGAGCCAAACGATAGTTGGACAAAGACAGAGAGTTTGGCCTATTGGATCAATGTTTGCCTTTACGGTGAAACCGATTGTAGACCACTATCTACTTCAAGCATCAAGGACATAAGTCAGGCATTCCGTTCGTCAATTCCGTCTGGGATATCAATTTCCATTCAATCCCAGGTGGAAGAATATTATCGCTAAACGATGTAAAGACACAATATTCTTAGAAAGAGTTTGAAGAGCCACGCATTCATTTCGCCATTGTTTGTGCTTCTGAGTCCTGTCCCCAATTACTAGAAAGAAGCATACAGAAGCCAATAAATTAGAGGCTCAGCTAGAAAGTCAAGCCCGCAACTTCATCAACGATAAAACCAAGAACGAAATTGAGGCAGAAATTCAGATTTCCTTATCTTCAAATAGTTTTACGTCAGATTTTACCAAAGAACTCGTCACTCAAAAGAGTTCATTGCTCGCTATGCTGATATAGATTTCTCCTCTGATGCAAAGGTGAAATACCGGAAATATGATTGGTCATTAAACGGAAATTAGTTGAATGACTTTGGTTACACTCAATAGATGGCCAAAGAGTAAATTCGTGCCATGTTCAATCTCAAACAGGTTTTATTTCTGCTGGTATTTCTGCCGATGGTTTCGTGTGGTCAAAAAATCTGACCCTGAAGGAAGAAAGTAAATGAATTGATCGGAGTACTGTACCGGTCGCGAAAAAACAGTATCCAGGGTGGCCGATTGGAAAAACGTTCAATTACTTGATGCTCGGGAGTTGGAAAGAAGAATTTCAAGTAAGCCCTTACCTAATGCAAGTACGTAGGTGATAAAAGTTCGATACGAAGACGGTTTCTGATATACCCAAGACAGACACTATTGTGGTTTACTGCTCTGTAGGTTACAGAAGCGAAAAGATAGGAGAGAAGCTAGAAACTGGCTGGTTATCAGCATGTTTACAATCTTTTTGGTGGCATTTTTGCTTGGAAGAACGCTGGAAAAACAGTTGTTGATACACTGATTCCCCAACGGAAAAAGTGCACACATACAACAAAAGTTGGGGACTTTTTCTGCTAGAAGGTGAGAAGGTTTACTGATTTGAAAAATCAGATGATTGAGTGGCAGTATTACGATAACGGGTTTTCTCTACGGTTATCAGGTAATCTTCTTCTCGTTTGTTGTAAAAAGAACTTCTTGCGTACGTCCGATTCGGGCTTCGTAGAAATAAGAGGTGTGCTCAGTACCGCGAGTTGTCTTCTCTATCGATGCATTTTACTGTGTGGGCGCTTCTCTTCGGAACGATGTTTGAGAACGCAAATACTGCAACATTTTCTGCAATACATCCCACTGAACTCGTTCCGCGCGATTGATGCAACAGAAAAACCGCACCGCTGCGCGCGTTTCGCGTGTACAGGTCTAAGCTAATGCTGTAGTCAACATCATCGATATCCAGCATGGTAATCGAAGTGAACGGTGTTCCGATTGTCTTCATATACCAAGGTTATTATCTCTCCCTTCTAAGGTCGAACCTTCTGTCTTTCTTTCGCATAGCATTGTTTTCTCCAAATCCTGAAAGCATGACAATCCTAAATGTTCAAATCTTGATAAGGGAAATTGAAGCAGGTAACTTCTACTGGCAGCCCATCTGCTACAAGGCAGAATGTATGTCGTTGTTTGGAAAACGGTTGCCAGACGGAATTGCAGAAGGCACAGTATCGGTTCAGGTTTCGATCGTAAAGACCATATTCTATGAATGTGGCAATGTTCTCAATCTCAGCATTCGTTAAGTTAAGCGGATGAAACTCCTCTGCCAACTGAGTTGTAGGTACGCTATTGTTAGCAGCAACAGCAGCATTCTTGTACCTCAGCACTTCTTCAACAGATCTGTAGTTAGCTCCGTGGCCGTAGAATCTAGACTGAATGAGATTGTATAACTGAGGAACTTTGAATTTGTAATCATCGGCAGGGGTGTTTGTAAAGCCGCCTCTACCTCGGTTTGTAACCTCATCGTTCGCGGTTAAATAAACTCCAGGAGTATTGCTTTCAAGGTTAGGCATACCCAAAGCGTAGAAATCCATTGAACTGAGTGCGGGTCCGTTATGGCATTTGTAGCACTCGCCTTTGGTAAAGAAAAGGATAGCACCTTTCTTTTCCTTCTCACTCATGGCCATTTTATCGCCATTGAGCCATTGCTGGAATGGAGCTTCGGATGCTACAACTGTTCTTTCGTAAGCCGCAATGGCCAAACCGGTGTAAACATTGCTCATTAGTGTATCGTCTCCAACACTACCGAATGCAGCTTCGTACAGATCTTTGTACTCTGTATTCAGATAGAGTGATTCTGGCATGTCCATTCTGTGCACGAGTAACCCGGCAATCGCTTGTATTTCAGTTCCTTCGTAGCCTAAATGGTTCCAAGCTTTAGGTGTGCCTCCGGTCCAACTTGCTTCCGTTCCTTCATTCAGGTGAGTTCCACCGAACTGACCGTTCCAAAGTACATTGGTCTGATAGGCGATATTTAGAACCGATGGGGTACGAATTGGCTGAACATCAAGGTCGGCAACTCCATAATTCGGGTTCGGATAACGCCCTTCTCCGTGAAGCCCGAAACCAACACCACCTTCAGAAATTCCTTGTGGTAAGCAGGCTTGAAAACCACCATCTGCGTGATGACAACTGGCGCAACTGTAAGTGAACCGCCCTTCTTCTCTGTGGGGAGTGGTAGCTATTCCTGTCTCGTGGTAAAGTAGTTTTCCTAATTCGACCTTGGCCGCGGTCAACGGATTTCTCGGGTCTTGGGGTATTTCGCTTAGGGAGGTAGGTAGTTTGTAATAAGAAATTCCTTCGCCATTGGAAGTACTGGTCAAAGCTGCTTCCAATTCCACATCCAAAGCATTTGGTTCTGATTGTGGATTGTCAACGATCGAATCTTCTTGACATCCTGAAAGAATTGAGACGGCAACGAAACTTACAAGGGGTAAATGTTTCAGTTTCATGATAGTACGGTACTAGGGGTTGATCACCGCAAAGTAAAGCAACTTTATAATTGGAGACTGTTATTGTGCCGATTATTCGGCCAACTGCTCACGAACAAGTTCCAGTAAACCTTCAAAAGAACTGGATCTACCTATCCAGCGTAGTCTTTCGTCAAGCAGAATGAGTGTAGGAGTAGAGGTAACACCAAATTGCTGAACGGTTTCGCTGTCCCAACCTTTAAGGTCATTTACATTGAGCCATTTCAATCCTTCGCTATTGATGGTCTGTACCCAGTCTGTCTTGCTGGTGTCTATCGAAACGGCATAGACACCCAGTTTACCTTGCATCTCATCGTAAAGTGATTTCAATTTCGGAATCTCTCGCATGCAATGAGAACACCACGATGCCCAAAAAACTACCACGTTCAGTTGACCATCGAGGCTGTTAAGCGGTATGTAATGCCCGGTTTGACTTGGCATTTTTACAGATGGAACTTGATCTCCTGATTTGAATTTTACCATCGAATTGATCTTGGCCAAGGTTTCCTCTGATAGCGGCAATTCGCAGTTGCCCAGATAATTCCTGTCGATGTGATCAATGAACTCGGCTGCTTCCTTGTCTGTAAAGAAATCGATGAGCAGATCAATGATGAATCCTTGCACCTTAGGATGCAAATTGGGTTGGCCAAGAATCATGTCTATTCCTTCTTTGATTCCTTGTTCTGATCGCTCTGCGTAATTGTACAGGTAATCAAGGATCTTATTACTCAGAAATGGATTACTTACAATTCGTTCATCACCAAAATTGATGTGATCGAAATAATGAACATGATTGAAGGCCGGGTCATTATCGTATTTCATACTCCATTCAGGTTTTTGCGTCCGAAGTGGAATTTTATCCAAAGCAACCAGAACTTCTGCGGTGTAGCTTTCTGGAAAAAGGTTGTTCAGTAAACCCAGAGAATTGTTGTAAGCATCGGCAATGCGATGGTAAACCATGGTAAGCGAATCGGTGATCGCATCATGCCTTGGTTCGAAATCGGATAAGTAGCTCATTGCTGCATTCAACGTGTCCATACTACTTGAATAGACATCAGATAGATTGAGCATGATATTGAAAGCATCGTTCTCTTTCGATTGATCTGGTTTAAAGGCCATTCCAGAGCCACTTTCGTAAATGTGAGCAGTGATCTTTTCTTTGTTAACCAGTACGAATTGAAACGATTCTATGGTGCTGATCTCAATAAGGTAAACACCATCTGTATACCGATCATCGTATTGGAAAAATATCTCTGCTTCGCCACGATATCTGAGATCACTAAGGGGAATAACTGCACGCCCAAATACTTGATAGCTCCTCGATGACGCTTCCAACTGGCTTGTGTCCATAAATAATTGATCTGATTCAGTTGTTCGCACCCGAATAAACATAGTATTAGAACCAACGGGCAGAAGATGATCTCATGCTGCTACGGTAATTAGATAATGTGGTGCTAGGTGACAACGCCAGCGCCCAATTCAGCCGATAATTTCTCTGAGAACAGCAATAATAAGGCTGCGCAAAATCAGAAGCACAATGCCTAAAAGTATTACTGAAACCACCGTGCGCCTCCGGGAAACGAAGGTCTAGTGCCAGCGAGCAGGAAATGAATGAGAAGTAGTTTGAAGGCCTACAAATCCGCCACCAATAATTTTTGGCTCAATACTTGGTGAAAACGCACGCGTTTGAGTTCGGCGCGAACCACGTCCTGATAAGCGCTGCAACGGAAATAATGATGCAGAAATAAAGCCACCTGGTCCGCCGCCTGAAGTTGATGTTTGCATTTATTTGAAAACAGGATCGAGAATCCGCTGCCGAAAAAGATGAATTATCGGTAGCAACATCTTTCTTGTTAACGTCAATGCCTTTCCGCAAAGGTGACTATTACGAATGCCAACACCGCGTTAGCCAGAACTCCGAAGATCTTGATTGCGTTCATTGTCTCGTTGTAAAGGATAACACCTGCAACAACGGGAATGACCAAAGACATCTTATTGGCTACGGAACTGATAGCAACACCCACTTTCTGCGAAGAGAGCGCCATGATGTAGAACATAGCTATGAACACACAACCGATGACCAAAGCGCTTGCTGTCCAAGGTTGACGAAGAAGGTCGGGAATAGGAATAGACGCAGGAGATAGCATGAACCCCAAGGAAGCAGCTACGAAATAGTTGACCGTAATAGCTTGGAAATTATTTACGCCAAAGCGATTGAAGAACTTGAAAATGACAAGCAGTACAGACGATGATAGAATACTGAGTAGCAGTGCTATCATCTGTTTCGGTAGGTAAGGAGTTGGTCTTGGCCGACCGGTTCAATCGATTCTGGATTATTGGTGATCTGCATTGCTGCAACGCCAGAAGAAATACTGGTTGGAGAAACCAATCGTCTTATTTCATCCCAAAGACCTGCTTCGTAGAAGGATCTGTGAAGCGTTGGGCCACCTTCAACAAGTATCGACTGAACGTCCCGTGCATGAAGTTCAAACAAAATAGCATTCAGGTTTCGCGTGTCTTCTACCGTTATCGATCGAGAACTTGTTTTTTCTGAGAATACGATCGTCTCGGCCTCATCATTATAAATGTTGGCCGTTTCTGGCGTTTCCAGTTCAGGATCTATCACAATTCGAACAGCGTTTTTACCAGCATAGTTGCGCGTGGTCAAGGTTGGGTCGTCAAGCAGCACCGTGTTCTTTCCAACCATAATAGCTGCTTCTTCCGACCTCCATTTGTGTACAAGAACGCTAGAAGAATGGCAACTTATTTTCATTGGCTTTTGTAGCGGCTCCCTTCTCAAAGCATCTACGAAACCATCTGCTGTTTCGGCCCATTTCAGAATAATATATGGTCGTTTCTTTTCGTGGAACGTGATGAAACGTCTATTCAATTCCAGTGCTTCCTTCTCCAATACGCCAATACGCACCTCAGCTCCTGATTCTATCAATCGCTTGACTCCAGCACCATTCACTTTCGCAAACGGGTCGAGACATGCAATTACCACTCGTTTAATCCCTTTGCTAACGATGAGGTCTGCGCAAGGAGGGGTTTTTCCAAAATGAGCGCAAGGTTCAAGACTTACATAAATAGTGGCATCGGGCAGCAGCGATTGATCTACTACGCTGTTTATGGCATTAACCTCAGCGTGTGCCTCGCCTGCCTTCCGATGAAATCCTTCGCCAATTATCCGGTTATTATGAACGATAACGCAGCCTACCATCGGATTGGGTGCAGCTGTACCAGCACCGTTCTGCGCCAACTCCAAACAGCGTTGCATGAATGGTTCGTCACCGATCTGTGGCATAATGGTTTTGTATTTCAATTGGCCAAATGCCACGATTCACCAGATTCTGTTTAAGATATTTGTGACGCAAATTAAGCAACAGTTGATGGGAGTATTGCTTATTATCATTCGATCGCTTGTGTTTATCGTGCTAACTATTGTTTGCACTGTACTCGCTCTTATCGGTTCCATCCCTTTCGGGCACCGTTGGGCATTGGGCATGCAAAAACTGTGGTCGGTGGTAATGTTGTGGGTTTTCGGTGTTAAAACTGTTCAGCACGGGAGCAAGCCTAAAGTCGGATTAATGATGAGCAATCATCTATCGTACATTGATATCTGGATGATTCCAAAGTATGCGATGACCGTTTTTGTGGCCAAGGCCGAAGTAAAGAAAATGCCACTTGTTGGCTGGGGTGCAAGTGCGGTTGATACTGTTTACGTTGATCGAAGTAGTAAAGAAAGTAGAGCTGCTACCAAAAATGAGATAGCCCAACGCATTAGAAAGGGTAGATCGGTCATTATTTTTCCGGAAGGAACAACAGGCGATGGAAACGGCCTCTTACCACTTAAACCGGGCATGTTCCATGTGGCTGCAGAGGAAGGATTTCCCATCATTCCAACAGCGATCTTTTACGAGAACGCTGATCTGGCCTGGGTAGGAGATGATAGTATGGGTGCCAACTACTTCAGGAACTTCGTGAATTGGACCACCACAGCGCATATTGTGTTTGGAGAACCAATGGTGGGTGAAGATGGTGACGAACTCATGAACAGATATCAAGAATGGGTTCTGACTCAGTTGGAAGAGCTGAAAAGGTTCAGAGCCTGATCATTTTGTCTTGGGATCTAGAATTTTCTCTAAGCGCAGCTTCATAAAACTGATGCTTTCGTAGCCGTCTTTTTCGAACAGGACACCTATTTCGCCAGTTGGTAATATGGCCATGCACGAATAGGCAAAGCCACCTTTGTAAACAGTTTTTCGATGTGGCCATGTCTTACCACTATCGGTGCTAGCGTATACCGTTCCTCGCAAACGTCTGCTACGGTGCCGCGGATTGCAAAAGAGTAGTGTAGAATCGTTGTAGCTCATGAAGCTTGCTTGACATTCTGGCTCCAACAGGTTTTTTTCGTCTTCCACGGCCGACCATGTTCTACCACCATCTTCGCTAAAGGCGATCTTGCGTTTGCGGTTACCGCTTTCGCTGCGCGCATTCAACATCAGTCTGCCATCGCTTAATTCTACGATCTGTACTTCGTTGGCCCAACCGCGTATCTTTTTCTTGTACGGAGCAATTTCTCCTTTCTGCCAGTTAGAACCGCCATCATCAGAATAAACCGTATAAACGAACCAATTACCATACGGACCTTGATTTACTGGCATGATCAAGCGCCCAGCATGTTTTCCATGCGTCAGTTCAATGCCAATTCCCGGTCCAGTTGCCATAGATGTGGCTTCCGGTCGCTTTACTTCGGCAGTAATATCCAACGGAGAACTCCATGTAAGACCTTCATCATCCGAGTACATCAGAAAGGTTCTACAAATTCGTTCGCCTTCCAGTCCAGGTAAGGCGTCTCGCTCACCAAAGCCATCGGCATAACGTTGATACATGAGTATGATACGACCATCTGACCGAACCACGGCCTGAGGATTATTGAGTGCATTTTTCCCGTCCTCGGCAATAACGCTCAATGCACCCCAGGTAAGGCCATTGTCGGTGCTGCGTTTTAGTACAATATCGTTTTCAGAATGGTCAAGAAGGGATGTTCTTCCTTCTGCAAATGCAAGTAGCACTCCGTTTTTTGTGCACACCAAAGACGGAATCCGGTAATTTCTGTAACCTTCGTTCTTTTTGGAAAAAACAATCACAGTCTCCTGCGCCTTACAAATAAGGCCTGTAGAGACGAGAAGAACACTAAGCAACAATCGCATGGCGTGAAGTTAATTTCTTTCGACAATGACGCTCATCAACATTTTTCGCCAAAGCATACGCGTACATTTGAACAACTTTCGACCCAAAAACGTGTTAATATGTTCATGTTTCAATTAAAACGGGCAGCGGTCTACTTTGTCGTAGCATTTGTTTTCGCTGGGTGTAATCAGCCAGACGAACCAGATGTGTATGTGACCACACCCTATGAATTGAATATACCGCAAGGACTTCCGCCAATGGATCCGTTCATTCCAGTAGATAATCCAATGACGGTTGAAGGGGTTGCTCTCGGAAGGAAGCTTTTCTACGACCCGCTGCTGTCTGATGACAATTCTCAATCGTGTTCAAGCTGTCATTTTCAGGAACACGGTTTTGCAGAGCCAAGACGTTTTAGCGAAGGAATTGATGGAAGCATTGGCAACAGAAATGCCATGGCACTCATCAATCTAGGTTGGAATCAGTTTGGTTTTTTCTGGGATGGACGAGATGCTACATTAGAAGAGCAGGCATTGAAACCGGTTACAAATCCGATAGAAATGAACACCTCTTGGCCCGAGGTTGAGGCTAAACTGAATGCGGATACCGAGTATAAATTGCTCTTCAAACAGGCTTATAACGTGGATTATATCGACTCGTTGACAGTTGCAAAGGCAATTGCCCAATTTGAGCGCACGTTGATCTCTGGTAATTCAAGATTCGACAAGTGGTACAATCAACAAATTATTCAGCTCAATGAATCTGAACTACGCGGTTTTGTACTTTACAATGGCGAAGGGGCAGATTGTTTCCATTGCCATGGGCTGGGTGGGTTGATAACCGATAACAGATTCCGCAACAACGGTATGGATACCGATTTCAGTGCCGATGAAGGCCGATATCTGGTTACGGGCGATGAGCCCGATAAGGGGAAATTCAGAACACCAACACTTCGCGATATTGAAATGACCGCACCTTATATGCATGATGGAAGATTCTTTACGCTGGAAGAAGTGATAGATCATTACAGCGAGCATATTCTTCCATCTGCAACCATCGACCCACTTATGGAATTGGTTGGAAATGGTGGAGCACAACTTACGGCTCAGGACAAACAGGATCTTATCGCTTTCTTGAAAACCTTTACTGATGAGGAGTTTCTGACCAATCCTGAGCATAGCGATCCTAATCCGTAAGTGACCGAACGCACCATGAGAAGTAGCTTTATGCCTTACATTCATTTGAAATTTGAAACCATGAAGAAATTAACCTTGTTTTTGATGCTGGCGGTAGCCGCTGGGTTCTCCTCCTGTAATTCCGATGGATGTATTGATCCCGCTGCTTTGAATTACGATCCGAATGCGAAAGATGATGACGGAAGTTGCGTCTATTTGGCAGAGAATCTCAATTTCAAATTCTA
The DNA here is from genome assembly GCA_018402015.1 of Flavobacteriales bacterium. Classification (GTDB taxonomy): domain Bacteria; phylum Bacteroidota; class Bacteroidia; order UBA10329; family UBA10329; genus UBA10329. The sequence goes on along the minus strand of JAGYJL010000040.1, from coordinate 17,683 downwards.
CAATAAGTTGGGCGCGCAGGATTTTGAGTTCAATACGGAAGTCCAATCTGCTTCTGGCCGAACGGTAAAGTTTACACGAGCGCAAATGTATTTCAGCGGTTTTGCATTCAACGGTAGTGGAGGTGCTTATCCTTTAGTTGATCCGCATCTGTTGCTTAAAGCAGATAAAAGCGATTACAATCTTGGTTACCTGCCAATTGATGCCTATACCTCTTTCACCTTCAGTGCTGGGGTTGATAGTGTTTCCAATCATTCCGATCCGGCAGGATTTCCGAGTACAAGTGCGTTGTCATCTAACAACCCAGATCACATGCATTGGGGCTGGGATCCAGGTTATATCTTCTATGTGTTGGAAGGAATGGTGGATACATCTGCCGCCATGAACGGAACTGCAAACGCGCCATTCATCTTTCATGTAGGTGGAGATATGCTTCGGGTAGATATGGCATTCGTTTCGAATATCAATTCTGTGGTTGAAGGTGTAACTGTGGAACTGGATGTAGATTGGCTGAAACTTCTTGATGGAACCAACATGACGAGCGATGTGTCAACTCGTTCAACTCATACCATGAACAATCCGTCTTTAGCTGCATTGATGGTTTCTAATATTGACGAGGCCATTAGCCTGCATTAATCCTTTATCATGAAATACACAGAACGCATTCCGAAATGGCTTTGGGGTGCGTTCTTTGTTTTTACAACAGCTTGCGAAACAGACCGGCCGGTTCCGTACTTGCATCAGATTCCGTCTTGGTTTCCAGAGATGGATATTCCTCAAGAGAATCAACTTACCGAAGCCCGCGTTGCTCTTGGTAGGAAACTGTTCTACGAGCCGCTGTTATCTTCAGACAGTTCTGTTTCCTGCGGAACGTGCCACAGCTTGGATCTGGCTTTTACCGATGGACTCTCTATAAGCCAAGGAGTGGATGCTGCACTTGGAATGAGAAATTCGCCAACCTTGGCCAATATCGGTTACGCGCCACGCCTTTTTCACGATGGTGGTGTAGGGGGTCTGGAACTTCAGTCGCAGTCGCCAATTTTTTCTGTTTCTGAAATGAATTTCAGCATAGCAGGTTTTCTGGATAGGATTTCTGACGATGCGGAATACACGAAAATGTTCTTAGAAGCCTATGGCAGAGAACCAGATGCTTTCGGAATTTCCAGATCCATTGCTGCATTTGAACGAACCTTGATCAGTAGCAATTCTCGCTTTGATCAGTACGAATATCAAGGAGATATGAACGCACTTTCAGAACAGGAGTTGAGAGGGAAAACGCTGTTTTTCAGTGAGGAAACGGAATGTTCCAACTGTCACCAACCACCACTTTTTACCAATTTCGAATACGAGAACATTGGGCTTTACCTGAATTATGCTGATTCTGGCAGAGCGCGCATCACACATTTAGAATCAGACAAAGGCAAATTCAAAGTCCCAACGCTACGTAACGTAGAATTGACAGCTCCTTACATGCACAATGGAAGTATACAGACTTTAGAAGAAGTAGTGGAACATTTCAACGGTGGAGGTGTGGGGCACTCTAATCAAAGCGCCTCTGTAAAGCCGCTCTACCTCACGCAGCAGCAAAAGACCGATCTGGTGGCTTTTCTTAAAACGCTGACCGATGTTTCGTTCGTTCAGAACGAAAATTTCTCTAATCCGAATTAGCCTGTTGATAGTATTGTGACAGCCGTCACTGCCAACGCTGTGTGCTGGCCGTACATTTGACCTCATAAATGGAAACGGTAGGTTGGATTATGGCATTGGTGATCGGCACAACGCTGGGCCTGTTGGGTGGAGGAGGCTCCATCTTAACAGTACCAGTGTTGGTTTACCTATTTGCCTTGGACCCTGTCGTTTCTACTGGATATTCCTTATTCATTGTGGGATTGTCGTCCCTTTTTGGAGCATTCAGTTATTGGAGAAAAAAACTCACCGACCTGAAGGTGGTTGCCATTTTTGGTTCAGCTTCCATAGCATCAGTCTATCTGGCCCGTAGAGTTATTGTACCTGCCATTCCAGATGAAATATTTCGGGTAGGAGAGTTTATTGTAACCCGCAACATCGGAATCATGGTTCTGTTTGCGGTGCTCATGGTTGCAGCGTCTTATTCTATGATAAAAGGGGGCGTTGGAGAGAAAGAAACCAACGAACCGATTTCCTACAATTATTTCTCGCTGTTATTACAAGGATTCGTTATTGGCATTCTCGTAGGATTGGTTGGTGCAGGTGGTGGTTTTCTCATCATTCCAGCTTTGGTGATGTTTTCTAAACTGCCTATCAAAACAGCCGTTGGAACTTCGTTATCGATCATTGCTGTCAATTCGCTCATTGGCTTTTTGGGCGATCTGCAAACAAGAACAATGGACTGGCACTTCCTTATGTTGTTCACAGCTTTGGCAGTGGCCGGAATCTTCATCGGATCAAAATTATCAACCATTGTTCCTAGCCAAAGACTGAAGCCCGCTTTTGGCTGGTTTGTGCTGGTAATGGGAATTTATATTCTTGGAAAAGAACTCTTATTTTGAACTCAAAGACAAAAAATGAAAAACCATACACAGAATCATTGGTGAATGTGACCAGCAAAGGTTTGGATGCCAGCCTTGAAACACATGATTTGATAACTACTTTTTGAATATCTAACAACTTTTAAAAACAGAAAACAATGAAATACATCGCACAGATCACCACAGTAATTTTCATCGCCATGATCATGGTTTCATGCTCAAACGGACAAACCAAATCAGAAGAAGGAGGAATTGCAGATAATGTAAACGTGGAGGAGTTCAGTAAACATTTGGAAGGCGCTCAGATTCTTGATGTAAGAACACCGGCAGAATGGAGCGAAGGCATTATTGATGGTGCTTCAATGGCCAATATCTATGAGAAGGATTTTGAGGCTCAGTTAGGAAAATTGGACAAGGAAAAGCCAGTTGCCGTTTACTGCAAGGTTGGTGGCAGAAGCGGGCAAGCAATGGCCAAAATGAAAGAACTTGGCTTTAAAGAAATCTATAACCTCAAAGGAGGAATGGATGCTTGGAAAGGAGCGAAAAAGCCAACTGTAAACCCGTAAGTATGAAGAATTATCTGTTTGTTTCCGTTACCATCCTTACTGCTTTGGTAGGATTTCAGTCGTGCTCGGAAAAACAACCGAAGCCTATTAAGAAGAACGTTCAATATGTTGCTGGAGCTGATGAAGTTACCTACATTAAACTTGGTAATGAGATCGTAGATACTGTTCAGGCAACCCTTAAAGGGAACTTGGTAAAAGCCATGCAAGAGGGTGGTCCGGTAAATGCTGTTTCGTTTTGCAACGCAAAGGCAATGGAGCTTACAGACGTGTATTCGTTAAAGTACAGTACAGATGTAAAGCGCGTTTCCGATAGAAACAGAAACGGCAAGAATGCGCCTAACCAGAAGGAGTTGGAAGTGTTGGAGGATTTCAGACATACCTTGGAAATAGGGCAACCGCTCTCGCCAAAAGTGGCTATAGATGCAGAAGGCAAGAAGCATTACTACGCACCCATTTTTATCGGTGGGGTTTGTTTAACCTGCCACGGAGATGTGAAGAACATGCAACCAGAATTGGTTCACGCCATTGATAGTCTTTACCCGAATGATAAGGCAAAAGGATACGTGGTAGACGAATTAAGAGGGCTTTGGAGTATACGTTTTAAAAATAGTTGAGATGGCAAATTTCCATGAGTTGATCAATTCAGATAAGCCCGTGCTTATCGATTTTCATGCAACGTGGTGCGGTCCGTGTAAGATGATGGGGCCGATTCTGCAAGATGTATCGAAGAAGATCGGAGGAAGAGCTAAGATTCTGAAGATCGATGTAGACAAGAATCCGAAAGTTGCGGCTAAATACCGTATTCAGGGTGTGCCAACTTTAATGGTATTCAAGAATGGGAAGATGATATGGAGACAGAGTGGTGTTGTTCCTGCCCATCAGTTGGTTGAGGTTCTTGAAAAAAACGCCTAGTCAGAATTTGAATCGATAACCTATTCCTTTTAGCGTAACAATTCGGTGATCGCCTAATTTCTTGCGCAGTTTCCGAATATGGACGTCAATTGTTCTATCACCCACCATTACGTCTTTGTTCCATAAACGAGAGAAGATCTCATCTCTGGAAAAGACCTTGTCAGATTCGGAACATAAAAGGTACAGCAGATCGAATTCCTTCTTAGGAAGTTCTATTATTCTGTTTTCAACTTTTACCATTCGTTTTTCCTGATCAATACTCAGGTCACCAAACAAAAGATTACTGTTTGTAGAAGAGCCACTTCGTTTCCGCTTTAACATGGCATTGATGCGTGCTAGTAACGTTTGTGGCCGAATTGGTTTGGCGATGTAGTCATCTGCACCAGCATCAAAACCAGCAATCTGGGAGTAATCTTCACTACGTGCGGTAAGGAATGTTATCAACGTAGAATCGAACGCAGGCATGGATCTCAGTCGCTGGCAGACCTCAATACCATCCATGTCTGGCATCATCACATCCAAGATGATCAGATCGGGATTTTCCTTCTGCGCGATTTTTAACGCTTCAACGCCAGTCGAAGCACTTATAACACTCATTCGTTCCTTTTCCAATATGTAGCTTACCAGTTCAATTATGTCTGGCTCATCGTCTACAATAAGAATCTTACGTTTCTCGTGGTTCATGCTCGAAAAGGTTCCAATTCTGAAGCTTGTCACTGTTACCCGATCATTAAGGGTATGTTACATATGACCTTAACAAACAAGACCGACACTCGATTTTGTTTAGGATATGGTAACACCTAGGTAAGGTGCAGCTAATGAAACTGCTGTTTGTTTGTACCGATCAAAATCAAAAACAAACAACTATCAAAAAAATGAAAAGAAGTTACTTCAATTTCGTTGCGATTCTTGGCCTTGCTGCCAGTGTTGCTGTACTTCCAGCTTGTAACAAAAAGGAAGGATGTACCGATCCAACTGCTACCAACTATGATGCAGATGCCAAGGAAGATGACGGTTCTTGCAGCTATGATGCTGCTGTGAAAAGCGGTATCCTCACTGCAGACGAGACTTGGACCAGTGACCGCGTTTGGGTCATCAGTGGCCGTGTGGTTGTTCCAGATGGCATCACTTTGACCATTGAGGCAGGTACGCTCATCAAGGCTGAAACTGGCCAGGAGACGAATGCATCAGCGCTCGTAGTTGCCCGTGGCGGCAAGATCATGGCTGAGGGAACAGCTGAGAATCCGATTATCTTCACATCTATCCTTGACAACATCGAGCTTGGTCAGCGTGTAGGTACCAACCTTACTCGCACAGACAACGAGAAGTGGGGTGGTGTGGCCTTGTGCGGTCGTGCAAAAGTGAGCACACAGTCAGGTGACACAGAGGGCAATCTGGAAGGAATTCCACCAAGTGCTAACTATGGTCTGTATGGCGGAAGCAACGATGCCGACAACTCAGGTGTGATGAAATACGTTTCTATCCGTCACTGCGGTATCTCCATCGGTGAGGGTAACGAGTTGAATGCACTCACCCTTTGTGGTGTGGGCAATGAAACCGTTATCGAGAACATTGAGATCTATGCTACGCTTGATGATGGTATCGAATGCTTCGGTGGCTCTGTGGATGTGACCAATTCTTTGATTTATTACCAAGGTGATGACGGCATCGACCTCGACCAGAACTACAGCGGTACTTTCGAGAACTTCATCGTTATCCACGGTGATGGTATCGGAACCGACAAAGGTTTGGAGATTGATGGAACTGAAGGTTCTACTTACACAGATGGTCGTTTCACACTCCGCAACGGTCTTGTGAAATCAGAAGGTCAGGACGGTACTGCTGGTGACTTCAAAGACAAGGCTCAGGGCACTATCGAGAATGTGACTTTCGATTATTCTTCAAAAGGCGGTTCAGTGAATAAGGTCCGCGCTAAGTATGATGCTACTACATGTGCTCCTGGCACCGACTCATTCACCCGTCTGATGGCCGATTTGTTGGTCTTTACCAACGTCAAGTCTATCGGTGCGTGCCCGATCGAATTGTACACAAGCTCTTCTGCTTGCACTGCTGAGTTGGCTGCTGATCAGGTTCTTGCTGAGACCAAGTACAGCACCAATGGTACAGGTGGAACCGTAAGCACTGCCCTTTTCTCTTGGACAGCAGCATCTGCCCGTGGTCAACTGTAATTGGACACTGCAATAGCTTTTTTTAGTTGAACAGCCATGCCCCGCAGCCCGAAAAGTTGCGGGGCATCGGCATTTTTTGAACCCACATTCACTTCCCTTCCATCATGAATTTCATCGTGACAATGTTCTCATTCGTTTCAGATCGCAGATCGCTCACCGTTTTCCATTTTCTATTCTCCATTTTCTTTTTCACCAACGCTCAAGCGCAGGAGAAGGGTTTTATCCGGGGCAACATAGCTGACGGTCAGTTCAGCGGGCCGCTCATTGGGGCATCTGTTCGAGTGATGGAACTGTCTGGTGTGGGTTCTACCACGGATTTTGACGGCAATTATTCCGTCTCCGTCCCGGTCGGGAAATACACGGTTGAGGTGAGCTATATCTCGTTTGCCACGCAGGTGTTCAATGATGTGGAAGTGAATGCCGGTGCGGTGACCAAGATCGATGCAACGCTCGAAATGGCCACTGCACAGCTCGATGTGGTTGTAGTGACTGCCGAGGTGCGCAAGAACTCGGAGGCCGCAGTGCTCATGGAACGGAAGAATGCCACCAACGTCACTGACGGGCTCTCAGCTCAGGCTTTCAGGAAAGTAGGGGATAGTGACCTGTCCGGTGCTATGAAGCGCATCACAGGGGTGACAGTTCAGGATGGTAAGTACGTGTATGTGCGCGGCCTTGGCGACCGATATACCGTCACCACGCTCAATGGCATGGTGCTGCCGGGTCTCGACCCAGATGTGAATTCGGTGCAGATGGACATTTTTCCCACTTCGATGCTCGACAACGTGGCGGTTTACAAGACTTTCTCGCCCGAACTCTTTGGCGATTTCACAGGCGGCCTCGTCAACATTGTCACCAAGAAATTCCCGGAGGAGAAGACCACCGAGATCGGACTGGGCATTACCTACATTCCCTCCATGCATTTCAACAGCGATTTCATCCTTTATGATGGTGGCAGTCTCGACTGGCTTGGCTTTGATGACGGTTCCCGTGCTTTGCCTATTGACGGCAGGATCAAAATACCTGATGAGGCACTGGTAAGCCCGCAGCTCGAAGAGATAACCCGTGCCTTCAACCCGCAATTGGCCACCAAAAGCAAAGTGGCGGTGCCGAATGGGTCGCTGTCATTCAACCATGGTAACCAGATTACGAATCAAAAGGGACGCACCTTCGGATACAATGTAGTACTCAACTATGCGAACGAACATGTCTTCTATAGCGAGTTCGAGTCGAATGATTTTCTGAAGGACAACGACCCTTCGCAACTGGAGCTTGACGCCTGGGTGACCCGGAAAGGTGCCGTGGGCAAGAACACGGTGCTCTGGAGCGGACTCGCCTCTGGCTCTATGAAGAAGCGAGGCAACAGCTACTCGCTCACCTTCCTGCATTCGCAGAGCGGTGAGTCCACCGCTGCAAAGCGTGTGAATGAGGATATCAACCAGAACGTGGCGACTTTGCTTGAGGACGTGCTCACTTACACTTCACGCAGGCTCAGCTCGTTGGTGCTCAATGGGGCACACCGTATCGGCATTGTCGATCTTTCATGGGCGAATGCCACATCATTCTCCGGTGTTTCCGACCCTGATTTCCGTGAAACGCGTATATCGGTGACCAATGGCGACACCACGCTCAGTCCGGGCACAGGTGCGGGCATCGACCGCTTCTGGCGCGACCTGAATGAGATAGGTGAGTCCTTTAAGATTGATTTCAAAGTTGAGTTACCAAAGAATTTCGAATTGAAAGGTGGAGTGGCGGGCAACCTGAAATGGCGCGAGTTTGAGGTGTTCAACTACAAGCACCGCAGAAACAACCTGAATGAGATTGAGATCGACCCCGACTGGTGGTTGCAAGAGGAGAACTATTGGAGTTCCGACCCTAATGATGACAGCTATCGCAATGGCACCTACACCATTGGAAACTACCAGCCATCGAACAGCTTCTCGGCCCGTCAGAATGTTTTCGGGGGCTATCTGATGGTACAGCAGCAGTTGGCCAAGGTCATCAAACTGGTCTATGGTGCGCGCATCGAGAAGGTGGACATGTTCTACACAGGCGTGAGCCAGAACCAAAGTGGCCCGAGATACAATGACGCAAATACGTTGAATGAGATCAATTTCATGCCATCGTTGAATGTGGTTTACAATGTTACAGAGAAGATGAATCTACGTTTCGGAATCAATCAGTCGGTGGCGCGGCCCACTTTCCGTGAGAAGTCCATTGCGGAGATCTACGACCCCATCACCAAGCGCACATTCATTGGCAATATCGATCTGGATCAGACCAAGATCAACAACCTTGACCTGCGCTATGAGTGGTATCTGTCGCCCAAGGAGATCTTTGCCCTTTCAGGCTTTTACAAGGAGTTCACTGGTCACATTGAGATGGTGTCGTTCGTCACTGCGCCAAACAACATCACTCCGCGCAATAGCGGCCTTGCCAGAGTGGCGGGTGCCGAGATCGAGCTTCGCAAAGACATCGTGAACTGGACGGACAAGAAGACCCGCAATCACGGCATCATGTTAAATGGCAATGCCTCGTTGGTGTGGTCGTTCGTGGATCTCAAAAGCGTTATTGTGGACGGCAACGGGCAGACCGAATTTGAACTGCGAACGAACAATTTGCGCGATGGCGAGACCTTAAAGAGCACCCGTGCCATGGGTGGACAGTCGCCCTATGCGGTGAATGCAGGGCTGAGCTACGAGATACGAGAGACACAGACGAGCATCTCCATCTCTTACAATGTGCAGGGCGAGCAGCTCACGATCATCGCTTCGGGAAGAAACCCCGATGTATATACCATGCCTTTTCACAGCTTGAACTTCAACGCTTATCACAGTTTTGGTCAGAAGCGAAATTCACGACTCACGCTAAGTGTGGAGAACATGATGGATGACGATCGCTTGCTGGTGTACCGTTCGTTCGGTGCAACAGACCAGATCTATACCCGTTTCAAGCCCGGAGTGGCGTTCGGTCTGAAGTACAACTATCGTTTCTAAGGTAGGAGCTCAGCGCAACATTCCGTTCACTATTCCGATTGGGCAGTTTCGGGGCAACGGCTTGTCCGTAGCTTCGTAGCTGCCCTGAAAGTGGCGAACATGCTCAACGACCGTGTGGAGACGTACTACCGTTCGAGGCAGATAAGCAGGTGTTCAGCAGTTGCAATCCGGGGGTGAGTTTCGGACTGGGTGTGAGTCATTAATTCTGAATCGGCCGCAACTATTTAGAACAGAAAAGCCCCGCTTGGCATTGCCAAGCGGGGCTTTTCTTTTTGGCTCGCGACTTCATTGTTTCATCGCTTTGAAAACGTTAGTTCTTTACAAAACGAATGCTTCGTTGTCCGCTTTCTGTAGTGATCTGAATAAGGTAGAAACCAGACTTCAATTCTGTTCCCAATGTGTTCAATGAGATTCTGTTCAAACCAGCACTCAGATTTCTAGTTATCGTAGAAAGCTGTTTGCCGAGAACATTGTAAAGCACAAATGTGTACTGATCTGCTTCCGTTAAGTTCAATTCCAACTGGCTTGTTCCATCAATTGGGTTAGGGTAAACCGTTGCACTACTTAAAGTTTCGATTTCATCCACACCTACACCATGATCAGGGTTGATGTTGATGTCATCAATGTACAAGTAGCTCTGTTGATCGCTGGTAGCCTCAAACTTGATAAGAACATGCTCTTCTCCAGCCATTGTAGCCAATGACACTTGATCTTGCCTCCATTGGTTTGCATTAGGAACAAAAGTGCTCGTTACGTTACCACCTGCAGTATTCAAATCATCTCCGCTTTCTGTATAACGCAAGGTCCACGTTTCGCCACAGTTTCTTGATGCGTAAATACGTAACTGCTCATCGTGATTAGTGGAATTACGGTTGGCATGAGCCAATCTGAATGTCATAAATGCATTTGCAGTCTCCACATCGCTCATATCAATCGGTGGGCTGATAAGGCTATTTACATTTCCGGCAGTAATGCTTCTCAAGTTGATACGTGCAGAAGCATCGCCTGTAAACGCTGCCGTAGTGTTGCGCTGCCAAGTAAGGCCCCCATCAGATTCTACTTCCCATTGAAACATTGGGTCGCTATTATCTGGGAATGAACTTGTTTCCATTCCTTCTTGATACTGGGCGCTGATTCCTCCGCCTAGTTGATTGACCATAATTATATTCTGGCGTGTGTAAGAGTCTGATCCAGCAGCCGTAGTAATGGTTAGGCTTACATCGTAAACACCTGCATCATTGTAAGTAACAGTGGGGTTAGGGTCATTGCTGGTTGCAGGTGTGCCACCTTCGAAAGTCCATGACCAAACCCAGCTTGGGTCTTCATCAGCACCCCAAGAACCATCCTCGAAATCAACTTCCAAACCCTCGCAACCTTGTGTTTCATTCAAACTGAAATCAATGGTCGGCACGCACGAGTTGGTGAACCCGGCATTGGTACCAGTAGCGGTTAGGTTGGATTGAGCCCAATAACCGTTTCTGCCACCTACAGATGAGTTGGCAGCAGACTGCATTCTGGCTGCTTGACCGGCTGTGAACATGCGTGCGCAAGTGGAATAGTCCATATGATTCTGAACATTATCCAAACTGCCACAACTTTCTTGAGCTGTGTTGCAAGAACCGCTTATCCCAATAGTGTTTGGAGTATCGGAAACGTTATCGTCAAAGTTGCAGTTGCTTGTTTGTTCTGGTTCGTTTGTAGGGCCCCACGTGTGGCTCAAATTCATCCAATGGCCAAACTCATGAGCTAGCGATCCTTGAAATTGTGCAGCCCTTAATATGATGCCGTTAGACTGAGCGCCATTTGAACCAGGCAAGAACGTATATCCACCAGCACCGCTACCAACGGTATTTACCAACCAAACCTGAAGGTATCTGCGACTTCCATCGTTCCAATTGATAATGCTTTTAACGTTTTCTCCACCTTCATAAGTCGTAGTGGATTGGGTCCTCGTAATGCCATCCGTGCAGTTACCATCGTTGTCTATTTTGGCCAATCTAAGTTCAAATTGAGGGTCGCCAACTATATTGTTAAAAGGAGGAGTAACCGAATTGATGCCATTGTTCTGAGCACGCAATTCAAGATTAACGGCTTCCATTGCACTCAAAATAGTTTGCTTCGAAAGATTCTCCGAGCCGTTATCATGTATCACATGAATAACGGTAGGAATAACCTTTACTCCGCCAGCCCGCTCGTTTTCAGGCGTGCGCAAGTATTCTTCGTATTCGCGCTCCAACTGTTCTCTAAGTGCTAAACGCTCTGGATTAGCGGCTAATTCTTCGTTGGTTTTGCTGTGAGTGATACAGTTACTGGTCTGCGAAAAAGACAAAAATGGAATAGTGATGAGTAGGATCGAAACGATCGGAGTGATAATGTTTTTCTTCATTCGTTTGGTTTTGAACAACTTAAGCAACGTTGTGCCGATTAAATTGTTTTACGAATATAAGATGAAGGCATACCTGAAATAAGCCTAGCAGTTGACATTTATTGGAAATACGGAAAAAGTGGCCTTGATCGTAGATGCTCGGTTTATTTGACAAATGTCAGTTTTATCAGTGATGGCACTCAATTAGCTTGGCTGCTTGTATCTATTTCTTTGGAAACTAACTTCAAGTAGACTGTATGCTGAATATTCTCATTCCGACCGATTTTTCTGATAATGCCAATAAGGCCATGCGCTACGCGGTGGAACTTTTTGGCGAGGAGGCCAATTATGTTCTTGTCAACGGATTTGAGATTCCTCATTCTGGAGCGACTATGCTTATATCCATTGCAGATATTTTAGAAAAGGACTCGATTCAGTTATTGAATGAAGCGAAAGAAGCATTGGTCAGTACTATGCCAAGGTTGGAACAGAATATCTCGATCAAAGCAGTTGCTGGCTCGCCAAGTGTGGCGCTAAAGAAGCTTACGGCAAAAGGGGAATACGATCTGATTATTATGGGAACCAAAGGTGCCAGCGGACTCAAAGAAGTGCTCATTGGCAGCGTTGCTTCTAATGTTTTATCAGATGTGGATTGCCCTGTAATGGCCATTCCTGCTGATGCTGAACTTCAAGTTCCAACTAAAATCGTCTTCGCTGCAGATGATCAAGTACTTATTGAAGGAAAATTACCTCAAGTACTTGTCGACCTGAGTAATCGATTCGATGCCGAGGTGCTTATTCTTAACGTGGTGCAAAAAGGAGAGTTAGGTCATGTGGGAAATGCTGAAGGTCAGAAGCGCAGATCAGAAGGTTCTTTCGAAGGAGTAAGACACAGTATTCATTTTGTAGAAGCAGCCAACATCAACGAAGGGATAGAAACGTTCATAAAGGCAAATGAAGTTGACGTACTTGCCATGGTAAACCGCAAGAATGACCTCTTCTCAAGAATGTTCGGAACAAGTAATACCAAAGCGATGATGATGCACTCGAGTATTCCTCTGTTCGCATTTCACTGAAAACACAAAACATGAAACGAATTCTAGTTCCAACCGATCGTAGTTCAAATGCACAGCATGCACTCAACTATGCGTTGAATCTTTTCAGAGGAGAGCCGGTTGAATTCATTCTGTTCCAAACCTTCGATATTCCAACATACGCGGCAGACATGCCAGTACCTGTGGACATGCTTGGGACAGAAGAGTTACAGCGGATTCTTGATTCTGACGTGAAGAACTTGAATGAGGTCCATAAGGGGAAAGGCTACGCCTTCAGCGCCAAGGTAGAAATGGGTTCATTATCGTTTAATATTCAACAGTTGGTTGAGGATGAGGGTATCGACCTCATTGTTATGGGAACCAAAGGAGCCAGTGGATTGGCAGCGGCTATCATCGGAAGCAACACGGCAGACGTTATTCAAGCTGCAACATGTCCAGTTCTCGCAGTTCCAGAAAGTGCGGATGTTAATGCACTTCCTTCGCAGATTCTTTTTGCCTCAGACAACAAAGGATTGAGCACCAACAGTGTAATTGACCCGCTGCTTGACATAGCCAAGAAAAACAAGTCTCATATTCATTTGATGAATGTGCTGGACGAAGGTAAAATGACCACCGTTGATGAAGCCGTGGCGGGTCTTAAACTGGATCACATTCTAGAAGATATTGAGCATACGTTCCACTTCGAGAACAGCAACGATAAGGCGAATGCGGTCGAAGAATACCTTAACACACATAAGATCGATCTATTGGCAGTAGTGCCAAGGAAGAACAACTTCTTCGATTCTATTTTTCACAGAAGCGTAACCAGAAGACTTACGCTACACACCAAAGTTCCGTTGCTGGCCATGCATGATCTGGGCTAGAATTATCTGGTTCCAATTCGTTTTTCGCAATGCTTAATTTAGCCGTCCTTCAAAAAGGGAGAGGATGGAGAAAATTCTGGTAGCCAATAGAGGCGAAATAGCTTTGCGCATTATGCGTTCGGCCCGAGAAATGGGCATTAAGACCGTTGCAATTTATTCGGAGGCAGATAGAAACGCCTTGCACGTGCGATATGCCGATGAGGCCGTTTGCGTTGGTCCGCCACCATCTAACCAAAGTTATTTGCTCGGAGATAAGATCATTGAGGTCTGCAAGCAACTGCATGTTGATGGCGTACATCCAGGTTATGGTTTCCTATCAGAAAATGCTGGTTTTGCCAATGCATTGGAAAAAGCTGGAGTTACGCTTATCGGACCATCTGCGCATTCCATGGAAATAATGGGCGATAAGCTTTCTGCTAAGGCAGCGGTCAAGAGTTACAACATTCCGTTGGTTCCAGGAACAGAAGGTGCGGTAGAGGATCTAAAAGAGGCGATTTCGACTGCCAAACAGATCGGTTTCCCTGTAATGATCAAGGCTTCTGCTGGTGGTGGAGGTAAAGGAATGCGTATTGTTCACAACGAAGCTTCGTTGGAAGAGGAGATGAATTTGGCAATTAGCGAGGCAACGTCATCTTTCGGTAATGGAGCGGTTTTCATCGAGCGTTTCGTTGGTTCTCCGCGGCACATAGAAATACAAGTATTGGCAGATAAGCACGGAAATGTTGTGCATCTGTTTGAGCGCGAATGTTCTGTTCAAAGACGCCATCAGAAGGTGATCGAAGAGGCTCCTTCTGCGGTAGTAACTTCAGAAATGCGACATAAAATGGGCGAATGCGCCAAAGACGTTGCCCGTGCTTGTGGCTATGTTGGTGCCGGCACGGTCGAATTCCTTGTTGACGAGAATCTCGATTTCTATTTCTTGGAAATGAATACCCGATTGCAAGTAGAACATCCCGTAACGGAATTGATTACGGGTATCGATATTGTAAAAGAACAGATCAGAATTGCTCGCGGAGAAAAACTCTCTTTTTCTCAGGAAGACCTGAAGATCCATGGTCATGCAATTGAATCTCGCGTTTATGCAGAAGATCCTCAGAACAATTTCTTGCCTGATATCGGTAAGTTAGAACGATACGTTCGTCCGCAAGGTGCAGGAGTAAGAGTTGATGATGGCTTTGAGCAAGGCATGGATATTCCAATTTACTATGACCCGATGATTGCCAAACTGTGCGTTCATGCCGAGAATAGGGATGAGGCACGATTTAAGATGATACGAGCCATTGATGAGTATGAAATAACCGGTGTGAAGACCACGTTGCCATTCTGCAAGTTTGTTATGGCGCATGAGGCCTTTGCCACTGGTAAATTCGATACAGGTTTTGTTCAGCAGCACTATGCGCCAGAAATGTTGGATCACAGCGCTGAGGACCAAGCAGAACTGGCTGCCTTGCTTACTGCATTTGTTGCAAACGCTGGTAACCAACCACAAGTTGCCGAAGCTGGAACTTCTGACGTTTCCAATTGGAAACGGAACCGATCGTAACGATCGGTTCTTAAATTGGGTTGGCGCGAAAATTGACTGTTCCTAGAATGATGCGTCCCACCATCGTCATATTTTTTCTCTTGTTGCCGTTCATGGTATCGGCTCAAAAATTGGCTGTGGGTAAACATGCAGATAGTTCCACAACTTCCAAAGAACGAACAGGAGATAGCACAGCATCGGCACTCATTAACGGAAAATTGTACGATGCGATAATCGTTGATGGAGACACAATTCCGGTCATTTCACTACCTCCTGCAAGAGCCACCGCTAAAAGGGTTTTCAAGAGCAAAAAGTCCGAAAAACAATACCGTAGACTGGTGTACCATGTAAAGAAAGTGTTGCCCTATGCTAAACTGGCAGGTAAGCGGATGAGAGAAGTGGAGGAGGAAGTAAAGCATATGAATCCTCGCGAGCGGAAGAAGCGGATGAAGGAATTAGAGAAAGAGATAAAACGTGATTATGAGGGCGAATTGATGAAATTGTCATTCACACAGGGTAGGATTCTCATCAAGTTGTTGGATAGAGAAACTGGCAATATCTCTTACGACATCATCAAAGAATTTCGAGGCGGATTCACCGCTTGGTTCTTTCAGGGAATTGCCAAAATGTTCGATTACGATCTAAAATCTGAGTACGATTCTGAAGGACGGGATAAGCTTATTGAGGAGATAGTTGTGAAGATAGAACGTGGTGAACTCTAGCGTCTCTCAAACTGTTGATTAGAGCTTACGGCAAAGAGAGAATCGCCTCTAGTTTCTTAATATCAGAATCATTGAAAGATCCGTCAATGTAGATCGGTGCGTGAAACGTCACCCGTATTCTCGAAAAAGGCAGTGGCATCTTTTTTTTATCCCACGTATTCAAAACCCATTTAGGCGAAGCATCCATGGTTATAGGAATTATCGGAACCCCGGTCTCTTTGGCCATAATAAGTACACCAGGTTTGAGTTTTTTGATGGGACCAGCAGGTCCGTCTGGGTTTATCATGGTGCTGTAGCCATTCTGAAGTTGATGTAGCACACGTTCCAATGCAGCTTTGCCCTTGTTTCCGCTAGAACCATATGCCAACTCCTTAACTCCCATCCATTTTACCATCATGTGCACAGGTTTCATGAACAGCATAGGATGCTGCAGCCATATCTGTGGCTCTCGAATACGAAGGTTTACCGCAAAGTGAATAGGTAGGTTTTCGTGCCAGAAACAATAGATGTGGTTCGGACTTGTGTTCAGATTCTCAAGCCCAACACATTCAACCCGTTGCGTTAGGCGAGAAAGCATGGTTACAAGCAGCCAGGTTCCACCAACCACCAATCCAAACAACCAATTCAATTGTTTGATTGGGAAAGGTGCATTCTGAACGGTGTATCTCATAGGAGGCGCAAGTTACACGCGTTTATGGTTTCAACTGAAGTGGGGATGTCTTGGGGCTGCTTTATCAAATTTGTTGAAGTGACATTCCTGTTAGATAGAATGGAACCGAAAGTATCTCTGGCCGATATTTCTGCCTAAATAACTGCCTTGAGACAATATTTGAACTTTGATGCTGTATTACTGTTTATTCAAACACAAGGTCATGAAGTATTCAATAGCGATCATAGCAGCAATTCTCATCGGGGCGATGACTATTTTCGGAACCGAAAAAACAGCAACTAAAATGGACAGTACGAACGAAGCCGCATTGGAGAAAGCCACCTTTGGCGCAGGATGTTTTTGGTGTGTTGAAGCCATGTTTCAGAACATTAATGGTGTAAGTAGCGTGGTTTCTGGTTACAGTGGCGGAACAATCAAGAATCCTTCATACAAAGAAGTTTGCACAGGAAGAACGGGACATGCGGAGGTGATCCAAGTAACGTACGATCCAGACATCGTTTCCTACGAAACGCTTTTGGAGGCTTTCTGGCTTTCGCACGATCCAACGCAACTCAACCGTCAAGGTGCGGATGTTGGCACGCAGTATCGTTCGGTTATCTTTTATCACACCGCCACACAGGAAATGCTGGCCAAGGAATACAAGAACCGCTTGAATGCAGAAAACGCTTACGGTGCTCCGGTTGTTACCGAGATATCAGCCTTTGAGAAGTTCTATCCTGCAGAAGATTACCATCAGGATTATTACGCGCAGAACCCCGGTAATTCCTACTGTTCCATGGTAGTAGGTCCGAAATTGGAGAAGTTCAAAAAGGCGTTTAAACAGTAAGCGAAGAACGAGTTAATCTTCTGCCTGTAAATACGCAACCCGCTTTTTGTCTGCTGGAGTTGGGTCTTGAATCCAAGAATTATCATAGGCTCGAAACACGCCCGTTTGGTCGGCTTCATCCTTTGATATCTTACAATCGAAATACTTGGCCATCACTTCAAAAGTCTCAGGTTTCAATTCACGGATAACCAACAGCGAAGAATTCATAGCGGTTTTCACTGCAATGGGAACGCCCCCGCCCAGATCTGCCCAATGACCACTAAGCCATAGATTTTTTACTGGCGTTCTGTGTCCGGCAATTTTAGCCTGCATATTGGCTTTACCCGGGCGAGCTCCCATTAGCGAACCTTCTCTGTTTCCAGTGTATCGCCAGTGCGTAATTGGTGTGGCGATATCGCAATATTCGATGTGTGATTTTACGTCCTTGCCAAGCTTTTTCTCCACTCGATCTATCAGAATATCTGCAAATTCCTGCTTGAATTTCTTGTACGCCTC